>CAZMBS010000048.1:0-16375 GCA_964564295.1 uncultured Streptomycetaceae bacterium
GGCAAGACCGCGCTCGTCACGGGCGCAAGCATGGGCATCGGTCACGCGATTGCCCGCGGGTTGGCGGCGGAGGGCGTTCGCGTGTGCGTGGCCGCGCGGCGCCGCGAACTGCTCGACGAGCTTGCCGCGAAAATCCGCGCGGCAGGTGGTCCCGAGCCGCACGTGCTGGCGATGGACATTTATCCGGAAGGTGGGCCCGAGGCGCTCGCAAAGGCCGCCACCGCGGCGCTGGGCCGCGTGGACATCCTCGTAAACAGCGCGGGCGGCAGCAAGCCGGCGATCACCGTCGACGAGGCCGAAGCGGAATGGACATTTGCGATGCGGCTCAACTTCATCACGGTGCGCCAGTTGACGCACGCCGTCATTCCCGGGATGGCCGGGAACAAGTGGGGCCGCATCATCAACATCAGCGGCAAGTCCGAGCCGGATCGCCTGCTGGCGGTCTCGCCGGCCAAGGCGGCGATACACGCCTGGTCGAAGGGGCTGTCACGCGAGGTCGGCCGCCACGGCATCACGGTCAACTGCATACCGCCGGGGCGCATCATGAGCGAGCAGATCCGCCGCAAGTATTCGCCCGAATTTCGCGCGAAACAGTCGGCGGAAGAAATTCCGGTCGGACGTTACGGCGAACCCGAGGAGCTGGCCGCGCTCGCGGTGTTTCTCGCGTCACCGGTCGCGTCCTACATCACCGGCGCGGTGTTGCCCGTGGACGGCGGGCTTCGGCGTTATGCCTTTTGATCGCCGCGCGCGGGCCGCGGCGACGGGCCTGCTCGCGATGGCGTGCGGCGCGGCGCAGGCGGCGATCGTGCAGGGCGGCGGGCGTTTTCCCGCGAGGCCTGTCCGCATGATCGTGCCGTTTCCGGCGGGCGGGCCCGTGGATGCTACGGCGCGCGTGCTGGGCCCGCGGTTGGCCGACGGACTCGGGCAACCGGTGGTGATCGACAACCGCGCCGGCGCGAACACGATCATCGGCACGGAAATGACCGTAAAGTCACCGCCCGACGGGCACACGCTGCTGCTGGTCACGAGCGCGATCGCAAGCAACCCGTACGCGTACCGCAAGCTGCCGTACGACGTGCAGCGCGACCTCGCGCCGGTGTCGTTCGTGATGAACACCCCGTTCATCCTGATCGTGCACCCGGCGCTGCCCGTGCGCACGGCGGACGATCTCGTCAAACTGGCGAAAGCGCGCCCGGGCGAACTGCTCTACGCATCGTCCGGCATCGGCGGCGCGAATCATCTCGCGGCGGCGCAGTTCAGCCTCGCCGCGGGTGTCAAAACGACGCACGTGCCGTACAAGGGCACGGCGCCGCTGCTGACGGACCTCGTCGCGGGGCACGTGCATTTCAATTTCAGCAATCCGCTGGGGTCGTTGCCGCTCGTCAAGGCAGGACGGCTGAAGGCGCTGGGAGTGGCCGCCGCGCGGAGGCTCGACATATTGCCCGAACTGCCAACCGTATTGGAATCCGGCGTGAAGGGGTATGCGTCCGGCGTATGGTTCGGCACTTTCGTCGCGGCGGCCACCCCGCGCGAGATCGTTTCTCGATTGCAGGCGGAAATCGCGCGGGCGCTTGCGCTGCCGGATGTGCGGCAGAAACTCACCGAGGGCGGTGCGCAGCTGGGCGGCGGCGCGCCGGAGGAGCTGGCGGCGTTTCTCGCGTCGGAACTTGCGCGCATGGCGCAGGTGGTCAAGGCGGCCGGAGTGCAACCCGAATGAACGCCTTCCCCGGACGCCTGTCCGCGCGCCGTTGCAGCGTGCGCATGGCATGCATCGTTGCCGGGCTCGGCGCAGCGCTGCCGGGCTACGCGCAGGGCACGGCGCGTTTTCCGGCCAAGCCGATCCGCATCGTCGTGCCGTATCCGGCTGCGGGGCCGGCGGATACGACTGCGCGCACGATTTCAGCGCGCATGACCGAGGCACTGGGGCAGCAGATCGTGATCGACAACCGTTCCGGCGGCTCCACGATCATCGGCACGGAACTCGTGGCGCGCGCGCCGGCGGACGGGCACACGCTGCTGCTCGTCACCAGCACGATCGCGATGAACCCGAGCGTGCATCCGAAACTGCCGTACGACACGCAGCGCGATCTCGTACCGGTCACGCAGGTGATCGCCTCGCCGTTCGCGCTGCTCGCGCATCCGGCGTTGCCGGTGCGCAACACCGCCGAACTCGTGCGGCTGCTGAAGGCGCGTCCCGGCCAGTTGATGTATCCGTCGTCCGGCGTCGGCAGCGCGAATCATCTCGCGGTGGCGCTGCTCGCGCGCGTCTCGGGATTCGAGGCGACGCACGTGCCGTACAAGGGCACGGCGCAGGGCATCACGGATCTCGTGGCCGGGCAGGTGCAATTCTCGCTCAACAACCCGCTGACCTCGCTGCCGCTCGCGGCCGCGGGAAAATTGCGGTTGATCGCAACCACGGGCACGGCACGGCTTGCGCTGCTGCCGGACGTGCCGACCGTCTCCGAGTCCGTCAAGGGCTACGAAGCCGGCAACTGGCATGCGCTGTTCACCACCGGCGGCACGCCGCGCGACGTCGTCGGACGGTTGCAGTCCGAGGTCGCACGCGCGCTGGCGGTTCCCGACATCCGGCGGAAGTTCATCGAAGGCGGCGCCGATCCCGTCGGCAGTACGCCGGACGAGTTCGCGGCGTATTTCCGGAGCGAGATCGCGAAGTGGTCGCAGACGGTCAAGGCGGCCGGCATCCGCATCGAGTAGCTCTTGCGTGGCGCGGCAGTTGCCGCGCCAGGAAGTCACGCGTTGCCGGCGGCCGCCTGTTCCCGGAAGATTTCCTGCGCAACGCGAAAACTGTCGAGCGCGGCGGGTATGCCGCAGTAGATCGCGGCCTGCATCAGCACTTCGCGCACGTCGTCCTGCGTCACGCCGATGTTGGGCGCCGCCCGCAGGTAGATTTTCACTTCCTCGGTGCGGCCCATCGCCGTCAACATGCCGATGTTGATCAGCGCGCGCGTGCGGCGGTCGAGTCCCGGGCGGCTCCAGATGTTGCCCCAGACGGTTTCGGTGATGAGTTCCTGAAACGGCCGGTTGAAGTCCGTGGTGTTTTTCGCCGCGGCGTCCACGTACCGGTCGCCGAGCACTTCGCGCCGCAGTTGTTGACCCCGGGCGTAACGTTCGCTGTCCATGCATCCTCCTCCGGTATCGAAATCGATCTTCCTGGTTGTTCGTCACGCGGGCGATTTCGCAATCATCAGATGCTTCTTCCAGCGGTCGCCGTGAATGGCGATGACGTCGAGCTGGTCCGCGAAATACAGGATCTTGCCTTCGAGCGTATCGGGAAATTTCGCTGCGCCCGACGAGTGCGTCAGCATGATGTGGCCGATTTCATGCGGCACCCCCTTCTCCACCGCAACGTGCGCGCACCAGAAGCCGTGCGGGTACTGCCTGCCGATTTCCGTGCGCACGGCCTTGCCGTCCGGACCCGGCGCGTACTCGACCACCTTGCTCGCGTCCTGCAGCACGGCAGCCGCGATGAGGTGATCGCGGTTCACCGTGATCCCGTGGTGTTTCTTGATCGCGTCGGCCATCGCGACCGCCAGCGTGACGACGCATTGCGAGTGCGGCAGGTTCGGATACGGAATCTCGCCCGACGTCGGCAGGTCCGCCGGATCGTTCCACGCGGACTGCGACCACAGCGTCTCCCACACGTCGACGACGGCGAGCCGCAGTTTTTCGTCCCGGATGTTGTTGACCTGCGGGTAGTGCCGCAACACGTCGATCGGTTTTCTGTCCGACATCATCGTACCTTTCGCGGCCTGAAATCCGTAACCTGATGTTTTTATTTATTTAACTGCCCGGCGCGGTTCAGGCGCCGCTGCGCGCGATGAATTCGATCGTGGCCTGCGCGCAGGCGGCACCATCGGTGACGGCGGCATGATACGAATCGCCGGGCAATACCAGCAGTTTCGAATTGCGGATCTGCTGCTGCCAGGCGCGGACCTGTTCGACGGACGCAAGTCCGCTCTCCTCGGTGGTGATCACGAGCGTCGGACAGGCGATCCCCGGTATGTCGGCGGTGATGTCGGCGCAAGCGATGGTGCCGATGAATCCGAGCTGGGTGTCGAGTGACGTGCTCGCCATGAATCGAATCCACCATTCCGCGCCTTCGCGCGGGAACGATTTGCCGAGCCGGCCCGCCATCGTTCGACGCGCCCACGGCTCGATGCCGTTCTGCTCGAAATCCTTGCGCCAGGCGGGAATTTTTTCCCGGAGCCCTTCCCGGAACGGCGGCGGCGTGCCGACCACGGTGAGCGTGCGCACGCGGTGGGGCTGCCGTGCCGCGAACGCGCGCGCGATGGTGCCGCCGATTTTCGCGCCGACCAGGTGGAAACGCCGGATGCCGAGCGCGTCCATCAGCACCACATAGTCGTCGATGAGCGTGTCGACGGTCCACGGAAAGTCGCGCGGCATCGGCGTCGAACGCCCGTGACCGCGCATGTCCGGCCGCACGACCCGGAACCGCCGCGCGAGGGCGGGCATCCAGCCGAACCACGCACGGCCGCTTTCGCTGTTTCCATGCAGCAGCAAAATCGGGTCCGGCGTGGTCCAGGGGTCGGTAAAGTCGTCGACTTCGTAGTAGAGGTCGAGTCCGGGTCTTTTCAGCATCGTCATGCGCCGGCTCCGGTGTCGGTTCAGCGGGACAGCGTCGTGCTGTCGCGCGCGACCGCCGCGAGCAGGCGGTCGATATCCGCTTTCACCTGCGCGAAGCCCGCGGTCCTGCGAAACGTGGTGGTATCCATATAGAGCTTCTTGTTGATTTCCAGGTGAATGCTGTCGATGCCGCGCGACGGCGCGCCGTAGCGCCGGATGAGCTCGTTGCCGAGATAGGGATCGTTGATCGCGACGCTGTAGCCGTATCCGCGCAAGAGTTCGGCCAGAAAATCCACGAACGTTCGCGACGAGGTCGTTCCGTTCAGGTCGCTCACGCAGAAATCGGCGCGCGGCCTGCCCGCGTCCAGATGCGTCGGGGCGCCGGTGGCCGACATGCAGTGCCCGGAGATATGCCGCAACCGGCCGAAGCGCGCGTGCAGCGTCTCCACGATGCGCTGCATTTCCCGGTGGTAGGGCCGGTAGTACCGTTCGAGCCGCTCCTCGACCTCGGCCACGGTGAGCTTGCGCTCCTGCAGCGGCTCGCCGTAACGCGATTTTGTCTTGATGAGCCCCAGGCCTTTCAGCGTGCGAACATGAGGCTGCAGCGGCACCGGCCACTCGCCGTCGATGGCGGCGGGATCGAGGTCGAGTTCGTGCCGGTTGACGTCGACGAAAAAAGTCGCGAACACGCACCGGAGCAGCGTGGCGCCGACGCGGGGCGCGCCGGCGAACAGCGCATCCACGTGCATCGACGCGTTGTCGTGTACCGCGGTGAACGCAACCGGTGATCGAAACGTCTCGGGATACTCGAGGCCGCTTTTCGAGACGTCCACAAACAGCGGAACGGCGTCCGCATCAGGCTCGTAACGCAGGAAAATTCCGGGTTCGACGTGTGCCGGCACGGGTCAATCCACGCGTATGCGGTTGTCGCGGATGACCGCCGCGTATTTCCCGATCTCGGCGCCGATAAACGCGGCGAAGGCCTCCGGGCTGTTGCCGGCAATCTGGTGGCCGAGGTCCAACAGCCGCTGCCGGACGTCAGGCGCGTCGAGGGCACGCGTGATTTCAGCGTTCAGTCGCGCAACGATCTCGCGCGGCGTGCCTGCGGGCGCCACGATGCCGAACCAGCCCGCCACCTCGAATCCGGGAAGCCCCGATTCCGCCACCGTCGGTATGCCGGGAAGCACCGCGGCGCGCTGGCGCGTCGTCACGGCGAGCGCCTTCATCCGGCCTGCCTTGATCGGGCCGAGCGCCGTCGACAGGGAATCGAACAACACCTGAACCTGTCCGGCGATCAGGTCGGTCAGCGCGGGCGCGCCGCCCTTGTACGGCACGTGCACGAGATCGATTTTCGCCATCGATTTGAACATTTCGCCGGCGAGGTGGAACGTCGTGCCGTTGCCCGCAGAGGCATAGTTCAACTGGCCCGGCCGGCGCCGGGCCAGCGCGATCAGTTCCGTGACGCTGCCGACCGGCAGGCTCGGATGCACGACCAGCACGTTGTTCAGCAGCACGAAGCGTGAAATCGGCGCGAAGCTGCGCACCGGGTCGAACGGCAGGTTGGCGTTGAGACCCGGCAGTATGGAAAAAAGCGCGCTTGTGGCGAGCAGCAGCGTGTATCCGTCCGCCGGCGCGCGCGCGACGAGGTCCGCGGCGATCACACCGGACGCCCCCGGACGGCTGTCGAACACGAACTGCTGCCCGAGCGCCGCCCCGGCTTTTTGCAGAATCGGCCGGGCCACGCTTTCGGATGCGCCGCCCGGTGGAAACGGCATGATGAGCCGCACCGGTTTCTCCGGGTAACCCTGTGCCGGCGTGTCGGCGCAGAACGCGAGCACCATCGCGAACACGGCAGCCATGTGCCGAAGGATCGTGCCGGAAAATGTAATGGTCATGTGCGCGGTCTCCGCTGTTGCAACCGCGCGAGCGTGTCGGCCGCCACCACGCGCAGCAACCGGTCGAGATCGGACTTGAGCGTCGCGAAGCCCGCGGTCGTGCGGAAGGTATTCGTGTCCATGAAGCGCTTCTTGTTGATCTCGATCTGTATCGAATCGATGCCGCGTGCCGGATCGCCGTGGCGGCCGATGAGTTCGTTGCCGACGTAGGGGTCGTTGACCGATACCGAGTAGCCGTAGCCGCGCAGCGTGTCCACCACGAGCGCCATGGCATCGGGCGACGCCGTCCTGCCCCTGAGGTCGCTTACGCAAAAATCCGCGCGTGGTCGGCCGGCGTCGGGATGCGTGGGCGCCCCGGTTGCCGACATGCAATGACAGGAGATCTGCCGCAGTACGCCGAACCGGCCGTGCAGCGCATCGACGACACGCTTCAGTTCGGCGTGATACGGGCGATAGTAGCGCGCCAGTCGCTCTTCGATCTCGGCCACGGCAAGGGCGCGTTCCTGAAACGGCTCGCCGTACCGCGACCGGGTCTTGATGAGGCCGAGTCCCTCCAGCGTGCGGGCGGTGGGCGCCAGCGGTCTCGGCCACGTGCCGTCCACGACCGCAGGGTCCATGTCGGACTCACTGCGATTCACGTCGATCCAGGTGTTCGGAAAACAGCAGTAGAGCAGCGTGCCGCCCACGCCCGGCGCGCCGGCCCACAGTTTGTCCACGTACATCGAGACGTTGTCGTGCACGGTCGTGAACGGCAGCGGCGTGCGGTACTCCGCGGGATACTCGCGCCCGCTGCGCGAGACGTCCACGAGCAGCGGGACCGGCGTCGCGGCCGGCTCGTAGCGCAGAAACAGACCGGGTTCAGCGTGGATGTTCATGAGCGATCGCGTATCACGGGGGCCGGAACGCCATTATGGAAGAGACGCAGCGATCGGACCAGCGGATCGTTCGACCGTCCGGTCCCGAAGGGCGTATCCCGCTGCGCCGATTCCGGCAACGCGCGGTGGGGTCGCGCATTGACCGCGCGCGGCACACTTGGCTAGACTCCGGGCTCCCGTCATTTCAACCCGCCTGAGGACACCCCGGACATGGCCACGCTGAAAAAGCCCAAGATCATCGACACCCGCGAGAAAAAGAACCGCAAGCTCACCCGCAAGGACGTGGAGAAGGCGGCAAAACGGTTCAAGAACTGGGGCCGCTGGGGCAAGGATGACGAGATCGGGACGCTCAATTTCACGCGGCCCGAGGACATCGTCGCGGCGTGCCGGCTCGTGCGCAAGGGCAAGGTCATATCGCTCGCGCTGAAATACGACCAGCATGGCCCGCAGGGCGCGAAAAGCAAGTACCCTGCGCTCGGGCGATTCAACCCGATCCACCTGATGACGCGCACCGGCACCGACGCGTACTCGGGCATCCTCGACCATCGCAAGATTCGCGGCACCGACGACATCATCATCATGCCGCTGCAGTGCGGCACGCAGTGGGACGGCCTCGGCCACATCATGTACTACGACCACATGTGGAACGGCTACGACTGCCGCAACGTGTCGAGCGCGGGCGCGGCGAAGGGCGGCATCGAGAAAACCGCGGAAAAGATGATCGGCCGCGGCGTGCTGCTCGACGTGGCGCGCGCCATGGGCAAGAAATGGCTGCCCGACGGCTTCGCGATCACCAACGAAGTTCTCGACTACACGGAAAAGAAGCAGGGTGTCGAAGTCGGCCGCGGCGATTACCTGCTCGTGCACACCGGCCACATCGAGCGTTGCCTGCAGAGCAAGAGCTGGGACGGCTACTCCGGCGGGGACGCGCCGGGCTTCGCGTTCGAGTCGGTGGAGTGGCTGCACAAGAAGCAGATCGCCGGTGTTGCGACCGACACCTGGGGCGCCGAGGTGCGGCCGAACGAGACCGAGGACACCAACCAGCCGTGGCACTGGATCACGATCCCCTGCATGGGGCTCACGGTGGGCGAGATATTCCATCTGACCGCGCTCGCACAGGATTGCGCCGCCGACAAGCGTTACGAGTTCCTGTTTGTCGCGCCGGCGCTGCCGATCACCGGCGCGGTGGGGTCGCCCGTCAATCCGCTCGCCATCAAGTAGCCGTGCGCGACGGGATGCGCCTCGCGTTGGTCGTCGGGGCGCTTGCAGTTGCGGGCGCCGCCGCGGCGCAAACCTATCCGGTGAAGCCCGTGCGTATCGTCGTGCCCTATGCGCCGGGCGGGCCGTACGACGAGGTATCGCGCGTCATCGCGCAGCGGCTGACCGAGTCGTGGGGGCACACGGTGATCGTGGAGAGCCGGGCGGGCGCGGGCGGCAACATCGGCGCGGATCATGTGGCGAAGTCGCCGCCGGACGGCTATACGATACTGCTCGGCAACGCGGGGCCGATCACGATTAATCCGAGCCTGTACAGGAATCTGCCGTACGACCCGCAGAAGGACCTCGCTCCGGTGACGCAGCTGCTGGCGTCGCCAATGGTGCTGGTCGCGCATCCGTCGCTGCCCGTGAAATCGGTGAAGGACATGGTCGCGCTCGCGCGAACCAGACCCGGCAGCCTGAATTACGCGTCGGCGGGCGTCGGCAACCTGCAGCATCTTGCGATGGAACTGCTGCAATCGATTGCGAAGACGAAAATGAACCACGTGCCGTACAAGGGCGCGGCGCCGGCGTTCGTCGATCTCATCGGCGGGCAGGTGGAGGTGATGTTCGCGAACATCGTCGGCGCGATGCAGCACCTGAAGTCCGGCCGCGTGCGCGGCCTTGCCGTGTCCTCCGGCAGGCGCGCGAGCGTGCTGCCGGAATTGCCGTCGATCGCGGAAACGTTTCGCGAGATCGACATCCTGCCGTGGTCAGGGTTGTTCATGGCGGGCGCGACGCCGCGTGATATCGTCAACAAGGTGAACGGCGACGTCGCGCGCGTGCTCGAGCGGCGCGACATCCGCGAGCGCTTCACCGCGCAGGGTGCGGAAGTGCTGCCGGGGTCCCCGGATCAATTGGCCGCGCTCGTGCGGCGCGAAACCGTGCTGTACGCGAAAGTCATCCAGTCCGCCGGAATCCGGGCAGAATGAAAAAATTCAATAAAAACAAAGTGTTGGTGTCGCCGCTCCTCAGAGATCTGGCTTCTTATATCGCCAAGGCGCCGCATCGCGCGCTGCCGGGGCCGGTGGCCGAGCGCGCGAAGCAGCACCTGCTCGACACGCTGGCCGCCATGGTTTCCGGCTCGCGCCTGCTGCCGGGTCGGAGCGCCATCGCGTTTGCGGCCTCGCAGGGCGGCAAGCCGGAGGCGGGCGTGATCGGCAGCCGCATCGTGACTTCCGCGATCAACGCGGCGCTCGCGAACGGCATGCACGGGCATTCCGACGAAACCGACGATACCTACTACCTCGCACTCGTGCATCCGGGCTGCAGCATCGTGCCGGCGGCGCTCGCGATGGCCGAACGCGACAAGGCGGGCGGCACCGCGCTGCTGCGTGCGATGGTGCTGGGGTACGACATCTGCGCGCGCACGTCGAAGGCGCTCGGCATCGAAAAATTCAGAAGTCGCGGCCACTCCACGCACAGCTTCGGCGGCATCATGGGCTCGGCGTCGGCGGCCGGCGCTATCGCGAAGCTCGATTACGACCAGACGCGTTATCTCGTGTCGTACGCGGCGCAGCAATGCTCCGGGCTCTCGTGCTGGGCGCGCGACACGCAGCACATCGAGAAGGCGTTTCATTTCGGCGGCATGCCGGCGCGCAACGGCGTGACCGCCGCGATCATGACGTCGATGGGATTCACCGCGGTCGAAGACGTGCTCGACGGCGACCGGAGTTTTTTTCACGCGTTCGGCGCGACGGCCGATCCGGGGCGGCTGGTCGAGGGTCTCGCGCGCGAGTTCGAGATCATGAACACGTCGATCAAGCGCTGGGCGGTGGGGTACCCGATCCAGGCCCCGCTCGACGCGGTGTCGAACGTGATTGCGCGGCACGGATTGAAGGCCCGTGACGTGCGGCGCGTCGTCGTGACCATCGACGATCAGGGTGCGCGCACGGTGAACCAGCGCAGGATGGCGAGCATCAACATCCAGCACCTGGTCGCGATGATGCTGATCGACGGCGACATCACGTTCGCGAGTTCGCACGACGAGCGGCGCGTGCGCGATCCGGCGATCCTGAGCCTCAAGCGCCGCATCGAGCTGAACGGCAGCGCGGCGCTGGGCCGCGCGAAAACCACGCAGGCCATCGTGGAGGTCACCACGCGCGACGGCCGGCGCCTGCGCCATCACACCAAGGCGGTGCGCGGCACGGCCGCGAACCCGATGACGCGCGACGAGGTCGCCGCGAAAAGCCGCGATCTGCTGGTGCCCGTCATCGGCAGGCAGCGCACGGAACGCCTGATCGACGCGGTGTGGCACATCGAGCGCGTGCATGACATGCGGGAAATCCGGCCGCTGCTGCGCGCCGGATGATCCGTGCCGGCGTAAAAGACAACTTTCCTAGTCGAGGAGGCGTCATGAAGACTTCCAGTTGCGGTTCCCTCATTACGGTGCTGCTTGCGATCGCATTGCCAACCGCGCAGGCGGCGCAATCGCCGGTGCCGGAATACCCGAACCGGCCCATACGCATCGTGGTGCCGCAGTCGCCCGGCGCATCGACGGACCTCACGGCGCGACTGATCGGACAGCGCCTCAACGAGGCGTTCAAGCAGACCGTCGTGGTCGACAACCGGCCCGGCGCAGGGACGGTCAGCGGCACCGAAATCGTGGCACGCGCGGCGCCGGACGGGCACACGCTGCTTGTCGTCGCCTCGTCGCTCACCATCAATCCGAGCCTGTACAAGAAACTGCCGTACGACCCGGTGAAGGACTTCACGCCGGTCACTCAACTGTCCCGATTTCCCAACCTGGTGGCGGCACATCCCTCCGTCGCGGTGAAGTCGATGCAGGACGCAATCGCGTTGATCAAGTCGAAGCCGGGCCAGTTGAACTATGCCTCCGCCGGCACCGGCACCGGCACGCACATGTCCATGGAACTGCTGAAGCAGATGACCGGCATCGACATCGTGCACGTTCCCTACAAGGGCGGCGGACCCGCGGTCACCGCCGCGATCGGCGGACAGACCCAGTTCATCACCGGCACCACGGTCGGTTTGCTGCCGCACGTGCGCTCGGGCAAGCTGCGCGCGATGGCGGTGACCTCCGCCAAACGCTCGCCGGCCGCCCCCGAGATCCCGACCATCGCCGAATCCGGCGTGCCGGGTTACGACCACGAACCGTGGAACGGACTCTTCGCCGCGGCGAAAACGCCGAAGCCCATCGTCGTGAAGCTCAACGCCGAAGTGGCGCGGATACTGCAGACGCCCGAAGTGCGGAAAATATTCTCGAACGAAGGCGCAACGGCCGTCGGAAACACTCCGGAGGAATTCGCCGCGATCGTGAAAGCGGAATTCGAGAAGTGGGCCAAGGTGATCAAGGCCGCGGGAATCACGATCAATTGAGCGCGGACGGTTTGCGGCGCGCCCGGAGCCTGCCGCCTACCGCCCGAAAAACCGCTGCGCGTAGGTCACTTCGTCAGTGTCGTTGGCGAGCGCCCAGCGCGCGAGTTCGCCGTGGCGCGCGAACCACACGTCGTCGAAGCCCGAGAAGTATTTGAGCAGCTTGTCGATCACCGCGGCCATCATCGGCCGGCCGCTGAAATGGCAGTGCGCGGTCATGACCATGAGCGACATCGGCTCGTGTTCGCGCAGGTAGTCGAATGTATCCTTGTACACGTCGTAGTACTGGCGCGGAGAAAGCCACACCACGCGGTTGTCGGTGTAGTCGCTGTGCGGAATGTGAACGAGCGTGCCGTGCGGCGTCGCGACGCGCTTCGGCAGATCGATGTAATTCGCATCGCCCTGCCACAGCACTTTTTCCTGCGCGAGGATGCCGGCGGTGTGCTCGGTCCACGCGAGCACGGGCGAGAGCCAGCCCTCGGGCCGCCTGCCGGTGTGCTTTTCCAGCACGTCGAGGCTTTTCCGGATCAGCGCCCGTTCGTCGTCGCGGGAACCGGCGTGCGCGAGCAGCGCGTCCTGCGTGTAGCCGTGCGCGGCGATGTCGTGTCCCGAGCGCACGATCTGCGCGACCGCGTCGGGATACACCTCGGCGCAGCGCGCGTTCGCGCAAAAGGTGGCGGGCACCTTGTATCGGTCGAACAACCGGATGAGCCGCCATGCGCCGTACCGGCCGCTGTACTGCGGCCACGTGATCGCCTGATGATCGGTCGTTCCCGGCTTGACCTGCGTGCGCTGCACGAGGTTGGGCGGCCCCTTGCCGTCGGGCCAGACTTCGAACATCGCGGTGACGGCAACGGCGAGCCGCTTTCCGTTGGGCCAGCGCGCGTCGTTCGCGGTCATTGCGGCGAAATCCCGGCGCTTTTCACCACCTTCGCCCATTTCACGGTCTCCGACCGGATGTAGGTCGAAAATTCCTCGGGCGAGCTGCCGATCGGCTCCGCGCCGCCATTGACGAGGCGCTCCCGCGTGTCCGCATGCCTGACCGTATTGACGATCACGCCGTGGAGCTTCACGACGATGTCGCGCGGCGTCGCTGCCGGCGCCACGATGCCAAACCATTGGGTGGCCTCGTAACCCGCGACGCCCGCTTCGGCGATCGTCGGAATGTCCGGCACGCCGCTCGCGCGTTTCGCGCTGCTGACGCCGAGCGCGCGCAGCCGGCCCTGCCGCGCGTATTCCACCGCGGTGAGGATGCTGGGCATCGAGACTGGAACGTGTCCGGCGATGGCATCCTGTATCGCGAGGCCCGAACCCTTGTACGCGACGTGGGTGATTTTCGTGCCGGTGGACAGCAGCAGCAGTTCCATCGCCAGATGCGGATTGGTGCCGATGCCGGCCGATCCGTAGTTGAGCTGTCCCGGCCGCGCGCGCGCGAGCGCGACGAACTCCTTGACGTTGCGCGCGGGCAGCGACGGATGCACGACGAGTATGTTGGGCAGGGATACGACCTGCGACACGGCCGCGAAGTCGCGCAACGCGTCGTATGCCACTTTCCGGTACATCGCCGGATTGATCGCGAGCGTGCTGATGCCCATGAGCAGCGTGTAACCGTCCGGCGCCGCGCGCGCGACGAGTTCGCCGCCGATCATCGTGCCCGCGCCCGCGCGATTCTCGACGACGACCTGCTGACCGAGCAGTTCCGTCATGCGCGGTGCCACGATGCGCGCGGTGACGTCGGTGCCGCCGCCGGGCGCGGAAGGCACGACGAGGCGCACCGGACGTGCGGGGTACGCCGGCTGCGCTTGCGCGATTCCGGTCGCGAGCGCCAATGCGGCCGCTGCGATGATGCGAGTCATACCGCGCCTCCGTGAAAGTTGCCCGCGCAATCTACAAGCACGCCGCGGGCGCGTCAATCCGGACGGCGGGCCATCGCCGCGGCAGTCGTGCGATACTTGCGCCGGCAACCCGCAACCCGAGAGCAACGGAACATGAACATCGATCTGCACAACCACGTGATTCCCCCCACCATCGTCGACGCGATACGCAAGGATCCCGTGCGTTTCGGCACCCGGCTCGAAACGCGCGACGGCAAGCTGTATTTCGACAGCCACGGCCGCATGACGGAGCTGCTGCCGGAATTCTGCGAGGCGGATGCCAAGGTCGCGTGGATGGATCGCGCAAAAGTGGACGTCGCCGCGATTTCGGTCGGACCACCGGTGTACTTCTACGCGCTTTCCGCCGATGCGGGACTCGCGGCGGCAAGGCTCAACAACGACGGGATTGCGCAGATGGTGGCGAAGCATCCGTCGCGATTGCGCGGCATGGCGACGCTGCCGATGCAGGACCCGGATGCCGCCATCGTCGAACTCGAGCGCGTCGTCAGGGAGCACAAGTTTAAGGCGGTGGAAATGGGCACCTCGATCGAGGGCCGGCCGATCGCGGACGTCCGGTTTCGCAAGCTGCTGAAAACCATCGAGCAGCTCGGCTGCTTCGTGTTTGCGCATCCGTATCAGTGCCTCGCGGAAGGCTGGATGGACGAGTACTATCTGCGCAATTTCATCGGCTTCCCGCTCGACACCACGATGATGGTGGCGCACCTCATGTACAGCGGTGCGCTCGACGACCTGAAGACCCTGCGCATCCTGTGCGCGCATGGCGGCGGCTACGTGCCGTACCAGATCGGTCGTTTCATTCACGGTTTCAACGTGCGTCCGGAGCCCAAATTGAAGACCCGGACGTCGCCCGCGGAACTGATCCGGCGCTTTTACTTCGACGCGCTGACGCACGACCCGCAGGCGGCGCGCCACCTCATCAATCGCATGGGGGCCGACCGGGTCGTGATCGGGTCGGACCATCCGTTCGACATGCAGCCCGCCGACCTCATGGGGCTCATCGACGGCATACCGGGTCTTACCGCCGCCGAGCGCGAGCAGGTCTGCGAGAAGACCGCGAAATCGCTGCTCGGCGAGCTCTGACACGCGGCCGCCCGCGCAGCGCATGACGAACGCCGAACGTCGCGCATCCGGCGGGCCGGTGCTCTCGAGCGCGATCCACGAGGTTGCGGACGCGTTCGAGGCGAACGAGTATTTCCAGCGGAGCGGCTGGACCGACGGTCTGCCGGTCGTGCCGCCGACGGAAGAACGCGTGTGGAACTTTCTCGCCGCCGCGGGACTCGCGCCGGATCACGTCGTCGGCGTGGAGCCGGTGCGCCGCCGGCGCATCACCGCGGAAAAAGTGGCGATCGCTGCGGTGATGGCGGGATGCCTGCCGGCATATCTGCCGGTTGTCGTGGCGGCAATCAAGGCCATGTGCGAACCGCAGTTCGGGCTGCACGGCAGCAGTGCGAGCACGGGCGGGAGCGCGCCGTTCATCGTGGTGAACGGCCCGGTGCGCCACGCACTCGGCATGAATGCGACGCACAATGCGTTCGCGAACGCGAGCCGCGCCAATGCGACCATCGGCCGCAGCATCCGGCTCATCATACTCAATGTGCTGGGCGGCGTTCCCGGCCAGCTCGACCGTTCGACGCTCGGTCATCCCGGCAAGTTCACGTTCTGCGTGGCGGAGGACGAGGAGGACAGTCCGTGGCCGCCGCTGTCGGTCGACCGCGGCATCCCGGCGGGAACGTCCGCCGTGACGGTAATGTCCGTCGAGTCCCCGCACCAGATCATGAACGAGTGGACGCACGATCCGCGGGAAATTCTCGACACGTACGCCGCGGCCATGCGTGCGAACATGCTCACCTACTCGATCTGGGAAGGAAACTACGCGATGGTGTTGCCGAAGCAGCACCGGCAGACGATCGCGGCGGCGGGCTGGGGCAAGCGCGAGATCCGCGAATACGTATTCGAGTCCGCGCGCGTCGCGCGGCGGGAATGGCGCGGCGTGGGCAAGGGCGCGGTGGCCGGCCTCAAGGACGAGGATCGCATCTATCGCGCGCTGCGCACGCCCGACGACCTCCTGGTGGTCGCCGCCGGCGGCCCGGCGGGCGGATTCGGCGCAATCGTGCCGCCGTGGTACGGCAAGAAATCGCTCGCGGTGACGATGCGCGTGGAAACACCGGGCACGGTCAATACAGGAGGCAGGTCATGACGCTCAGAGTACTGGATCCCCGGCAATCGGCGGAAGGCGAGGTGCTGCGCCAGGCGCCGCCGCTTGCGTCGCTGGACGGCGCCGTCATCGGACTGCTCGACAACGCCAAGATCGGCACCGGGCGGTTCTACGACCATGTCGAGGAAATCCTGCGCACGCGCCATGGCGCGCGCGAGTTCATCCGCCGCCGCAAGCCCGACACCACGCGACCCGCGCCGGCGGAGATGATCGCGGAACTGAGCGGCGCCGATGCAATCGTGTCGGGCATCGGCGACTGAGGCAGCTGCTCGTCGTGCAGTCTGCACGACGCCATCG
>CAZMBS010000049.1:0-16156 GCA_964564295.1 uncultured Streptomycetaceae bacterium
CAGCAGCGCCCCCGCCGCGCCGAGCGCCGCGGTGAGGTTCGCGACGCCGAACGCCGCGAGATCGTGCGTTTCGAACTGCGCGGCAAGGTTGCGCCGCGCGCCGTCAAGATCGAACTGCCAGGGCGGCAGGCGCTTCACGGCGATCCGGTCGTCGATCCCCGGCAGGGCCTCGCCTTCCGCGACGAGGATTTCCGACGGGCGCAGCCGCTCGATTTCCGCGGCGAGGTTCGCGGGGCGCGTTTCGAGAACGACGAAGCGGCCCGACGCGAGCGTGAGCCACGCGAGTCCGAGCGCCGCGCGGTTGCAGTGCACCGCGAGCAGCACGTTGTCCGCCTTGTCGTCGAGCAGCGCCGAATCGGTGAGCGTTCCCGGCGTGACGATGCGCACCACCTTGCGCTCGACCGGCCCCTTCGCCGTGTTCGGATCGCCGATCTGCTCGCAGATCGCGACCGATTCGCCGAGCTTCACGAGCCGCGCGAGGTACTGCTCCACCGCGTGAAACGGCACGCCCGCCATCCTGATCGGCACGCCCGCGGAAGCGCCGCGCGTCGTGAGCGTGATGTCGAGCAGCCGCGCCGCGCGCTCGGCATCGTCGTAAAACAGCTCGTAGAAGTCGCCCATCCGGTAAAACAGCAGCATGTCCGGATGCGCCGCCTTGATGCGCAGATACTGCTGCATCATCGGCGTATGGTTGCTGAAACTGGGGTCGTTCAAGTTGCTGTTTTCCCTGCGAAAACCGCTTGTAACCGGTGGCGCCGACGGCGCCCAAGTCCATGCTGAGTGCCATTTTCGTGCAGCATCGCGATTGCAGACTTGGCGAGTTTACCCGGGAATGCGGGTGCGTCGCACGAATGCCGGAATGTGGTTCCAACGTAATGCATGGCCGGCATCGCTACGACGCAGAGGTGCGGACGCGGCTGCAGAAGTGGGCCGCTTTCCGCGACGCGCTGACCGTGGGTAATGTGGTGCCGCTGCACGCGGCGTGCCTATTTCTTTATCCGCAGCAACTCGGACAGTCCGCCCCAATAGCCGTAAAGACGTTCACGCATGTTTTCCGGCAGACCTATTTCGCGAACAATGCCGGGCCATTCCTTCCGCGCGGTCGCTACCGTCTCCTTGGCGGTCTCCAGCACGAATTTCGACGGTGCTTCCATGCGGCGAGCCAATCGATCGAAGTGCGCATCGTCGATGGACTCGAAGCGCTTTTCCCCGCCTAAATTCAGCGCGAGGCTGTCGTTCTGGACGTAGTGAATCGTCGATACAAGGTCGTATGCCGGCGCGAGCTGCGGCGTGACTGTGTCTCGATAGATCACCGACCAGTTCTTGAGATGTGCGTCGCCGTTGCCGATGAGAATGTTGACGACCAGGCGCCGGACGAATTCCGCAATCTGCTCGAAGCGATTGGGAAAGAGATCGAATATCAACCGGCCGATCGTGTCGTAGTTCGTGGCCTTGTATTGCTGGTCACCGTAGACGTTGAACACCTGCGCGAAGTCTTCGACATGGACGCGGCTTTTGGCAGTGCGGTCATAGCGTTTGATCGCGTAGGCCCAGGTTTCCCATCGGGGTATCGAGAGGCCGGTAAGGCCGCCCAGATCAACATCATCGAGCTTCACCAGTTTGACTTCGGGCGTTTGTATTCCGGCAGCGGCGGCCAGCCGCATCATCGTGTACTCGTTCGCCGGGACATTGGGATGGCTGGGGTGTGGTGGTTTGACGATCCATTCCTCGTTGCCAACATCCAGCGTGAATCTCCCGCCGCGCTCTATCATCGAAAACTTGAGTTGTGATCCGCCCAGTGAGAATTTGATCGGTGTCTCGTCGGCAGCGGCGTTCGTGGTGCCAGGCCGGTAGTTGATGGCGGCCTTCGGCAGTTCATCTGCCGGGAGCACGCGGACTGCGCCGGGCAGGCTCGCGCCCAGCGCCGTGAGAATGTCGAATTCATGGTCATGGTGGATTTTCAGGCGCTTGACCATGTATTCCCTCAGCACGCCTTCGGGGAGCAGATTGCTGAAGAAGGGCGGCAGCTTCATCCGGTTTGAAGAAATTTCCCGCAGCTTGCGCTCGGTCGCTTCTTCATCGCCCGGCGTGTTGAAGGACAGGCTCAGGGTCGGCCGGCCGGGTCCCAGGTCGATGTAGCTGTCATCGAAGGCGAAGAGGCTCTTGCCGTCCTGAAAGCCGGTGAGGTGGCCGACCGGTACGTCGCCCAGCAGTATCTTCAGGACGCGGGCATCAGCCATCCGATGGCTCCTCGTCCCGCATTTCATCGTCCCGTACTTGGTAGCGGTCGAGCAGGGAAACGGGAGAGGCTGGAGCGGAAACTGAGGGCGCCGGCCCGCGCTTCGCCTTGAGAAGCGATTCAACCTTTGCCGTGTCCTCCCGCGGAACGGGTATGAGTTCCACGTCGAGCGCCTGTGCCAGCTTCAAGAGCGTGGATAGCGTGACGTCTCCCCCGCGCTCGAAGGTCGACACCTGCCGTTGCTGAATGCCACTGCGGCGCGCAGCCTCGATTTGCGACAGGCCTAAGGCAAGCCGGCGCGCTCGTATGGTCTCGTGGAGACTCGGTTTCATGAAATGTATTATAAGCAATAATAGTATCTGATAAATACCTAATAATACATAATACGTATCTAGGGCAAGTTTTTACCGCTAGTGCGCCAAGTAGAACCGATACGCGCCACCCTTGAAGTCTTTCAGTGGTTGCATTCCCGGCCGATCGTCGAACTGAACGGACTCGATGCAGTGGAGCGGCGGAGGCAGAGACAAAAATCAGGTGGGTGACTGGAATAGGGGCGCAGGCCAAGGGGCTTCCCCGTTGTTACCAGTGGACCTATAATGGACCGAATTCAGTCTTACAGCCTCTACCGGAGTCTTGCCATGCGCTCTTCTCAGATCAAACCCATCAGCTATCTGAAGGCCAATGCCGCGGACGTGCTCGACCGTCTGGCAGACAGACGGGAACCGATGTTGATTACGCAGAACGGCGAAGCAAGAGCAGTGATCCAGGACATTGCGTCTTACGAGGAGACTCAGGAAACGCTGGCGCTGCTCAAGATTCTGGCCTTGGGCAACCGCGACGTCGAGGAGGGTCGAGTCAGGCCTCTTGCCGATGCCGTTCGGCGCCTGCGAGCCAGGAAAGCGGTTGCCTGATGGCTTACGAGATTCTGCTCACGGCGGGCGCCGAGCAAGATCTGGAGGACATCTACGATTGCATCGCCGAATCGGACTCGCCCGCCAAAGCGGATTACGTTTTGACCCGGTTGCTGGAAGCCGCCGACCACCTGGCCGCATTTCCCGATCGCGGCTCCCGTCCAAAAGAACTTCAGGCACTTGGAATCCGGGAATATCGCCAGACCTTCTTCAAGCCGTATCGCCTCATCTATCGGGTGATCGACAAGCAGGTCTTCATCTACGTTGTCGCCGACGGCCGGCGGGACATGCAGGCGCTGCTCCAGCGCAGGTTGCTGGGTGCTTGATCGCGGTGATACTCGCTATGGGAATCGCCAAGAACGACTCGATCGCTACCACCGGCTCGCGTGCGAAACGCTGGCTGGCTTGGTTCCTTGGTGTGACCGGCACGCCGAGCTAACGCTGGTTGAGCCATAGGCAGACGTTCTATCAATCATATTTAGCTTGTATAATGAGCGATAGAATGGAGCCCAATCGCTCATGAAATGGAACTGGCAACAACCCGACTGGCCGGATTTTTCCTGGAAACAGCCGCGACTCCTCAAGGCCGAGGCGCTGTTTCTGGTCGAAGCGGGCGAGTATGCGGGTACGGCAAAGCATCTCGGGGCGGAAGACCGGGAGCAGCTCACGGTCGAGGCCATGAGCACCGAAGCGGTGACGACCTCGGAAATCGAGGGGGAAATACTCGATCGCGCGAGCGTCCAATCCTCAATCCGCCGGCAACTCGGCTTGGCGACTGACCACCGCAAGATCGGCGCCGCAGAACAGGGTGTGTCGGAGATGATGGTCGATCTCCATCACACCTGCGCTGAACCGCTTTCGCACGACATGCTGTTCCGGTGGCATCGGATGCTGACGACGGGTCGCCGCGACCTCAAGAACGTCGGCAGCTATCGGACCCATGTCGAGCCGATGCAAGTGGTATCCGGCGCCATCCACGACCCCAAGGTTCATTTCGAGGCGCCGCCATCAGCATCGGTGCCGGCTGAAATGTCGCGTTTCATCGACTGGTTCAATCGCTCGGCACCGGAAAATGCCGGGCCCTTGCCCGCTGTGACGCGGGCAGGCATCGCGCATCTGTATTTCATCTGCATCCATCCGTTCGAGGACGGCAACGGCCGTATCGGCCGCGCTATCGCGGAAAAAGTCCTCGCGCAAAGCCTCGGACGCCCGACCCTGACAGTATTGGCCGCGACCATACTGGCGAAGCGAAATGCCTATTACGCTGCGCTGGAAGCGAACAACAAACGTCAAGAGATCACGCCTTGGCTCACTTGGTTCGCCGCGACCGTAGTCGAGGCGCAACGGCGCTCGATCGCGATGGTGGATTTCCTGATCGACAAGACCCGGTTACTCGACCGCTTGCGCGATCAACTCAACGAACGCCAGAAGAAGGCGCTCCTGCGCATGCTGCGCGAAGGTCCGGAGGGTTTTGAAGGTGGCTTGAGCGCTGGCAAATACGCCAGCATCACCGGCGCGTCGCCGGCCACGGCCACACGGGATCTTGCCGATCTGGTTGCCAAGCACGCGCTGGTGCGTTCCGGCGAACAGCGCCATACGCGCTATGCGATCGCAATACCGCTGCGTCCCGTACTGCCGGTGGCAACAGATGAGCACGGCAACGTCAGATGACCGCTTCGAGCCCCTTGCGATAAAGCGCTGCCGCAACCCACGATACGCAGTTCGCCCGGTTCGCTGCGACCTTTTCGTTAGGCGGTATAGGTTTCAGCGTAGGTCGCGGTATCGGTCGTCGCGTCAATCGCCCGGAAACCCAATGAAATCGGGGGCTTTACGCCCATGCATCATCGGCGTGTGATTGCTCGATCCGGGGTCATTCAAGTTGCTGTTTTCCCTGCGAAAACCGCTCGTAACCGTCGGTACCGATGGCGCTGAATACCATTTTCGTACTGCACCGCGTGAGCGAAGGACGCGCAACATGCCGGCGCCACCGCCGCGCATGTCGCGTGCGCCGCGCTTCGTTCATAATCGCGCTTCCCCAAACCGGCGCCGGCGGTGTTACGCACGGCCTGCGGCCCGGTAAACGGCATTACAGGAGACCTGCATGAACCAGCCCGGCAAGCCGCCCGCCGCAACGCACGACGGCGCGAATGTCATCGTCGATTACCTGATACGCGAAAAAACGCCCTATGTGTTCGGGCTGTGCGGGCACGGCAACATCGGATTCATCGATGCGCTGCACGCGCGCGCGGGCGAGATCAAGACGATATCGGTGCATCACGAAAGCGTGGCGGGATTCATGGCCGACGTGTATTACCGCGTGTCGGGAAAACCGACGGCGACTTTCACGTCGTGCGGGCCGGGCTCGGCGAACCTGCCGATTTCGCTCGCGAACGCGTTTTTCGATTCGGTGCCGTTTCTCGCTGTGACGGGCAACGTGCCGACGAGCCAGTTCAGCCGCGGCGCGTTCCAGGAAACCTACCGCCACCATCAGGCGGACTTCCCGTCGACGGTGCGCGCGTACTGCAAGCGCGTGTTTCAACCGACCACCGCCGCGCAGTTGCCGGTGTTCGTGCGCCAGGCCTGGAAGACGATGATGACGGGGCGGCCCGGGCCGGTCGTGCTCGACGTGCCGTTCGACATGTTCAACGAGCCGATTCCGGAGCCCACGCCGCGGCCCGAGGACTGGAACGCCAACATCTCGTGCCGCTGCGGCGCGGATCCGGAAGGGGTGTCGAAAGCGGTGGACATGCTGATGTCCGCGCAACGCCCGGTGATCCTGTGCGGCCAGGGCGTGCGCTACGGCGGGGCAACAGCGGAATTGCGGGCGCTTGCCGAGAAGCTGCGCATTCCGGTCGCGATGTCGGCAAGCGGCATCGGCGCGATCGACGCGACGCATCCGCTCGCGCTGGGGCTCGTCGCGCGCAACGGTCCCTATCAGGCCAATCACTCGGCGCGGCAGGCCGACGTGCTGCTCGCGCTCGGCGTGCGGTTCGACGATCGCACGTCGAGTTCGTGGATACCGGGATTTTCGTTCACGATTCCGCCGACGCGGCTGATCCATGTCGATATCGATCCCGACGAAATCGCGCGCAATTATCCCGTGGCGCTGGGACTCATGGCCGACGTGCGCACCTTCCTGCGGCAGGTGCTGGCCGAAGTCGACGCGCGCATGGCGCGCGGTCAGGTGCCCGCCGAGCGCGCGCCGTGGCTCGATGCCATCGCGGGTTACCGCAAGGAATGGGAGGACTTCATCGCGCCGGGATTCAAGGCCGACACGACTCCGATCGCGCCGCAGCGCGCCGCGCACGAGATCGATCGCGCGCTGCCGGAGGACACGATCCTGGTCAGCGACATCGGCGTGCACCACAACTGGCTGATTCAGTTCTGCAAACCGCGGCGTCCGGATTCGCTGATCGGGTCGATGGGTTTCGGGCCGATGGGCTTCGGCGTGGCCGGCGCGCTCGGCGCGAAACTCGCGGCGCCGGACCGGCCGTGCGTCGCGGTGGTCGGCGACGGCGCGTTCCTGATGCACGCCAACGTCATCGCAACCGCGTACGAGTACCAGATTCCGGTGGTGTACGTGGTGTGGAACAACTACGCCTACGGCTCGATTCGCGGCCTGCAACGCGGCTATCTCGGCGGGCGCGAACTGGCGACGGACTTCCGGCATCCCGGCAGCAACAAGCCGTACAACCCCGATTTCGCGGCGATGGCGCGCGCTGCCGGCATCGGCGGCGTGAGCGTGGATCGCGCGGCCGATCTCCACGCGGCGATCCGTCAGGGCATCGAGAGCGGCAAGCCCTGCTTGATCGATGCCAACATCGACGGCGATCTCAATCCCGGCGGCGCGGGCATCTGGGAACTGCCGGGCATGGGGCGCAGCAAACCCGCGATCGGCCGGCAGTACGTGCCGAAGTAACGGTGCAATGCACCTGCGGCTCCAAACGCAGTAATATTTCGACGGGGCGCGACCGGCGCCGATCCGAGGAGAGTTGCATGACCGCCACGACAGACTGGTCCGCATTGCGGAAAGAATTCCCGACGCTCGAGAAATGGACGTATCTCGACACCGCACGCAAGACCATCCCGCCGCGCTGCCAGCAGCAGGCCGTCGAGTCGTACTACCGAGACGTGTACGAGAGCGCCGGCGTCGACGCATGGTCGGCCGACAACGTGGCGCAGGGCCGCATCGAAATGGCGAAGTTGCTGGGCGCGAAGCCGTCCGAGATCGCGTTCACGAAGAACACGACCGAGGGCCTGGTCATTGCCGCGAACGCGTTTGCGCTGAACGCGGGCGACAACATCGTGCTCACCGACATGGAGCACGTCGCGAACCAGTGGCCGTGGAAGCACTGGCAGCAGCAGGGCGTGGAAATCCGCACCGCAAAAAACCGCGATGGCCGCCTGACGCTCGACGCTTTCCTCGAACAGATGGATGCCCGCACGAAAGTGGTGTCGACCGCGTACGTGACCTACGGCAACGGCTACCGCGTCGACCTGCCGGCGCTCGGCGCGGCGTGCCGCAGCCGCGGCATCCGGCTCGTGGTGGACGGCGTGCAGGCCGCGGGGATACTCGCCGCGCCGCTGTCGACGCTCGGCGCGGACATCATCGCGATCGGCGGCCACAAGGGACTCCTGGGGCTCACCGGTTCCGGCATCGTGTATTGCCGCGAGGAACTCGTGGACCAGGTTCGCGCGCCGTTCGTCAAGGAGGCGGTCGCGCAGGGATCGGCGATGGCGCGGGCGCACGTCAACAGCCAGTTCGACTACGTGCGCATCGCGCACCGGTTCGAAGGCGGCAACCCGAATTTTCTCGGCGTGCGGGTGCTGCGCGCGGGCGCGCGGTTTCTCGAATCGATCGGGCTCGCGAACATCGAGGCGCGCGTGCGGCAGCTCACGACGCATTGCCTCGAACGGCTGCACGCAAGCGGCCTGAAAACCGAGACACCGCAGGCATGGGGCGAGCGCGCGCAGATCATCAACGTCGTCGTGCCGGAGGCGGGCGGGCTCATGGACGTGCTGCGTGAAAAACACGGCATCATCGTCAACGTGAAAGACAACAAGCTGCGCATCTCCATGAGCTTCTTCAACACCGAAGAAGACATCGACCGGATCATGCACGCGATCGGGAAAGAGACCGGCGCGAAAGCGGCGGCCTAGTCCGCGCGGCGCGCGGCACGGTGAAGGGATTCGGATGACCGCAGGAGGAAACATGGCGACGCTGGAAATTTTCGATCCGACCGGCAGCATCCACGTGACGCAGCCGCACGCGCCGCGGCTGTCGACGCTCGCGGGCAAGCGCATCGGGTTTCTCACGAACGAGCAGTGGCAGGCGTATTTTGCGCTACCTTTACTTAAGTCATTGATTGAAAAAGATTATTCTGGTGTGGACGTATTGCCCGTGGATGCGTTTGCGACGGGCAACGACAAAATCGGCCTCGCGGAAACCGCGCGGCGCGTGAAGGAACAGGGCGTAGACGCCGTCATCATCGGCAACGCGGCCTGAGGCTCCTGCGCGACTGCTTGCGGCCGTGCCGCCGCAAACCTCGAAGCGCTGGGAATTCCGACGGTGTTGCTCGCGCGCGGCGATTTCGTCGGCGTGATCCGCAATCTCATGTCGGGGCGCGGCTTCGCGCCGGATTCCGCGATGGTCGTGTTTCCCATCGAGAGTTTCCTGCCGGGCAGTAATCTCGATCCGATCCGGCTGCGCAGGCAGGAGTTCTACGACGGTTTCACGCGCTGGGCGCCGGCGGACGCGGCGGCACGCGCAGGCGCAAGCCGCATGGTCGCTGTCGACTGCGCCGGCGACGATCCGGCGGCCGCGGTCAACCGCGTGTACGCGCGCCGGCAATGGGGCGACGGCCTGCCGGTCGTGCCGGCCACCCGCGAGCGCGTCGACGCGATGTTGCGCGGCGCGGTGCTGCCGCGCGAGCACGTGCTCGGGAAGTTTCCGCCGCGCGGCGGCGTTGCGACGGTCGAGGCCGCGGCGGTCGCGCTGACGATGGCGGGCGGGCGGCCCGAATATCTGCCGGTGCTGGTCGCCGCCGTCGAGGCATTCCTCGATCCGCATTCGGACGCCGACGCGCTGCAGGCGGATTCCGGCAGCGTGTTCCCGGTCATCATCGTGAACGGGCCGATCGCGGCGCAGATCCGGTTGAATTCGGGATTCGGCTGTCTCGGTCCCGATCCGCGGCATCCCGCCGGAGCCGCGATCGGTCGCGCGCTGCGGTTGATGCAGCAGAATCTCGGCGGCGCGCTGCCCGGTATCGGCGCGATGGCGATGTACGGCGCGATGCGCTACACCAACGCCGTGTTCGCCGAGGACGAGGCGGGGCTGCCCGCGGGATGGATGCCGCACGGCACGCACCGGCACGGCTACGCGCCCGGCACGAATTCGGTGTCGCTCGTGTTCGCGAACGGCGTGACCAACATCAAGCGCCGCAGCGCGATCAAGGAAACACCGCAGGAAGACGCGCTGCAGGGCATGCATCGCATCGCCGACGTGCTGGCGGGCGCGCAACTCGGCGGACTTGCCGGTTATCGCGACGGCACGCCCGGCATATTGCTGATTCCGCAGGTGGTCGCCGGCATGCTGGCGGAGCTCGGCTGGACGCAGCAGTCGATCCGCGATTTTCTGTGGGAGCATTCGAAAGTGCCGATGGCGCGCCTGAAGCGCTCGGGCGCGCGGCAATGGATCGAGATACAGGCGCCCGAAAGCCTCGCACAGGACCCCTGGCCGATCGCATCGAAGCCGGACAATTTCATACTCGTCGTTGCCGGCGGCGGGCATCCCACCAACGCGTGCTGGCTGCCGGGTTGCAGCCCGCGCGTCATCGGCCGTGAAATCCGGGTGCCCGAATCGTTCGATCGACTGCTCGCGGAGGCGGCCACCGAAGGCGACGCGCGGTAAGCGGAAACAGGAACGGGAATCACGGAAAGGAACGAACGATGAGCGCAGTTCTTCAGCAAGCCGAGGTGGCACTGAACCAGCTGACCGCGACGCAGATGGCCGCCGCGGTGCGGGCGGGGCGGACCACGTGCGAGGCCATCACGCGGGCCTGTCTCGACCGCATCGCCGCGCGCGAGTCCGAAGTGCAGGCGTGGCAGTACATCGATCCCGAACAGGCGATCGCCGAGGCGCGGGCACGCGATCGATCGGGCGCGCGCGGCGCGTTGATCGGCGTGCCGTTTTCGGTGAAGGACATCATCGACACCGCGGACATGCCGACCGAATACGGGTCGCCGATTTACGCCGGTCACCGTCCGCGCGCCGATGCGTCGTGCGTCGCGCTGAGCCGCAAGGCGGGCGGCGTGCTGCTCGGAAAATCGGTCACGACGGAGTTCGCGAACTTTCATCCGTCGAAAACCAGGAATCCGCTCGATCTCGCGCGCACGCCGGGCGGCTCGTCGAGCGGTTCAGCCGCGGCGGTGGCGGACAACATGGTGGCGCTCTCGATCGGCTCGCAGACTTCCGGCTCGACGGTGCGCCCCGCGTCCTACTGCGGGGTTTTCGGTTATCGACCGACATACGGCGACCTGCGGTGCGTCGGCATCAAGGAGTCCGCGGGTTCTCTCGACACGCTGGGGCTCATCGCGCGCTCGGTCGAGGACGTCGCGCTTTATCGCGACGTGTTGCTCGGCATCGAGCCCGTGCCGGTGGCGGATACCGTTGCGGCTCCGCGCATCGGGTTCTGCCGCACGCACCTTTGGCCGCTGCTCGAATCCACGACGCAGGCATTGTTCGAGGATGCCGCGGCGCGGCTCGCGTGTGCCGGGGCCACGCTGGAGGATGTGGAATTACCCCGTGAATTCAACGAGATACCGGATGCGCACCGGCTGATTTCGGGGTTCGAGTTTTCCCGCAATTTCGCATGGGAAATCGAGCATCATTGGGAGCGCATCAGTACCACGCTGCGCGGCGGGCGCATCAAGGACGGCCTCGAATGCAGCTTCGAGCGTTATCTCGAAGTCCGCGGACTCGCCGAGCGTTGCAGGTCCCGCATCGGTCCGATCCTCGACCGCTACGATGTGCTGCTCACGGCTTGCGCGACCGGTGAGGCGCCGGTCGGGCACAATACGACCGGCAACGCGAAACTCGCGTTGCTCTGGACCACGATGCACGTGCCCGCGATCTCCGTGCCGGTGTTCCGCGGGCCGAACGGCATGCCGGTCGGTGCGTATCTCGTCGGCCGGCGCAACGGGGACCGGGAACTTTTTTCGGCGGCGCGGTGGGTGCACCGCGCGTTGACGTAATGCGACCGTAGAGGAGGGCACCATGTACGCAAATCCGAAGTCCGCTGTTGTGGCCGCGTGCGTCGCGCTGTTTTCCGCAGGCGCTTCGGCGCAGGCCTATCCGTCGAAACCGGTCCGCGTGGTGGTTGCGTTCGCGCCCGGTGGCGGCACCGACGTTTACGCGCGGCTCATCATGGCGCGGCTCGGCGAGCGTCTGGGGCAGGCGCGCATGGTGGTCGACAACCGGCCCGGCGGCGGCGGTTACATCGGCGCCGAGATCGCCGCGAAGTCGGCGCCCGACGGGCACACGCTGTTTTTCACGGCGGCGAACATCGTGATGAGCCTGAAGCTCTACCCGCAGCAGCCGGTCGACCCGATGCGGGATTTTCAGCCGGTGTCGCTGCTCGTGAAGGAACCGAGCCTGCTCGCGGTGCATCCGTCGCTGCCCGTGAAAAGCGTGAAGGAACTCATCGCGCTGGGGCGCGCAAACCCGGGCAAGATCAACTACGGCGGCGGGCACGGCACGTCGTCGCATCTGAACAGCGAACTCTTCAAGATGATGGCGAAAGTCAATTTCGTGCAGGTGCCGTACTCCGGGGGCACGGGCCCCGCGGTGATCGGCGCGCTGGTCGGTGAAGCGCCGGTGCTGTTTTCGCCGATCTCCGCGTCGCTGCCGCACGCCAAGAGCGGGCGCTTGCGCCCGCTCGGCATCACGCTGCCGGAACGCACGCCCGCGTTGCCGGAGTACCCGGCGATCGCCGAATTTCTGCCCGGCTTCGCCGCGTTTCAGTGGTACGGCGTGCTCGCGCCCGCGGGCACGCCCGCGGACATCGTGAACCGTCTCAACGAGGAGCTGGGCCGCGTGATGCAGGTGCCCGAACTGCGCTCGCGCATCGCGAGCGAGGGCTCGATCTCGATGAACAGCACGCCGCAGCAGTTCGCCGCGCACATGCGGGACGAAACCGGAAAGTGGGCGAAGGTGGTCGAGGTTTCCGGCGCGAAGGCAAACTGACGCGCCGCGCTACTGCGGTTTGAATCCGATCGCGCGGATCAGTTTGCCGTACTTGTCGAAGTCGCTCCGGATCGTTTTCTCGAAAAACGCCGGCGGCTCGTTGACGACGGTGAGCCCGGCGTTGACGAGCTTGTCCTTCACGTCGGGCAACTGCATCGCGCGGTTGATTTCCTGGTTGAGCTTCGCCACGATGTCGCGCGGCGTCGCGGCCGGCGCGACCCAGCCGAACCAGCCGCGCGAATCGTAGCCGGGCAGCGACTCGGCGATCGCCGGCGCGTCGGGAAACTGCGGCTGGCGCTCCGGGCTCGTCACGCCCAGGAGCCGCAGCTTTCCGGAGCGGATGTGCGGCGTGAGCCCCGTGATGCCGTCGATCGCGGCATCGACATGCCCGCCGATCAACTGCGTCGCGATCTCGGCGCTGCCCTTGTACGGCACGTGCAGGTACTGGAATCCCGCCTGCACGCGCAGCATCTCGATCGTCATGTGCGGGAAGCCGCCCTCGCCGTTCGAGGCGAACGAGAGTTTGCCGGGCCGCGCTTTCGCGTAGGCGATGAGATCCTTCGTCGTGCGAAACGGCACCGACGGGTGCACGACCAGTCCGAGAAAATTGGTCGTGCCGAGCGCGATCGGCGCGAAGTCCCGGATCGGGTCGTACGGCAGTTTGCGGTAGGTGTGCGGCTGCACGACGAGGTTGCCGCCCTGTCCGCCGCCGATCGTGTAGCCGTCGGGTGCCGCGCGCGCGACGACCTCGAGACCCAGTTGCCCGGCCGCGCCCGCGCGGTTGTCCACGATCACGTTCTGTCCGAGGCGCTCGGTGAGCTTCGGCGCGACGAGCCGCGACATGATGTCCATCGTGTTGCCCGGCGGAAACGGGATGATGATGCGGATCGGGCGCACCGGGAAGTTCTGGGCGAACGCGGGCGGCACGGCAAGCCATGACGACAACACCAGAAGACAGCCGGGCAATGCGCGCATGGGCTCCCTCCGCCCGGTTCGCGGTACGTGCCGCGCCGGGTGCCTGAACTGCGGTAAGAACGGGAATTATAGAAGCAATCCGGGCCGGCTTTATAATCGGGAGATGTCGATGAGGATCGCCGCGGTCGCTGTCGCCATCCTGCTCGCCGGCTGCACGCCGCACGCCAACCTGCTGATGGCGCTGGTGCCGGACGGCACGATCCCCACCGTGCTCGGCAACCTGCAGGGCGTAGCGGACGCAAATCGCCAGCGCATCGCCGAACTGGAGTCCCGCGGCGACTGGGACGGTCTCGCAAAATTCGCGGACGACAATCTCGCGAAGGACCGGTTCAACGCCGACTGGTGGTTCGTCGCGGGCTACGCGCGCACGCAGTTGAAGCAGCACGCGCGCGCGGTGGACGCGTACGGGGAAATGGTGCGCATCGATCCGCAGAACGCGATGGGCTGGCATGCGCTCGCCCAGGCCTACCGCAACGACAACCGGTCCGATCGGGCGGTGCGCGTGCTGCAGCAGTACGCGCTGGTACACCGCGATTCGCCGATGACGCTGTACCTGCTCGGCGAGAGCCTGAGCGACCTGAAGCGCTGGCCGGAGGCCGCGAAAGTCTACCGCGAGCTGCTGAATCTCGACGGCCGGCTCGCCGAGGCGTGGTACGGCCTCGGGCGCGCGCAGGCGCGGCTCGGCCGCGCGAAAGAGGCGCGCGAAGCGCTGGCGGTGCTGGAGCAGTCCGCGCCGCATTACGCCGCGGCGCTCGCGCGCGAAATCGATCCGCGTTAGCGGGATTTCAGCGCCGGCGTCAGGTGCGGCGCGAAGAGCGGTATCAATTGCGCGAAGACCTTCGGGGTCGCGGCGACGACGTTGCCGGACACCATGAAGTCCGCGTTGCCCTCGAGATCGCCGATCATGCCGCCGGCTTCGGTGACGAGCAGCGCGCCCGCGGCGATGTCCCACGGCGAGAGGCCCAGTTCCCAGAATCCGTCGAGGCGGCCGGCCGCGACGTACGCGAGATCGAGCGAGGCGGCGCCGGCGCGCCGCACGCCCGCCGTGCTGCGCATCACGTCGCGCAGCATGCCGACGTAGGCGTCGGTGTGCGCGACTTCGCGGAACGGAAACCCGGTGCCGATGAGGCTCGGCTTGAGATGCATGCGCTTGCTCACCCGCAGCCGCGTGTCGTTCAGATACGCGCCGTGGCCGCGCGAGGCCGTGTAGAGATCGTTGCGGGTCGGCTCGTAGATCACCGCCTGCGTGATGACGCCCTTCACGGACAGCCCGATCGAGACCGCGTACTGCGGAAAACCGTGCAGAAAATTGGTGGTGCCGTCGAGCGGATCGATGATCCACTGGTAATCCGACTGGCCGGATTGCCCGCTTTCCTCTGCTAGAATCGAATGACTCGGATAGGCTTCCAGCAGCGTGCGGATGATCGCCTGCTCCGCTTCGCGATCGACCTCGGACACGTAATCACTCGCCGCCTTTTCCCGCACCGTCAGCACGTCGAGGTTGCGGCTTGCGCGGTTGATGATGCCGCCCGCGCGGCGCGCGGCTTTCACCGCGATGTTGAGCATCGGATGCATGGCGCCAGGATCAGGATGGAGGGTTTGGAATGGAGGATGCGTTGCGGCGCGCCGGACAGCGGAGGGCCGTATTGTAGTGGCTAACCCCGACCCGCTCAAAAATATCCGCGTCGTGCTGTGCGAGACGGCGCACCCCGGCAACGTCGGCGCGGCGGCACGCGCGATGAAAACGATGGGGCTCGCGTCGCTCGTGCTCGTGCGGCCGGAACGTTTTCCCGATCCGCAGGCGAACTGGCGGGCCTCGCGCGCGACCGACGTGCTGGAGCGCGCGCGCGTGGTGGAGACGCTCGACGACGCGCTCGCGGGGACCGGATTTGCTGTGGCGTGCACGGCGCGACCGCGCGACATCGCCGTCGCCGCGACCGACGCGCGCGACGCGGCGGCGCGGTTGATCGAAGCGGCGCGCGCGCAGCCCGTCGCGCTGGTTTTCGGCAACGAGACTTACGGTCTCACGACAACAGAGGTCAATCGGTGCCGGCTCATGGCGACGATACCGGCCGATCCGGAATATGCCTCGCTCAACCTCGCGGCGGCCGTGCAGGTCATGGCGTACGAACTGCGCATGGCCGCGCTCGGCGCGGAAACGCCGGCGGCAAATCCGCCCACGTTCGCGACGCACGAGGAACTCGAAGCCCTGTACACGCACCTCGACGACGCGATGGTGCGCAGCGGTTTCGTGAATCCTGCGCATCCCAAGAAGCTCAAGCTGCGTGTGCGCCGGCTTTTTTCACGGGCGGCGCTGGAACATGAAGAGGTCAATATTCTGCGCGGACTGCTGAAGGCGCTGGAAAACCCGAGGCGCAAGCCATGAGGGGGCTACGGGGGGCCACCTGGGGCGGGCATCGCCGATGGAATATAGAATATAAGCTGTTGTTTATAAATCTTAAAAAGTAACTTCAGCCAATACTTGATTGATTTACTAGGCTATTGTATTCTTGGCGGCCCCTGAACCGTCGCCCGCCCATGTTTTCCCGACTTCGAGAAGAAATTGCGGTCGTCTTCGACCGCGATCCGGCTGCCCGCAATACCTGGGAAGTGATCACCTGCTACCCGGGGCTGCACGCAATGCTCGTGCACCGGTTCGCGCATGCGCTGTGGCTCGCGGGGCTCAACTGGCTTGCTCGATTGATGTCGCATTGCGGCCGCTGGCTCACTGGTATCGAAATTCATCCGGGCGCCAGCCTCGGCCGGCGGTTCTTCATCGATCACGGC
>CAZMBS010000050.1:0-16054 GCA_964564295.1 uncultured Streptomycetaceae bacterium
CGCCGACCCGCTGCCCGACGAGGAGTAGGACATCTGCCCCGGCCGCGGCTTCGTGAACGCGATGAATTCCTTGACCGTCTTGACCGGCACCGAAGGGTGCACGACCAGGATCATCGGCGTGGTGGCAAGTTGCGTGATGTGCGCGAAGTCCTTCGCCAGATCGAAATTGAGCCGCGTGTACAACGTCTGGCCGATCGCGTTCGTGATTGATGCCACCAGCAACGTATAGCCGTCGGGCGCCGACTTTGCGACGACTTCGGCACCGATGTTGGCGCCGCCCCCCGGCCGGTTCTCCACCACGACCTGCTGGCCGATGCCCTCCGCCAGTTTGAGCGCCACGACGCGTCCGATGGTGTCGGTGCCGCCGCCCGGCGGAAACGGCAGCACGAGCCGCAACGGCTTGTTCGGGTACTGCGCCTGCGCGAGACCCGCGAAAGCGGACAGAACGGCAATGAGGCATCCCAGCAGCATGGATTTCGTGACCATGGAGTACATGATATTTCCCCTTTGTCAGGTGTAACGAATCATGGCCGGCGGTGTCGCATCCGCCGGATTTCATCCCGCTCGTGCACGGATATGGGCCATCTATCATAGCGCTACATGGCGCAATTTGCCCGTCCCGCATGAGCGGTCGGCTATACTCGATTCCCCATGGTTCCGGGCAAACGCATCGTCTTCGCCACGTTCGGTTCCCTCGGCGACCTGCACCCGTACATTCCCCTCGCGCGCGAGCTGCAACGCCGGGGCCATCGGCCGGTGATTGCGACTTTCGGCCTGTTTCGCGACGACGTGGAAGGGGCCGGCATTGCGTTCGCGCCCATGCGCCCCGATGCCGATGCGCTGGGTGACCGCGAGGCGCTGATGCGCCGGATTTTCGATCCGCTGCGCGGGCCCGAGTATCTCGTGCGACAGGTTTTCATGCCGCACCTTCGCGCGAGCCACGCGGACCTCTACCGCATCGCCGAAGGCGCGAATCTGATTGTCACGCACCCGATCGCATTCGCCGGTCCGCTGGTGGCGGCACAGCGCGGGCTGCCGTGGGTATCCACGGTGCTTGCGCCGCTGTCGCTGATGTCGTGCCTCGATCCGCCGGTCTTCGGCGCGATGCCGTGGCTGCGGCGAATCCGGGCGCTCGGCGTCGCGCCGTACCGGTTCGTCTTCGGACTCGCGAAACGCTACGCGACGAACTGGGAGGCGCCGCTCCGTGCCTTGCGCTCGGAACTGGGGCTGCCGCCCGGAAAACCCGCGCAGTTCGAAGGGCAGTATTCGCCGCATCTCAATCTTGCGTTGTTTTCGGATGTGCTCGCGCAGCCTCAGCAGGACTGGCCGGCCAACACGGTGGTATGCGGATTCCCGCGGCACGACGGCACGCGCATCGACGCCGCCATGCAGCGCGAACTCGACGCGTTTCTCGCCGCGGGCGACCCGCCCATCGTGTTCGGGCTCGGCTCATCGGCAGTGCTGATCGCGGGAAATTTCTGGCGCGACGCGATTGCGGCTGCCCGTTCGCTGGGTCGGCGCGCGATTCTGCTGACCGGAAAGCCGCCCGGCGCGCTCGGACCCCTTCCACCCGGCATCAAAGCGTTCGAGTACCTGCCCTATTCCGCGGTGTTTCCAGGCGCCGCGGCCATCGTCCACCAGGCCGGCATCGGCACGCTTGCGCAGGCGCTCGCCGCCGGCAGGCCGCAATTGATCGTTCCCGTTGCGTTCGATCAGCCGGACAACGCCGACCGCGCTGCGAAACTCGGGCTCGCCCGCACGCTGCCGTTTCAGAAAGTAACCGCGTCCGCGCTCGCGCGGGAACTGTCCGGGCTGCTGGCGTCGCGCGATGCCGCGACGATCGCGCATCGCGTCGCCACGCGCGTGCTCGCCGAACAGGCGGCGGTCACCGCCTGCGACGCGCTGGAACGCGTAGCATGGTGATCGGCGCGCGCGTGGTTGCGCTGCACGACCCGGGCTGTCATAATCGTAACACCTTGTTTTTAATATATTTTCAGAGGTACAACATGAATGCACGTACGCTGATCGCCGCATCTTTCACGCTGTGCGGCGCCGTCGCGCCCGCACTCGGCGCACAGTATCCCGACAAACCGATCCGCATGGTCGTGCCCTGGGCGCCGGGCGGCGGCTCCGATGTCTCCGGCCGCATCGTCGCAACGAAGCTGACCGAAGCCCTCGGCCAGCAGGTCGTCGTTGACAATCGGCCGGGCGCCGCCGGCAACATCGGCACCGCAATCGCGGCCAAGTCGGCGGCCGACGGCTACACGATACTGCTGGCGGACACCGGTTTCTCGACCGGCATCAGTCTGTACTCGAATCCCGGCTACCACCCGCTCAGGGATTACACGGCCGTTTCGCTCGCGGCGATGACTCCGATCGTCGTGGTCGTGCATCCGTCTGTTCCCGTGCACAGCATCAAGGATCTGGTCGCGTTCGGAAAATCGCACCCCGGAAAACTCAACAGCGGTTCCGGCGGCACCGGCGGCAGCGTGCACCTCGCGGGCGAGATGTTCCAGTCGCAGACCGGCACGAAATTCACGCACGTGCCGTACAAGGGCAGCGGCCCGGCGGTGATCGACCTCGCGGGCGGACTCGTGCAGCTCATGTTCTCGACGGCGCCGCCCGTGGTACCGCTCATCAAGGCCGGACGGCTCCGCGCCATCGCCGTCGCGAGCGCCGCGCGCTCGACGTTCCTGCCCGACGTGCCGACGGTGATCGAGTCGGGCGTGCCGGATTTCGTCGCCGACAACTGGTACGGCGTGCTCGTGCCCGCGGGCACGCCTGCCGCCGCCATCGACCGACTGCACCGGGAAATCGCGAAGGCCGTCGTGCTGCCGGATGCGCGCGAGCGCTTCGCGGGCGCCGGACTCGAAGCGCGCCCGAGCCGCAGCCCGAAGGAATTCGCAGCCTTCGTCGCAGCCGACGTCGCCCGCTGGGGAAAGGTGATCAAGCAGGCGAACATCCGGCTGGAATAGCCGTGATCACGCGCATTCCCGCGCATCTGTATCGCGGCGGAACGTCTAAAGGGCCGCTGATCCTGGCTACCGATCTGCCCGCCGATCGCGCAACCCTCGATGCCGCGCTGCTCGCGGCAATGGGTTCGCCGCACCGGCGCCAGATCGACGGCATCGGCGGCGCCGAGACGCTGACCAGCAAGATCGCCGTGGTCTCCCGTTCGGCGCAACCCGGCATCGACGTCGACTACCTGTTCGTGCAGGTGAATCCGGAATCCGACATCGTCGATTACTCGTCCAACTGCGGCAACATGCTCTCGGCCGTCGGCCCGTTCGCGATCGAAGCGGGACTCGTCGCGGCATGCGATCCGGAAACGCGGGTTGTGATCTACAACATCAACACGAACTCCAAAATCGAAGTGCTGCTGCGCACACCCGGAGGAGCAGTCACGTTCGACGGCGACGCCGCAATCGACGGCGTTCCGGGCACGGCCGCGCCGGTGCGGCAGAACTTCGCCGGCACCGTCGGCAGCAAGACCGGGAAACTGCTGCCCACCGGCGCAACGCGCGACGAGATCGACGGCGTGACCGTGACCTGCATCGACGTCGCCGTGCCCACGGTCATCGTTGCGGCGGGCGCGGTCGGCAAATCCGGTTACGAGACCAAGGCGGAACTCGATGCGGATACTGCGCTCATCGCACGGCTCGAACGCATACGCGTCGAGGCGGGCCGGCGCATGGGGCTCGGCGAATGCGGCCGGCTCGTGATTCCGAAACCGGTGCTCGTCGCGCCGCCGCGCGCGGGCGGCACCATTGCGTCGCGCGATTTCGTGCCGTTCAACTGTCACGCCACCTACTCGGTCACGGGGTCCATGGCGCTGTCCACGGCATGCGTGCTGCCCGGAACCGTGGCGCACGAACTGGCGCGCACCGCCGGCACGGATCGCCGGACCATCGCGATCGAACACCCCGGCGGCGTCATCAACGTCGAGGTGTGCGCGCGCACGCGGGACGGGCAGTTCGTGCTCGAAGAAGCCAGTCTGCTGCGCACCTGCCGCAAGCTTTTCGAAGGTGCGATCTGCCTTCCGGCCGGCGTATGGAACGGTCGCGGCAAGGCGCACGACGCGATGCAGCTCGCGCAGGCGCGCTGAACCACGCCCGTTCTGATAATCTTGCGGTTTTTACGAACACAATCGACGCGAGGCCCCCATGGCGCAGCACCCTGAAGACCGCATGAGCGAAGCAAGGATGGACGCCGCTTCGCTCTACCGCGAGGAAATCATCACCGACCGCAAGGTCGGCACGATCCGCATGATGACGCCGCTCAAGTCCGACGGCACGACCGACGGCGCACGCCCGGTGCTCTACATCGGCGAAGCGCAGATCATGACCAACGCCGGGCCGTTGCCGATCAATTTCGAGATCGAAGCGAAGGATCTGGGCGAGGCGGTCGCCACGTTCGGCGATGCCGCGAAGGACGCGATCGAGCGCACGGTGCGGGACCTCCAGGAAATGCGCCGCCAGGCCGCCTCGTCCATCGTCGTGCCGCAGGGCGGCATGGGCGGACTCGGCGGCATGGGCGGGCTCGGCGGTGGTGGCGGCGGCGGCAAGATTCAGATGCCGTAGCGCCTTCTGGCGCAGCAGCAGGGACATCCCGACGCATTCCTTGCGCGTCAACGCGCGGTGACGTCTCCGACGGGTTCGACCAGGTCGGGACCGTTGTTCCTTGCATTGTTGACGCGCGCGCTGACGGCATGGGCGCGCATTTCCCCGGACGGAAACGGTCGCAGCAAAGACCGCAGCGCGCCGGTGTCCCTGTAGCCGGGGTCGAGCCACGCCGCGTGGTCCGATTCGGCGAGAATTACCGGCATGCGATCGTGGATGCGCGAAATCATTTCATTCGCCGCGATCGTGATGAGGGTGTAGCTCTCGACCGGCTCGGCTCCGTCCCGGCCGGGCCAGTATTCGTGCAGTCCGGCGACCGCGAAGAGATCGGCGTTGAGAAGATGAATGTAGTGCGGCATCGCACGCGCGCCGTCCCGCCGCCATTCGTAGTACCCCGCCATCGGCACGAGACAGCGTCGGCGCGCGAACGCGGCACGGAACGCGGGCTTCTCCGCCACGGCTTCGCCGCGCGCGTTGATCATCTTCGTCCCGATGCGCGCATCCTTCGCCCACGAAGGAATCAGCCCCCAGCGCAGCCGCGCGAACTCCGGCCCGCGCTCCGGGTGGGTGCGCACCACGGGCAGCAGCTGCGTGGGCGCGGCGTTGAAAGTCGCCGGCGCAAGGTCCCGCGCCGGATCGTCCCTGGGCCAGCCGTAATTCCAGCTGCGCTCCATCGCCGCGCCGTCGCGGGTTACGTATCGGCCGCACATGCGACGATTCCGATCGCGCGTCACTCCACTTTCGCGCCGGATTCCTTGACCACCCTGCCCCAGCGCGTGACTTCGGCGCGCACGTGGGCGGTGAATTCAGCGGGCGTGGTCGCCATCGGATCGAAGCCGTTGGCGATCATGCGTTCCTTGAGTTCCGGTGTCATGGCCTTGACCGTCGCGCGATGCAACGTGTCGACAACGGCCTTCGGCGTCTTGAGCGGCACCGAAATGCCGAACCACGACGTCACGTCGAAATCCGCCATGCCGGATTCGATCATGGTCGGTACGTTGGGCACGCTCACCGCGCGCCCGCGGGACGTGACGGCAAGCGGCCGGAGTTTGCCGCCCTGCGCGTGCGGCAGCACGGTCGGCAGATTCGCGAACGTGAGATGCATCTTGCCGCTCAAGAGGTCGGGCAGGGACGGCCCGAACCCCTTGTAGGGCACGTGCAGTATCGAGAGTCCCGCGCGCAGCTTGAAGAGTTCCATCGACATGTGGTCCGACGAGCCCGCCCCGGGTGTGGAGAAATTGAAGTGGCCGGGCTTCGATTTCACGAGCGCGATCAGTTCCTTGACCGATCCGACGTTCAGCACCGGACTCACCACCAGCATGTTGGGCACGCCTGCGATCTGCGTCACGTGCGCGAAATCCTTCACCGGGTCGTACGGAATCTTCGAGTACATCGCGAAATTGATCGCCAGCGTGCCGATGCCGCCGATGAGGCCCGTGTAACCGTCCGGCTGTGCCTTCGCCGCGATGTCGGTGCCGATGCCGCCGTTGGCGCCGCCGCGGTTGTCGATCACGACCTGCTGGCCGAGCGTTTCCGAGAGCTTCGGCAGCATGAGGCGCGCCACGATGTCCGTCCCGCCGCCCGGCGGAAACGGCACGATCATACGCACCGGTCGGCTCGGGTACTCCGCAGGCTGCACGGGCTCCGACAGCGGGGCGAGGCACAGTGCGGCCGCGATGCAGCCGTGGATCGTCGTTGTTTTCATGAGTGAACCTCCACAATGTGAGCCTGATGGTATGCGCCCGCCGGATGCCTTGGCAATACGCGGCAACACGGCCAATCCGGTGCTAGCATTCAGAAAAAGGAGAGACACAAATGCGGATCCGGTCATCGACGCTTTACCAGCGGCTCGCAGCGCTGTTTCTGCCGGCACTGCTCCTCGCGCTGCCCGTTGCCGCCGTGGCACAGGGTAAGGACGCCGCCGCGCCCTACCCCAGCCGCTCGATCCGGCTGGTGGTGCCGTTTCCGCCCGGCGCGAGCCCCAACGACATCATCGGCCGGCTGCTCGCGCGGCAGCTCGCGGAAAGCCTCGGGCAACAGATCGTCGTCGACAACCGCGCGGGTGCGGGCGGCACGATCGGCGCGGACGTGGTCGCGAAAGCCAATCCGGACGGACACACATTTCTGGTGACCAGCATGACCTCCACGATGTCGCCGCACGTCTACCGGAAACTGCCGTACGACATGGAACACGACCTGCTGCCGGTCACGATGATCGCGTCGGCGCCGATGGTGATCTTCGTGCATCCCTCGATCCCCGCTACGACGATCAGGGAATTCATCGCCTATGCGAAAGCGCGGCCGGGACAGCTCAACTTCAGTTCCGGCGGAAACGGCACCGTGCCGCATTTCGCGGGCGAGATGCTCAAATCCATGGCGGGGATCAGCATGACGCATGTGCCGTACAAGGGCGGCGCGCCCGCCTCGGCCGCGCTGATCGGCGGCGAGGTCACGATGTACATCGACACGCCGACCGCCATGCTGCAGTTCGCGAAGCAGGGCAAGATCAAGGCGCTCGGCGTCGCCGAGAAAAAGCGCGTGGCACTGCTGCCCGACGTGCCGACGCTCGGAGAATCCGGCCTGCCCGGCTACGAAATCCGCGTGTGGTACGGATTTTTCTTCCCCGCGAAGACGCCGAAGCCCATCGTCGCGCGGTTGCACGCCGATACGGTCAAGGCGATCCATTCGGACGAGGTCAAGTCTCGCCTCGCCGCGATCGGCACCGAGCCTGTCGGCCTCGGTCCGGAAGAATTTCAGCCGATGGTGCGCGCCGACCTCCGGAAATGGGCGAAGCTCGCGAAGGAAGTGGGGATCAAGCCGGAGTGATGCGCCGGGGCGGGAAATCAGCCGGGCGATTTTGCGGGTCTGCCGCGCGGACGATGACGTGACCTCGCCACCGGCACGGGATCGTACGTCGCGCGATCCTCGTGCAGACCCAGCGTGAAGGGACTTCGCACCCGCACGCCGCCAAAATCGGCGCCATCCTGCAGGTCCTCGGTCAGCAACAGCGCGCATTGCTGAAATTGCGCCGCGGCCACGATCAGGCTGTCCCACCACGAGAGCCGCCAGCGCCGCTCCACTTCCCGGGCCCGTTGCAGCAGGGCTGCATCGATTATCTGCGGATCCCAGGCAAAGTACCTGCCCGCGCGCCGCCATGCCGTATCGTCATCCATGGCCGGGACCGAGCGGCGTTTGAGATTGACGTAGAACTCGGAGAGCACCTGCATGCTCGTACGGCCCAACTGCTCCCGCCACAGCTCGTCGAGCCAGGCCTTCGCCCGTTCCCGCTTCAAAGGTTCGCCGTCGTCTGCGGCGTAGAGCAGGAGGTTGGTGTCAACGAAGACGAGCGCGGTCATGCGCTTCCTCGCGCGTCAGGTAACGCTCTCCGGGCGCCTTGAGACGAACCGGCTTGTCGGAAAAATAACCTCGCATCGCCACCTCATACTCGCGCGCTTCCCGCATGCGGGAACGCAGCAGTTCACCGATGTAGCGCGACAAGCTGATGTTGCGCCGCGCCGCGTGCACGCGCGCCCACGCCGCGGTCTCTTCGTCGAGCGTGATCGTGACGTTTTTCATCGGCCAAGCACCCTGGTTTAATCGACACGCAGACAGTGTAACACGGGATCAGTGTATTTAAGCCAATTGCCGGCGTCCATGCTGTAACACTGTAACTAATTGATAATACGTCGTTTTTCATCCAGTCCTGCCGGTTGAAAATCGCCACGCCCGCTTCATCCCTGCGCGAATTCGTCCTCAGTAGATTTGATGAGATCGGGCGCGTCGTTTCCTGCGCTGTCGACGCTCGTGCTGACGGCACAGGCGCGCCATCGCACCGCCATTCGTAGTAGCCGGCCATCGGCACGAGACAGCGCAGCCGCCCGAACTCCGGTCCGCGCTCTGGGTGGGTGCGCACCACGGGCAGCAGGTGCGTGGGCGCGGCATTGAAAGTCGCCGGCGCGAGGTCCCGCGCCGGATCGTCCCTGGGCCAGCCGCAATTTCAGCTGCGCTCCATCGCCGCGCCGTCGCGGGTTACGTATCGGCCGCACATGGGGTGATTTTAACTTCGCCCGCGAAGTCTCCGCAGCCATTCTAAGGCGTCTTCCCCAGCATCAGGCTAATGTTTAGACTTGCAACAAAACAATGGGAATTGATCCGCAATGAGCAATTCATGGTCACGTGAGGAAGTCGAGGCAACGGTAGCCGACTACCTCCATATGCTGACTATGGAACTCGCGGGGCAGCAGTACAACAAGACCGAGCACCGGCGACGATTGTTGCGTTTGCTCAATGGGCGCTCGGAAGGCGCGATAGAACGAAAGCACCAAAATATCAGCGCCGTTCTCATTGAACTCGGCTGCCCCTTCGTCACCGGATATAAACCGCTGGGAAACTATCAATCACTTCTGGGAGAAGTTGTCGTCGATCGGCTATCGAGTAGTGATAAATTAGACCAAGCGGCGCTTGCCGCCGTTCAACTACCCGCCACTTTACCCTCCGTCAGTGACTTTTCAAGCGTAAAGGTGGACGCGCCAAAGCTAGCTTCTACTGCTAGGGAACCCGCCGAATCGGCCAAAGACTGGCATCAGAAAGTTGGCGGGACCAAGCGAGACTATTTGGACCGTGAAGCACGGAACGCCTCCCTCGGTTTGGCTGGAGAAGAACTCGTAATCAACTACGAGCGCTGGCGGCTCATAACCAACGGCAAAGAGAGTTTGGCCAACAAAATCGAACATGTTGCTAAGACGCGCGGCGACGGCCTTGGGTTTGACGTTCTCTCTTTCGAGACAACCGGACGGGAACGACTGATCGAAGTGAAGACAACCTCCTTCGGCAAGGAAACGCCGTTCTTCATTACACGAAATGAAGTTGCCAGATCGCGGTCCGAGGCCGAGATATTTCAAATATACCGATTGTTTGAGTTTCGGAAAGGGCCAAAGCTCTTCTCGCTCCGAGGTGCTGTTGACGAGCACTGCATGCTTGACCCCATTACCTATCAAGCTAGATTCTCCTGACATCACTTTAGAGTCCAATCCAACCTAATAATTTGGGGGGGCAAAATGCATAGTTCTATCGAGATTTGCCACACAGTGCTTTGCCAAACTCATTCAGGCATCGACGCCTGCGACGCATGGTCGGACGTCGCAGTTGTAGTTCGGGGAGCAAAGAACGCACAGGAAGCGGCAAGCAACGCGTGCCTGTATCTCATCAACGAGCAGGGAGGAAAAGCGCGAGCGACCAGGGTAATCGACGGCAACCCAAAAATCGTAGTCCCCAAGAGCGTGGTGTTCGATGCACAGGAAGGGGACGACATGGCGATGCTCAATGGCGATGTAGTCGCATGCACGACGCTTGATGATCCGCAGGTATGACGGGCACCTACCCTGACCATGCTTCTGCCGGGTTCGGCACCGTCTGTGAGCGGGCGCGAGCGCCATCCCCCCAATTGCGCTGCGTTTCTCCGGACTACAGACCGCCGGTCATTCTCCCCATGGATTCACAAGCATTACGCCGCAGCGCTTGAAGTCATCGACGTTGCGGGTGACCAACGCAAGGCCGTGCTGGAGCGCGGTCGCCGCGATGAGACTGTCGATTACCGGCAGAGGCCTGCCGCGCTTTTCGGCTTCGCCGGCGAGCGCGCCCCAGCGTGCCGCGACCCGCGTATCCACCGGCAGCAGTCGCTCCCCGAAGCGGGACGCAAGATCGCGGCGGACCCAGGACTCAAGCCTGCTCCTCCTTGCGGAGGCCGGCAGCTTCGCGATGCCCTTCTCGAGTTCGCCGACAGTGATTACGCTGAGATAAAGCGATGTTTCGTCCTGCGCGCGAACCCAGTCCATGACCGGCGCGTGAGGGGCCTTCCGGACGAGCTCGGATACGACGCTCGTATCGAGCAGAAAACTCACAAGTCGATCTTTCTGCCGGTGTCCTTGCTGCGCGCGAAGTCGAGGCTCGTTCCGGCGAGCGGGGACTTGCGAAAGAAATCGACGAGACTGCCCTTGCGCCGCGCGAGTCTGCCGTAATCCCCGGCCGACAGCACGACCGCCGCGTCCGTTCCGTGCAGCGTGATCACCTGCGGGCCTTCGCGCTGCGCCTTGCGCACCACTTCCGAAAAGCGGTTCTTGGCTTCCTGCAGCTGCCATTTGACGGTGGGCATGCGGGGCTCCAAATCTGTCTAGTCTGGCTATTTTAGTCCGCAACCCGGCATGCGTCCACCACCGGCGCGATGGCGACTCCCATCCCCCGGACAACGCTGCGCTCATCCGGGCTACAACACCAGGCGAACGACTCGATACGCTCTACTCCGAATAATGCCGCTAGCCGCGCGTTAGAATCGGGCTGTCGCCCCGTGAGGTGGAACGGCAACAACAGGGAGCCAGCTGGCAATGTCGGACAAGCTGAACAACGTATCGCAACCGAAGGACTGGAAACTCGTCGTCGAAAAGGACGTGACGATCCCGATGCGCGACGGCGCGATCCTCTACGCCGACGTGTTGCGGCCGGACACGGGCGGCGCGCGCGTTCCCGCGATCATGCACATCGGGCCGTACCAGAAGGACAAGGTGTGGATACCGCCGCACGACCTCGAGGAGGAAGCGAACCCGTACCTCGCGTGGGAAGCCGGCAATCCGATGTTCTGGTGCCCGCGCGGCTACGCGCTGGTGCGGGTCGACTCGCGCGGCGCCGGCAAGTCCCCCGGAAAATCCGACCCCAGTTCGTACGCCGAAGCCGTGGACTTTTACGACGCGATCGAATGGGCGGCAAGGCAGCCGTGGTGCTCGGGCAACATCGGCACGCTCGGCGTGTCGTACCACGCGAACTGCCAGTGGCGCGTCGCGAAGCTGCAGCCGCCATCGCTGAAGGCGATCATTCCGTGGGAAGGACGCGCGGACCTCTACCGCGACCAGACCTTTCACGGCGGCGTGTTTGCGATGGGATTCCTCGCCAACTGGATCGCGACCAACATGGCGCATCACGTGATGGGCAGGCCGCGCAGCTACAATCCCGGCGCGTTCAACAACAACATGCTGTGGGAGTGGGCCACCAACAACCTCGACTCCGCGTTCTGGCGCATCCGCAGCGCGGACTGGTCGAAGACCACGGTGCCGCTGTACAGCGTCGGCAACTGGACCGGCATGGGCCTGCACCTGCGCGGCAACGTCGAGGGCTACGTGAACGCGGCATCGAAGCACAAGAAGCTGCGCATCCACAGCGGCACGCACTTCCATCCGTTTCACTCGGAGGAAGGCCGTCTCGACCAGTTGCGCTTTTTCGACTGCTGGCTGAAGGGACAGGACACCGGCATCATGGATGAACCGCCGGTGAAGCTCATGATCCGCACCGGCGGCGGCGGACCGCAGACGTACCGGTTCCGCTTCGAGAACGAATGGCCGCTCGCGCGCACGCAGTGGACGAAAAAGTACCTGAAGCTCACCACGGCGGAACAACGGCAGGACGGCGCGTGCGAGGGCGAGATCGTCGATGAACCTCCGGCTGCCGCGGCGCAATGCAGCTATGCGGCGAGCCCGCCGTCGCATGCCGGCGTAAGCTCGTCCGCACCTGCGAACGCCGCGGGCAGCGTGGATCGTACGGGCATCTCGTTTCTCGCCGCGCCGTTCGCCGAAGCGACGGAGATCACGGGACCGCTCGTGCTGGTCATCTGGGTATCGAGCACCTCGGAGGACGCGGACCTGTTCGTGACCCTGCGCAACATCGGCCCCGACGGCAAGGACGTATGGGAACTCGGCCAGCAGGGCGGCCACGACTACGTCCCCGTGGCGAAAGGCTGGCTGCGCGCCTCGCACCGCAAGCTCGATCCGGAAAAGACGCTGCCGTACCGCCCCTTTCACGCGCACAACGAGCGCCTGTGGCTGCAACCCGGCGAGGTCGTCGAGTGCGACATCGAGATCTGGCCGACCTCCATGGTGTTCGGAAAGGGCCACCGGCTCCGGCTCGACGTGCAGCCGCGCGACGGCGTCGGCTCGTCGGTGTACCGGCATTACCACGCGGACTACAACACCGGCGCCAGAAACACGATCCACACCGGTGGCGATCGGGCCGGTTATCTGCTGCTGCCGGTCATCCCGCCGAAGTAACCGCGACGCATCGGCGGCACGAAAAGTATTCCGGCGGTGCGGTGGCAATGGGCGTAGACTCGCCCGCATGAACATCGTGTTGTGGTTGATGGCGGGCGGACTCGCCGGGTGGATCGGGCTGCGGTACCTGCGCGCAAACCGGACGCGCGGCATGGTCGTGTCGATACTCATCGGCATGGGGGGCGGCCTGCTCGGCGGCACCATACTGGCGCCGATGTTCGGCGACATTTCCGCCAATCCCGGCGCCTTCAGCCCGTTTTCGCTGTTCATCGCGCTCGCGAGCGCAACGGCGTGCCTGACCATCGGCAACATGCTGCACCGGCATTACCGGATCTGACGCCGTGACGCCGTTGCCCGATCGGGCGAACGCCGCGGCAGGCACGAACGAGTCCTGGTCGGGAGTCCGTTTTCAGGAGGAACTGCGCCGCATGGCGCAGGCCCACCCGGTCCTGCCGGTGGAGAATCCGCTGCCGGCAACGTTGAACATCATCGAGCAGAATCCGGCGTTTCTGCAGTCGCGGCTGCTCACGCGGCTGCTGACCACGCTCACCTACGAACAGGGCGAGTTCCGGCGCGCGGAGCTCTCCGCGCTCGATTCGAAAACGCTCGCCATCGTGATTTCGCTCATGGACGGTTTTGCCGCGGGGTTGCCCGTGCGCGACGAGTGGATACGCGCCGTCGACAAGGCCAACGCGGCCCAGCTCGCCGCGGGCTGACGCCACACCGCGCGCGCGTTCGGTCCTAGCGTCCCGTCAGCAACCGGCTCGCGCGCTCCGCGATCATGATCGTCGGCGTGTTGGTGTTGCCGGACGTGATGGTCGGCATGACCGACGCGTCGATCACGCGCAACGCGCCGACGCCGCGCACGCGCAGTTGCGCGTCGACCACTGCCGCGGGATCGTTTGCGCGGCCCATGCGGCAGGTGCCCACCGGATGGAAAATCGTGGTGCCGATGTTGCCCGCGGCCTGCAGCAATTCCGCGTCGCTCTGAAATGCCGGGCCCGGCATGAATTCTTCCGGCTCGTGTTTCGCGAGTGCCGCGGTTTCGGTAACGATACGGCGCGTGAGCCGCATCGAATCGATCGCCACCTTCCGGTCCTCCGCCGCGGCGAGATAGTTCGGCGCAATCACCGGGGCCGCACGCGGATCGGGTGACGTGATGCGCACCGTGCCGCGCGACACCGGCCGCAGGTTGCACACGCTCGCAGTGAACGCCGGAAACGTGTGCGGCGGCACGCCGAAGCGGTCGAGCGAGATCGGCTGCACGTGGAATTCGAGGTTGGGCGTCGCCTGCGACGCATCCGATTTCACGAACGCGCCGAGTTGCGACGGCGGCATGGTCATGGGGCCGGTGCGGTGCAGCGCGTATTCGAGCGCGATTTTCGCCTTGCTCCACCACGAATCGAGCAACGTGTTGAGCGTCAACGCGTGCCGGACCTTGAACGCGAGCCGCAGCTGCAGGTGATCCTGAAGGTTTTCGCCGACGGGAAGTTCGTGCACGACGGGCACGCCGTGCTGCTGCAACAACGCCGCCGGTCCGATGCCGGAAAGCTGCAGGATCTGCGGACTGCCGATTGCGCCCGCGGACAACAGCGTCTCCCGTTTCGCTTCAGCGTGTAACTCATTGTTTTTAATGATATATTCAATACCCGTCGCACGGCGCCCCGCGAACCGGATACGGCGCACGAGCGCGCCGGTGACGACCGTGAGATTCGGGCGCGACATCGCGGGCCGCAGAAATCCCTTCGCGGCGCTCCATCGGACGCCGTCCTTCTGGTTCACCTCGAATCGCGAGACGCCCGTGTTGTCCCCGCGGTTGAAGTCGTCGGTCCACGGTATGCCGGACTCGATCGCGGCGTCGCGAAACGCATCGAGGATGTCCCAGCGCGTGCGCGGCGTATCGACGCGCCACTCGCCACCCGCGCCGTGTTTTTCGTCCGCGCCGCGCCAGTGGTCCTCCACCGCCATGAAATGCGGCAGCACGTTCGCCCACGACCAGCCCGAGTCCCCGGTCAGCTGCGCCCACTCGTCGTAGTCGCGCGCCTGCCCCCTGAGATACAGCATCGCATTGATCGACGAGCTGCCGCCGAGCACGCGGCCGCGCGGATAATGGATCGCGCGGTTGTTGAGCCCCGGCTCGGGCCCGGTTTTGTAGCACCAGTCGGTGCGCGGGTTGCCGATGCAGTAAAGATAGCCGACCGGAATGTGTATCCAGTGCCAGTCGTCGCGTCCGCCTGCCTCGACAAGCAGCACGCTCACGTTCGGGTCCGCGCTCAGCCGGTTCGCAAGCACGCACCCGGCCGAACCCGCGCCGACGATCACGTAGTCGTAAGATCCCGCCGATTGCATTTTCCGGTTGCCTGCAGCTTGCCAACCCGGGATCATAATCGCGACGCCGCCGGAACACGAACGCCGCCGGCCCCGAAAGGATGCCCATGAATGCAAAACCCCTGGTGCTCGTCGACACCGCCGATGGCGTCGCGACGCTGACCTTGAACCGTCCCGAGGTCATGAACGCAGTCAACCTGCCGCTGCGCGAAGAAGTCATGCAGACCACCGCCGCGCTCGATGCGGACCCGGCGGTGCGCGCCATCGTGCTGACCGGCGCGGGCGACCGGGCGTTCTGCGTCGGCGCGGATCTCAAGGAACGGCAGCAGAAAACCGTGGCCGAGATCTATCACTTCCGCCGCCACGTCAACCCGCGCTGGGTCAACGCCATCGCGACGATCACGAAGCCGGTGATCGCGGCCGTGAACGGCTACTGCCTCGGCGGCGGTGTGGAACTCGTCCTGCAGTGCGACGTCGCCATTGCATCGGACAAGGCGCAGTTCGGCCTGCCCGAAGTGACGCTGGGATTTTTTCCCGGCGCGGGCGCGTGCCAGCGGCTGCCGCGGCTCGTCGGCATTTCCCGGGCCAAGGAACTCATCCTGAGCGGGCGCCGCTTCGACGCCGCGGAGGCCGAGCGCATCGGGCTCGTCGCGCGCGTCGTGCCGCACGACCGGGTGCTTGCCGAAAGCCTCGCCCTCGCGCAAAAAATAGCCGCGAACCCCGCGATGTCGGTCGTGCAGGCGAAAATCGCGATCAACGCGTCGCAGGAAATGCCGCAGGCGGCGGGACTGCGATTCGACAACGAGGCCTGGCTCTCCTGCATGCTGTCCGATACCTGGCAGGAAAAGCTCAAGGCGTTCGTGTCGCGCTAGGCGCCGTCGCCGCGTATGTTGTTCTCGCGGATCACCCGGCCCCAGCGCGCGTGCTCGGCCTTGATGTATTCCAGAAACGCCTCGGGCGTGCTGCCCACGGGATCGGACCCCAGCGCGACCAGTTTCTCGCGAACGTCGGGGGAAT
>CAZMBS010000051.1:0-8305 GCA_964564295.1 uncultured Streptomycetaceae bacterium
GACGTCGGCGCCGATGTCGAAGGTGACGCGGATCTCGACCACGCCGCTGCCGGCCGAGGTCCAACTCATGTACAGCATGTTCTCGACGCCGTTGATCTCGTTCTCCAGCGGTGCGGCGACGGTCTGTTCGAGCACTTCCGCGGAGGCGCCCGGATAAACGGCGCGCACGGTCACCACGGGCGGCGCGATTTCGGGGTACTGCGCGATCGGCAGCACGCGCATCGCGGCGAGCCCCGCGATCACGATGAATATCGACAATACCGCCGCAAAAATCGGCCGGTCTATGAAAAAGCGCGACAGCATGATGGCGGTCTATTTCTTGCCGACGGATTTATCGGCGGACTTGTCGGCGGACTTGTCGGCGGATTTGTGGCCGCCTTTGCCGGGGGGGGCACCCCCGGCCGCGGGACCGCCCTTGCCGTCCGCGACCTGCACCGGGGCGCCCGGGCCGATTTTCAGGACGCCGTCGACGATGACCTTCTCGCCCGGCTTGAGTCCTCCGTTGACGATCCAGCCATCCGCGGTCCAGTCACCGACTTCGACGGGTCGCGGCTCGGCCTTGCTGTCGGCCGTCAGCACGTACACGAATTTGCCCTGCGGGCTTTCGAGCACCGCGCGCTGCGGCAGCACGATCGCCTGCGGCCGCACGGCACCCGTCAACAAGATGCGCGCGAACTCGCCCGGACGCAGCATGCCGGCGGGGTTGCCGATCTGCGCGCGCGCTTCGCTCGTGCCGGTCTGCGGGTTCACGCGCACGTCCGAGAAGTTGAGCGTACCCGACTGTTTGTACAGCGTGCCGTCGGCGAGCTTCACCGCGGCCTTGAACCGCCCCGCGTCCGGCAATTTGAGCCGGCCCGCCTCGCTGTCGCGCCGCATCGCGAGAACTTCGCGGTCCGGAATGCCGAAGATCACGTACATCGGGTCGGTCTGCGTGACGGTGGTGAGCAGCAAGCCGGGCCCCGAAACCAGCGTGCCTTCGGACACCGCGGCGCGACCCGAGATGCCGGAAATCGGCGCTGCAACGCGCGCGTAATCGACGTTCAGTTTTGCCTCGTTGACGCGGGCACGGGCGCTTTTCAGCTCGGCTTCGGCAACCTGTTCCGCCGACACCGCATCGTCCATTTCCTTCTGACTTACGGCCTTCGCCTCGAATACCGGGCGCAACCGCACAACTTCGCGCCGGGCCTGCAGCAGCCGCGCCTCGACGACCGCGAGATCGGCTTCCGCGCGTGCGAGTGCGAGCTCGAACGGCACGGGATCAATCGTGAACAACGACTCGCCCTGCCGCACCGGCCCGCCTTCGCGGTAGTTGCGCTTCAGCAGGATGCCGGCGACGCGCGCGCGCACCTCCACTTCGCGAAAACCGGCCGTCTGCGCGGTGTACTCGTAAGTCACCGGGACGTCGCGCGATTCCACGGTCACGATCGACACCGCCGGCGGCGGAAACGGCGGCGGGCCGCCCTGCGGCTGGCAGCCGGTGAGCACCGCAAGCAGCGCGACCGGCAAGACGCCGAGCAGCAGCGTGACGGAACGGGAATACGGGGCAGCGTTAGACGCAGAGGCATTCATGATGGCTTCGCTTTCGGGCGCCGCCGCCTGGCCGCGGCGGCGGCCGGTGCGTGCGGCGGATTCTTGCAGGATGCGCCCATATTACATACAATCATGTTTGTATGTAAAGAGCAATCGCGTGGGCGCTGCACGGCCTCGGCGCGCCGGTCTTCGGGACATCCGTCGATCGTCGCGCGGGCGACCGTTGCGTGACCGCGCCGCCCGGCAATCCAGCCGGCCCGACAAGGAGCCAGACGTTGGTCAGGCGCACCAAGGACGAAGCGCTGGAGACGCGCAATGCGCTGCTCGACACCGCCGAGAAGCTGTTCAGCGAACGCGGCGTGTCGCGCACGTCGCTCGCCGACATCGCTGAGGCGACCGGCGTCACGCGCGGCGCGATCTACTGGCATTTCACGGACAAGGCGGACCTGTTCTGCGAAATGGTCGCGCGCGTGACCATGCCCATGGAGGATGCCCCGTGCCAGGTGGACCACCGGACCGCCGCCGATCCGCTCGCGAGCATCCGCGCGATGATGGTTTCCATGCTCGCGCGCATCGCGGCGGACGCCCAGACGCGGCGCGTCTTTCACATCGTGTTTCACAAGTGCGAATACGTGGACGAAATGAAGCCGGTCTGGAAACGGTTTTCCGACATGCAGGTGAACTGTCTCAAGGGCATCGAGCAGGGCCTCGCCGCTGCGGTCGCGCGCGGCAGCCTCGGCGCGGGACTGGACACGCGCAGCGCGGCGCTCGGCCTGCACGCGCTCGTGGACGGCCTGATGCGCAAATGGGCCAGCAATCCGGACTCGGTGCCGTCCGCGCGGGGAGCCGAACGCGTCGTGGACCTCTTTCTCGGCAGCCTCGCGGGGGCGAGAGCGGCGCGGCGCGCCACGCGACGGACGGCATCCGCGTGTGCCCGCGCCGCCCCGATCACGCGGCGCGTTTCAGGTACTCGGTAAAAAACGCAAGCATCTCGGTCCACGACGCCCGGGCGGCGCGCTCGCGATAGCGTTCGCCCCAGAAATTCTGGAACGCATGCCCGGCGTTGTTGTAGGTGTGGAATTCGTGCCACTTGCCGAGGCGCGTAAGCTCCGCGTCGATTTTCCGCACGTCGTCCGGCGACGGATTGGTGTCCTCGACGCCGAAGAAGCCGATCATCGGGCACTGGATGCCGCTCGATCGCTCGAACGCGGTGGGCCCGTTCCCGAGCGCGCGGAAAATGTTGCCGCCATAGAACACCGCCGCCGCCTTGAACTCGGGTTGCACGCAGGCCATCAGGTAGGTGACGCGCCCCCCCATGCAGAACCCCGTGATGCCGAGCGGCGCCACCGTCATGCGCAGGCTTTTCAGATGCGCGATCGTTGCGTTCACGTCGGCGATGATCTCGTCGTCCTTCAGCAGGGCCGTGCGCGCGCCCTCCACTTTCGCCGGCTGCCGGTGAAAAAGTTCCGGCGCGGCGACGACGTAACCCTCGCGATGCAAGCGGTGCACCGCATCCTGGATCTGCGCGTCGACGCCGCCCGCGTGCTGCGCGACCACGATGCCCGGATGCGGGCCCGGACGTTCCGGCAAACCCATGTAAATCCGCATCTCGCTGCCGCCCACGCTTACCTTGTCCCATCTCACCGGCATGATTGTCTCCTTTCCGTCGGTACTGCGTTCAAATGCGCCACGGCCGCAGATAATCGAGCCGGTCGGCCGAGCGGACGATGAAATGCTTGACCGTCTTGTTCTGCACCACGTGCAGCGTGATGTCGGCGCCCGCCTCGCCGCTCGCCCACAGGCGCTCGTAGAAGTCGCTTTGCCCGCCGATCGACTGCCCGCCGACGCCGAGGATGATGTCCCCGCGCTTCATTCCTGCCTGCGACGCCGGCGAGTCCGGCAGCACGCGCGAGACGATCACGTGACCTTCCTGCTGCTCCGAGTAGACGCCGAGCCACGGCCGCGCCGGGCCGCGGCGGCGACCGGTGGCAACGAGGTCGCCGAGCAGCGGCTTCAGCAGATCGACCGGCACGAACATGTTGCCGGGAAATGCGGCGCCGATGTCCATCGCGTCGCTGACCCACAGCGAAGCGATGCCGACGAGCCGGCCGTCCGCGTCGAGCAGCGCCGCGCCGCTGTGTTCGTAGCGCGGCGGCGCGGTGAAGATCGCGTCGTCAATCATGTATTCCCACCAGCCGGTAAAGCGGCGCCGCGCCACGACCGCGGCGAGCGAACTTCCACCCGCGCCGTTGTGCGCCGCCACGCAAACGGTTGTGAGCTCCCGCAGCGTCGCGGAGTCTCCCAGGCGCACGAACCGCCCGCCGTAGCCCGGCGCGCGCACGAGCCCGAATCCGGACGCGTGATCGAACCCCACGACCGTGGCCGGAAATACCTGGCCGCTGCGCGTCACCACGAGGATCGATTCGGCCTCGAGAACCAGGTAGCCGATCGTCAGCACGAGCCCCGACGGATCGATGACGATGCCGGTGCCGTCGCGCTCCGCCCCCAGCGTCGCCGCCGTTCGTCCGCCCTCGACCACGCGGATCGAAAGCTTCACGACCGCGTCGTGTACGTCCGCCGGCGGCGTTGCGTACGGCAACGTCACGTTGGCGGCGCGCCAGGCCGACAGCGCTGCGGTGAAAAAAGGAACGGTCATGGATGGAGGGGTGAATGCGTTGCGCGCGTGGAATTATGCAACATGGAATTGCCGGCGTTGAATACGGCGATTTCCACATCGCCCGCGCGCAACCGCGGCGGCATACCTTCATTCGCAACTGGAAAATTAAATCAACAAAATCAATCGACTACCGCACATCCGATGAGATAGTCCGCCAAGCCCTCAATGGTGCACTTGGAAGTTGAATCCACCATTCTGCTCGCCCGCGTTAGTGTCAGTGAGGTCGGTTACGCGGCTCCAGTTGCGCGAGCAGCTGCCCAAGGTCGGCGACGCACACCTGCCGCCGGCCCTCGGGTGCACAGTTGAAGTGTCCAGGCTTTGGGGTCAGGTCTATCTTCATAGCATTCAATCCCCGCCCCTCACGATCCGCCCCACCGTGGTGAAGTGTATTCCAAAGTGCTCCGCGATTTGCTGATAGGAATATCCACCCGTGGCGTGCGCACGCGCGATGGCGGCGTTGCGGTCCTTCGTTGTTGTTTCGATCTGCGACAACGATGGCGGGGGCGGCCGGCGGTGTGCGACCGGTATCTGCACATCCTGTCGCTGATGGCCTGACAGGCGCCTTTGCATTCGCTCGACAAACTGTTCGCCGCCCAGGAACACTTGCCCCCTGAGCTGCCGCCACGGGGATGGCGCTTTCAGACCCTCCGTCACAAACCGGGCGTATCGTTCCTGGGCCACGCTGCGCCGCTTGGCAAATTGCGCCAGCAGCCCGTCCACCGCCAGAAAGGCTTCCGCGGGCGCTTGCCCCATGCTGCCCCGGTAACTGCTCCAGCGCCAGTCGCCGGCGCGCTTGACCATACCCGCGCGCACAGGGTTGAGCACGACGTAACGCCCTAGTTCCAGCAAGTAGGCGTCGCTATCCACGAGGATGGCCTTGAAGCGCCCCTGGAACAGATGGCCCACCCGTTTGTGGCGCCGGTTGCTCATTTGCGTAAACACGCCGTTAAGCTGGCGCATGCCCTTGGATAAATTGGCATCCGGCGTCTGCACGAGCAGATGGTAGTGGTTATCCATCAGACACCAGGCGTAACAAAGCCAGTTGAACTGATCTACAACACTCCCCAATGTCTTGAGAAAGGCAAGCCGGTCTTCATCGTCCTCGAAGATGTCCTCGCGCCGGTCGCCGCGCGCGGTGACGTGATACAGGGCGTTGGGAAATTCAATGCGAAGGGGACGGGACATGATCGCCGCAGAGTAACACGATGTATGCTACTTAAATAGACCTGACCCCATTTCCACTGACCCCATTTCCACGCGCATTTCCACGCGTATAAGTGCAAATACCGGCGAAGTGATATCGAGCATGGCTTGCCTCTATTTTCTGTAGTTGGAAGCTGAGTTTACGGACAGAGATCCTGCGCATTCTTGCGTATCAAAGTAGAATGTTGCGTAGTGACCACCTGAAAGTACATAGCGAATTGACCAGACGTCTATCGGGCCGGTCTTTATGGCGTGCGGCGACGGATGTTTCGTCAATACACGCTCTGGTGGCCCAAGCGCCGCGTTCAGGTCCTCAACGCGAATACAGGCAAATTCCTTCTGCAAGTAAACCGCCAAGCTCGGCACATAGTCGCCTCTTGCAGTGAAACCGTACACGTAGCTCGTCGATCCCGGCACGCGATCGTTTGCAATTAGGGGAATCAGAGTCTGAAAGGTCTTTTCTACTCCTTGAAACGAGGGCGCTTTGTCAGGTTTCGGCTCAACCTTTGCGCCGGTCATAGTGCTGAGCAGTTCGATATCACGCATCGCTGAACGCCCAAGCATGGACGCTGCCAGCAGAAACTTCCGCTTATCGAGATGCGCGCCCGTGAGGTCTGGCTCGGCGGCACGTTGTTGCGCGGCTGGCATTTCCGCGCGCTGTGCTTCAGATGTCGCACACCCCACAGTAACCAGCGCCACCGCGAACGCGGTAACACGCCACGCAAGGTACCGTGCAAATGAATTTCGCTTCTTTGTCATCGATTCATCTCCAAGCGTGTTGTGCGCATTGTGCTACGGCGCGGCGCTTCGTATGACGAACAATGCGACTTGTTCGTCTATTCATAAGTAGTTGATTTACAGAAGATCTTATTCGATCCGCGCCCCCATCGAGCACATCATCGCCGCGGCTGGCCTGCCGAATGTCGTCGCCATCGCCGCCTCTGACGAACACCGAATACCGCCCGCCGCCGATGAACACATCATCCCCGCGCCCGCCCTGTGCGATCTCGACCTCGGCCTGCGTGAGGTTCAACGTGACGCCATCGTCTCCGATCACTTGAACGATATCCATGCCGGCCCCGGCGTGGAGGTTCGCCGGAGGACCGTGGGTGTCGACGAGGATTTCGTCGTCACCGCTGCACGCATTGGATGTGTCGCCGCCTGGTCCGCCCGTAGCCGCGGCAGGAAACCGCAACCTGGCTCTGCGCAATTAAATAAATAAAATCAATCGGCTACGATTTTCCGATCCTACTGATCCGCCTTCACCCCCGCATCCCGGATCAGCGGACCCCAGCGCGTGATTTCCGCTTTCAACTGCGCGGCGAACTGCTCCGGCGTATTGGCAACGACCTCGGCGCCGTCCGCGGCGAGCCGCTGTCTGACGTCCGGCGCGAGCAGCACTTTCGTGAACGCGCCGTGCACGCGCGCGACGATGTCGGCGGGCGTGCCCGCGGGCGCGTGCAGGCTGTAGTAGGTCGAGATGTCGAATCCCTTCACGAATTCGTCGATCGCGGGCACGTCCGGCATCGCGGGCGACCGCGTCGCCGCGGTCACGCCGAGCGGCCGCAGCTTGCCCGCGCGGATGTGCGGCGCGGCGGCCGGCATGGTCGCGAACATGGTCATCACGTGCCCGCCGAGCAGGTCGGTGATGGCCGGCGCGCCGCTGCGGTACGGCACGTGCGTGATCTTGATGCCCGTGAGGTTCTGCAACAGCACGCCCGACAGGTGCTGGGAGCTGCCGCTGCCGGACGACGCGTAGGTGATCTCGCCCGGCCGCGCCCTGGCGAGCGCGATGAGCTCCTTCATGGATTTCACCGGCACCGACGGATGCGCGGAATAGACGTTGGGGATGCGCGTCATCACGGTGATCGCGACGAAATCCTTCACCGGGTCGTACGGCAGCTTGCGAAACAGGTGCGCGTTGATGACGTGCGAGGAAAATCCGCCCAGGCCCAGCGTGTAGCCGTCCGGAGCCGCCTTCGCGACGGCCTCCGTGCCGATGATCGCGCTGGCGCCGCCGCGGTTCTCGACCACGATCTGCTGGCCCAGCGCCTCGCCGACTCTCGGGGAAATGACACGCGCGACGATATCCGCCGATCCGCCCGGTGCGAACGGAACGATAAATCGAACCGGCTTGACGGGGTAGGCCTGCGACCAGGCGCCGCCCGCAACGCAACACAACAGCACACACGACAGCAATCGCATCAGGGGCTCCTCTCAGGGTTCCGTACCGGGAATCGCATCGTAACGCACGTCGACGATCTCGATCTCCTCCACGCCGGCCGGCGTCGCGAGCGTCGCGGTATCCCCCGCCGCGCGTTTCAGCAGCGCGCGCGCGACCGGCGAAATCCAGCTCACGTGTCCGCGCGTCGGGTCCACCTCGTCGACCCCGACGATGGTGACCGTGCGCTCGACACCGGCGCGATTCGCATACGTGACCGTGGCGCCGAAAAAAATCCGGTCCGTGACGCCGCGCGCCGCGGGATCGACGACTTCGGCGAAATCGAGCCGCCGGCCCAGGTGATGAATGCGGCGGTCGATCTCCCGCAGCCGTTTTTTTCCGTAGATATAGTCGCCGTTCTCGGAACGGTCGCCGTTCGACGCGGCCCACGAAATGACCTTCACGAGTTCCGGCCGTTCGATGTCGAGCAGCCGCGTCAATTCGCGTTTCAATCGCGCGTAGCCGGCCGGCGTGATGTAGTTCTTCGCCGCGGGCGCGCCGCGACGCGCACTAGCCGCGCCGCGCGTCGGCATGGCCACGGCCGGCGGCGACCGGATTACTGAACAAAATCATCGGCATAGTCGGGGACGGACGGTACGCGCGCGTCCGCTCGTGCCGATCCGTCGCGTTGTTCGGGCGGATTCCATCATATAAGATTCCGGGCCTGATCGCGC
>CAZMBS010000051.1:8405-13343 GCA_964564295.1 uncultured Streptomycetaceae bacterium
CAGCGCATCGGTGAAACGGTGAACCTCGCCGTGCGCCACGAGGACGAAGTGGTCTATGTCGAGCGCACGGCGCCCGCGCCCGCGGCGGCGATGATGCGGGTGGTGCGCGCGGTCGGCGCGCGCGCGCCGCTGCACACGGCCGCGGTCGGCAAGGTGTTCCTCGCGGCCGACGCCCCGGAACAGGTCGTTCAGTACGCGCGGCGCACGAACCTGCCGCGCCACACGGACCGCTCGCTGACCGATCCGGCCAAGCTCGCGCAGGAACTCGATCGCGTGCGCGAACAGGGCTACGCGCTCGACGACGAGGAATCCGAAAAGGGCGTCTGCTGCGTCGGCGCGGGCATCCGCAACGACGAAGCGCACCTGGTCGCCGCGCTTTCCATTTCGGCGCCCGCGGAGCGCTTCGACAAGGCGTGGTCGGTGCCGCTGCGCGAAGCGGCGAAGCGCATCGCGCGCGCGATCGGGTATCGCGGGTGATGCTCGACTCGCCGCTCGTTTTCGTCGATCTCGAAACCACCGGCGCGACGGCGACCCACGATCGCGTCACCGAGGTCGGCGTCGTGACGGTCGACCGCGGCCGGCTCGTCGACGAGTGGTCGACGCTCGTGAATCCCGGCATGTCGATACCGCCGGCGATCCAGTCGCTCACCGGCATCACCAACGACATGGTGCGGCCGGCGCCCTCGTTTGCCGAAATCGCGCGCACGCTGCGCGAACGCCTCGAGGGCCGGCTCTTCGTCGCGCACAACGCGCGTTTCGACTACGGCTTTCTCAAGAACGAGTTCCGGCGCATCGGCGTCGCGTTCGGCCCCAAGGTGCTGTGCACGGTGAAGCTCTCGCGGCGACTCTACCCGTCCGAACGCCGGCACAACCTCGATGCGTTGCTCGCGCGCCACGACATCGCATGCGCCGCGCGCCACCGGGCGCTGGGGGATGCGCGGGCGCTGTGGGAACTGCTGCAGATCTGGCGCCGCGACCGCGGCGCGGAAGCCGTGAACGCGGCGGCCGGGGCGCTGCTGCGGACGCAGACCGTGCCGGCCGGATTGCCGGACGACATCTTCGACGGCCTTCCGGAGGCACCGGGCGTCTACCTTTTTCACGGCGAGAACGACGTGGTGCTCTACGTCGGCAAGAGCGTGAACATCCGCGCCCGCGTGATGTCGCACTTTTCCGGCGATCACAGCATCGCGAAGGACATGCACATCGCGCGCGAAGTGCGGCGCGTCGCATTCGTCGAGACCGCGGGCGAGCTCGGCGCGCTGCTCGAGGAGTCCCGCCTCGTGAAAGCGCTCGCGCCGGTGCACAACCGGCAGCTGCGGCGCACCAACGCGCTGTGCGCCTGGCTGTGGCGTCCCGGCGAATACACGCGTGCGCCGCAACTCGTGACGGCGCGCGATCTCGACTTCGCGACGATGCCGGATCTGTACGGACTCTACCGCTCGCGCGCGACCGCGATCGACGCGCTGCGCGAGATCGCCGCCGCGCACGAATTGTGCCCTTCCGTGCTGGGCCTCGATAAACGCGCGGGCCCGTGTTTCGCCTACCAGCTGAAACGTTGCCGTGGTGTTTGCGCCGGGAAGGAGACTCTCGGCAGCCACGATCTGCGCGTCGCCACGGCGCTCGCGTCGCTGCGCATGCGGCCGTGGCCGTTTCGCGGCCGCATCGGCGTGCGCGAGCATCATGCCGGCAGCGCCAGGACCGCGCTGCATATCCTCGACCGGTGGTGCCACCTCGGCACGGTGCGCTCCGAGGACGAGCTGCACGACTTCAGCGCCGCACGCGCGCATCCCGTGTTCGATCTCGACACGTATCGCATCCTCACGCGGTTTTTCGCGAAGCCGCCGCGCGATGTGCGCATCGTCGAGCTCGCCGCGTAGCGGACGGACTTGCGGCATCGCGCAATCGCGGTAAACTCGCGCCATCGGACACCGGGAGGGCGCGCGATGAAAACGCTGTTGACACTTTGTTTGTCGGGGCTTGCGCTCGCCGCGTCGATCCCCGCGCCGGAAGCGCTCGCGCAGGCGTATCCCGCGAAGCCGGTGCGTTTCATCATTCCGTTCCCGCCCGGCGGACCCACCGATCTCATGGGCCGCATCGCGGCCGATCGCCTCGCCAAATCGTGGGGCGTCCAGGTCATCGCGGACAACCGCGCCGGAGCCGGCGGCAACATCGGCGCCGAACTGTGCGCGAAGTCCCCGCCCGACGGCTACACGATCTGCATGCTGACCGTCGCCCAGACGATTTCTCCGGCCATCTACCGGAAGCTGGGGTTCGATCCGCTCAGGGACTTCACGCCGGTCACGCTGATGGCGACGCTACCGAGCATGCTGACCACGCATCCGTCGCTGCCGGCGAAAAACGTGAAGGAGCTCGTCGCGCTCGCGAAATCGCGGCCGGGACAGATGTCGTACGCATCGACCGGCAACGGTTCCAGCCCGCACATGCTGATGGAGATGTTCAAGTCCATGGCCGGCATCAACGTCGTGCACATTCCGTACAAGGGGCAGGCGCCGGCGGTCGTCGACCAGATCGCCGGGCAGGTGCAGCTCGCGTTCAATACGGCGGTCACCGTGCTGCAGTACGTGCAGCAGGGAAAGCTCAAGCCGATCGCGATCTCGACAAAGGAGCGGTTTCCGCCGATGCCGGACCTGCAGACGGTCGACGAGGGCGGCGTGAAGGGCTTCGACGGCAGCTCATGGCAGTCGGTCGTGATGCCGGCCGGCGTGCCGAAAGCGATCGTCGACAGGGTGTATCAGGAACTTGCCACCATGCTCAAGGCTCCCGACACGCGCGAGAAATTTCTGAGCCAGGGCGCGCTCGCCTCCGGCATCGCGCCGGACGAATTCTCGAAGTTCATGCGCGCCGAACTCGACAAGTGGGCGAAAGCCGCCCGCGCGTCGAAAATCCAGCTCGATTGACGCGTCCCCGCGCCGGTCAGTGGTACACGACCGGCCGATCGAGCAGGATGCCGAAACTGTCGAGGTAATCGTCGACGTTCTCGACCGTCGCGCTCTCCGCGATGACGGACTGCATGTTGCGCGCGAACTTCGCCGCCACGTCGCCCTGGAAGAACGTGCTGCGCGCGGTGCGCTTGTCCACCAGCTCGTAACCGCGCTGGCCGGGATACTCGACCACGTAGTACGCGTCGCTGTTGTAGATCACGTTCATATCGTCCGCCTCGCTGCGGCCGCCAATGGCCGTCATGTCCTATAACGCCGTGGACGCCGCGCCGATGACGCCGCCGACCGTGACTTATTTCCTGCAGCGCCGGGTCCGCACCATCGGCAGGTTCCCGTTCCTACAACGGCAATAATGGGGGCGACTTGAGCGCGTTCAAGCCGGGCCAGCGGCCCGAGCGGATCGCAGCCGGGACACGCCGATGCCGGCCAGAATCAGCACGAGCCCGCCATAGGCGTTGGCGCCCGGCGTCTCGTCGAGCAGCGCAACCCCGAGAAACAGCGCGAGCACCGGCACGCAGTAGTTGACGAGCGACATGAACGTCGGGCCGGCGCTACCGATCAATCGCACGTAGGCGATGGTCGCGAGCGCCGTGGGGCCGATGCCGATCCAGAGCACGGTCCAGAGCGACGCCGCGGTGGGCGCGAGCCGCCAGGGTGCATCCACCGCGAGTGCGATCGGCACGCTGATCAACGCCGACACGGAGATGATCGCGGCGGACGCGACCATCACGTCGCCGGTGAGTTTCACCCGTATCAATACGCTTTGCGCCGCATAACACAACGCGCCGCCGAGCACGGCCGCCTGCGCGAGGATCTCGAGCGCGGAACCGCCGAGCCCGCCCAGTGCCGCGGGCCCCATCAGGACCATGATGCCGCCGAAGCCGATGAGGAATCCCGCGACGCGAAAGCGCGTCATGTGCTCTCCGGCGACGAAGAAGTGCGCAAGCACCAGCGTCGTGAGCGGCATGATCGCCATCAGGATCCCGGCGAGTGCGCTGTCGATGAACTGCTGGCCCCACGAGATCAGGAAAAACGGCGCGGAATTGCCGACCACCGCCACGGCCGCGTAGACGCCCCAGATGCGCCCCCACCGCGGAAACGTGAAGCCGAGCGCGCGCACCACGGCGAGCAGGATCAGCGCGCCGATCACGAGCCGCACGGCGACGAGCGTCGCCGGCGGAATGCTCGCGACGGCGATCTTGATGAACATGAAGTTCGAGCCCCACAACGCGACCAGCGCGGCGAGCAGCGCCCAGTCGCGCAATCGATGGGACGCCGTCATCGCGGCACGCCGTTCATGTCATGTTACTCACTGATGTTACTCATTGATTTTATTCATAAAACCCGTATCGTGGCCATCATGCCGCCGCGCTGATGCTGCAGGATGTGGCAGTGAAACATCCAGTCGCCGGGATTGTCCGCGACAAACGCGATTTCCACGCGCTCGCGCGGCGCCATCAGCACGGAGTCGAGCCACTCGCGAAACCGCGCGGGTCTGCCGTTGCGCGACAGCACGCGAAACGCGTGCCCGTGCAGGTGTATCGGATGATGCCACGCCGTGTCGTTGTGCATCGCGAGCATCACATGCGCGCCGCGCCGCACCGTCAGCATCGGTTCGTGCACGTGATGACTCGCGGCAATGCCGTTGATCGCCCAGCCGATGCCGTGCTCGCGCGCGAGCACGCCGAGCGGAAGCGTGCGGCCCTCGAACGTCGCCTCGCGCAGTGTGCCCATCGCGCCGCCCTGAAACACGATGTCGTGGCGCGTCGCGCGCGCGACGTCGGGCTCGGCGACCGGGTTGGGCGGCAGCGCGACGGGGGAATCGAGCGGCGTTGCGCGCAGCGGCACCTCGTCGCGATAGGCGAACGCGATGAGTCGCTGGATTTCGCGCGGGTAGAACACGTCGCGCACGGCGTATCGTGCGCCCGGCCGGCCCATGCAGTCGATCACGACGTCGGCCCGCATGCCGGGCCCCAGC
>CAZMBS010000051.1:13443-15736 GCA_964564295.1 uncultured Streptomycetaceae bacterium
GCCCGGCCGGCCCATGCAGTCGATCACGACGTCGGCCCGCATGCCGGGCCCCAGCACGACCCCTTCGGGCACTGCGTGCGGCTCCACCGGGTGTCCGTCGAACGCGATGACCCGCGGCGCATGGCCGTCGAACTGCAACTGGAAAATGCGCGCGGTCGCCGCATTGACGAGCCGCAGCCGGATGCGCTCGCCCGCGCGCACCGCGAACTCGCCGTCCTTCAGCGTGAATCGGCCGTTTACCGTCACGGTGTTGCCGATGCGCCCGCCATGCACGAGATCGAACCGATTTTCGAAATCGTCGCGCGGAGAGGCGTCCGGCGCAAGCCGCCAGTCCGACAGCACCCAGGTCTCGTCACGATCGAACTGCGGTGGCGCGCGCTCCGCGACGATGAGCGCGCCGTATAGGCCGCGCGCGACCTGCTCGTGGCTGCGTTCGTGCGGATGGTACCAATAGGTGCCCGCGTCCGGCAGATCGAACGCATAGTCGAACGAGTCGCCGGGGGCGATCGGCGGCTGCGTGAGATACGGCACGCCGTCCATCGCGTTCGGCAACCGGATGCCGTGCCAGTGCACCGTCGTCGCCTGCGGCAATCGGTTTGTCACCGTGACGCGCAGCCGATCTCCCTGCCGGTAGCGCAGCGTGGGGCCCGGCACCATGCCGTCGAATCCCCAGACCTCCGTATCCGGATACGCTGCGGGCACGATCTGCTGGCGTGCGACAGCCATGGTCAGTGTGCGCGGGATGGCCTGCGCGCGCGCGGGCGCGCACCAGGGCGCAACTGCAGTGGCGGCGAGAGCCTTCAGAATAGCGCGGCGGTTCATGCAGGCGGAAAATGGCACGAGGCGTTGCGATGGTTGCTGTGCGGACATTCGCGCGGCAATGTAGAGCTTATCATCGGGACGCGGGCTGAACCGCGCGCGGCGGTATGAAGCCTTGCGATGCGCCGGACGCGCATGTGTTATCATATATCGTCATCAGATTACACGAGGATCCGATGCGAACGATCGTCGACCTGCCCGACGAGCAGATCGCCGCGCTGAAGCGGGTTGCGAGAGCGAAGAAGGTCTCGCGCGCGGAAGTCATCCGCGAAGCCGTGGCGCAGTACCTGGTCGAGCAGACGCCGGACCGCGTTGACGCCTTCGGACTCTGGGGCGGGGCGCGGCCGCGCGAGGACGGCGTGGCATACCAGCGCCGGCTGAGGCGGGAGTGGCGCGGTTGAAGGCGCTGTTCGACACCAACCTGCTGGTCGACTACCTCAATGGCGTGGCGGATGCGCGGGAGGAACTGGCGCGCTATGAAAACGCGTCGATCAGCGTCATCACCTGGATGGAAGTCATGGTGGGCGCGAACGCCGCCAGCGAAACGGCCACGCGCCGCTTTCTCGCGAGCTTCGACCGTCTGGGCGTGACTGAAGCGGTGGGCGAGCGAGCGGTTACCTTGCGGCGAACCATGAAGCTGCGGCTGCCGGACGCGATCATCCTTGCCACGGCACAGGTCGACAACCTGCTGCTCGTCACGCGAAATACGAAGGACTTCAACGCGGACATTCCCGGAATCCGGGTGCCGTACCAACGTTAGCGGCGTCCTGCGCGGATGTCGCTGCGCGGCAGCGCTCAGAGACACCCGGTGCGCGTAATGCAGCGCCCGCCGTAGCCGCCGCCGCTCGAAGAGCCGCCGCAGGTGTTCTTATTTGAGGTAATCAAAATTTGCTAGCGCGCGGCCTTCTCCGCCTGCGCCGCCCGCACGCGCGCGAGGTCGGCTTTCAGCGTTTCGAATCCCGCGGCGGTGTAGCCGTGGTCCGCGCGCCGGTGCAGCCACCACTTCATCTGCCCGTCGGAAATCGCGCGCGATTGCGTGAGCAGCACGATGCGGCTGCGGCTCGCGGGCGGCTCGACGCGTTTTCTGCGCCCGGTTTCCTCGACGTACTCGACGATCTGCCCCGGCGCGAAATCGCCCTGCGCGACGCCGCGCACGCGCGCGGTGTGCGTCACGCTCAGGTTGCCGCGACCGCGGTCGTACGGCACGCTCTTTTCTATGTCGACGTGCAGCAGCGCGTTGTTCGCGGAACGCAGCAGATAGTCCGGAACGTGCCGGTCGCCCGTCAGCGCTTCGATCCCGCGCCGGTATTCGGCCAGACGCGCGGCCAGCGCTTCGCGGCTCCCGGGGGCGAAGGGCTGGTCGAGCAGCACGCCGTCGCGCCCGAGAATCAGCAGCCGTTGCGTGTGCTCCGGTTTGACGTACTCACCCTCGACCCGTTGCGAAAACGACACCCACTCTCCCGCGACGCGGTCG
>CAZMBS010000052.1:0-15563 GCA_964564295.1 uncultured Streptomycetaceae bacterium
GGACGCATCCCGAGGGCCGCTTCGGCGAATTCACGCGATTGATGGGCGGGCTTCACTGGAATCCGCTCGTGCGCCTCACGGCCGTGACCATGCGCCGCGACCCGATCTACTACGCGCTGCACATGCCGTGGGAGAACACCTGGCTCGCGGCGCCGACGCGCTACACCGCGATACGGACCGCGCTGAAAAACGCCGGCGTGCAGGCGAAGGACATCCATGTCACGCTCGGCGGCTGCGCGTTCTGGCACGCCGTGATCTCGGTGAAGAAACAGGCCGGCGAAGGCAAAAACGCGCTGCTCGCGGCGCTGTCGGTGCTCGACCTCAAACACGTGGTCGTCGTGGACGACGACATCGACGTCCACAACACCATGGACGTCGAGTGGGCCATCGCGACGCGCGTGCAGGGGGATCGCGATGTCATCGTGATTCCGGGCGGGCGCGCGAAGCCGCTCGACCCGAGCCTCGCGGTCACGCCGCCGGGCGTCGTGCCGACCGGCGCGAAAGTGGGCATCGACGCGACGATCGGCGAAGGCATTCCGCACGAGCGGTTCGAGCGCATCGCGTACGCGTACGCGGATCGCGCGAAAATCGCCGACTACGCCGCGGGCAAGGCCGATCCGGTTCCGGGCCGCATCGCCACGGACGGCCCGACGGTCGAAGCGCTGGCGGCGGATATCCTGGAAGCGATCTCGAAGGAACCGCTGTACTACTCCGCGGTGGCGGAGCGCTTCGCGGCGCACCCGTTCGCGGCCGTCACCCGCGCGCTCGGCAGACTGCATGCGAACGGCAAACTCTGGCAGGACGCGCGCGGCCGGCTGTGCGTGCGCGGATCGGCGTTCGCGGCGCAACCCCCCGTGAAGACCGGCGCATGAGCACCGCCGCAACCGCCACCGGGGCGGCCGCCGCCGCGATCCGCGTGAGCGGCGTGAGCAAATGGTTCGACACGCCGGACCGGCAGCCGCTCCACGTTCTCGAAAACATCGATCTCGCGGTGCCGGACCACGGCATTCTCGCCATCCTCGGGGCGTCGGGCTGCGGAAAGTCCACGCTGCTCAACATCATCTCCGGACTCGTGCGGCCCGAGCGCGGCGAAATCGCGTTTCACGGAGTGCCCTCGCGCGTGTTCACCGACTGGCGCAGCGTGAGCTACGTATTCCAGGAAGACCGGTTGCTGCCCTGGCGCACCGCGCTGCGCAACGTCGAGTTCGCGCTGGAGGCCGGCAGCACGCCGCGCGCCGAGCGCCGCGAACGCGCGCGCGCGGCGCTGCAGCTCGTGGGGCTCTCGGGATTCGAGGACGCGTTTCCGTTCCAGCTTTCCGGCGGCATGAAAAGCCGCGTCGCGCTCGCGCGCAGCCTCGTGCTGGAGCCGTCGATCCTGCTGATGGACGAGCCGTTTTCGAAACTCGACGCGCAGACCCGTTCGCTGATGCACCAGGAACTGCTGCGCATACACGCGCTGAAGCGCATGACGATCGTGTTCGTGACCCACGACGTCGAGGAGTCCGTGGTGCTCGCGGACCGTGTCGTGGTCATGGCGCCCCGGCCCGGCCGCGTGCGCGAGGATGTCGCGATCGATCTTCCGCGCCCGCGGGACGCGACAGTCCCCGCGGCCACGGAGTATATTCAGCGCTTGCGCGCATTGATCTGAAAAGGAGCCTGCCATGCCACGCCTTGCCGTGTTACTGACCGCAGCCGTATTCGCGTTCGCCGTGCCCACCGGCGGCGCGCTCGCACAGAAAATCAAGGTCGGCTACTGGACCAGCGGCGTGAGCCTCGGCTTCGGCTCCGTGCTGGAGAACATGAAATTCCTTGAAAAACAAGGACTTGAAGTCGAATGGATCAAGTTCGCCGACGTCAATGCACCCACGCGCGCCATCGTGTCGGGCGCGATCGACGTGGCGTTCGGCGCCAGCGCCGCCGGCGCGCTCGGCGTCGCCGCCGACGGCGTGCCGATCAAGATCATCCTCGCGACGCAGATCGCGGAGGTGCGCTTCGCGGTGCTCGCGAATTCGCCGATCAAGTCGCTCGCGGAATTCAAGGGCAAAAAAATCGGCATGTCGCCGTCCGGCAGCGCGACCCACGCGCTCGCGGTGGCGCTGCTCGAAGGCAACTACGGACTGAAGGCCACGGACTACACGGTGGTGGGCGGCAACGAGCCGCGGCTCGCGCAGTTCCTCGCGCAGGGGGAAGTGGCGGCGTCCGCGCTGCGCGGCACCACGGTCGCGCAGATCGGCGACGAGGTGAAGCTGCGCATCCTCGGCAACTACGTCGACGAGTGGAAGAAACTGACGAAGGAAAACGCGGCACCGGTCATCGGCATGGGCATCGTGCACGCGGACTACCTCGCGAAAAATCCCGAAGCGGTCGTGAAGTTCGTGCTCGGCATGAAGGAAGCCACCGACTGGGGTCCGAAAAACCTGCCGCGCGTCGCGCAAATCCTGCAGAAGGCGGCCAACATGAAACCGGACGACGCGCAGGCGTACGCGAGCCTGTGGGCCGTGACCTACGTGACGAGCATGGAACCGGCCGACGTCGCGATGATGAAAAAAATGGCCGAAATCTTCAAGGGCGCGGGTTCCCTGAAGAAGGACGTGCCGGACTCGGCGTTCGCGACCGAGCCGTACGTGAAGGCCAAGCCGCGGTTCGGCAAGTAACGCCCGCGACCCACCTGCCTCATCCTTCGACTGCGTCTCCGCGCGCCCGCGCGGCGTGACGCCGTTGAAGCGTGAACGGAGCCCATGAATGCGATCCAGCAAGCTGCTGCACCTGCACCTCGAAACGAACCGCAAGCGCCCGGCGCTTTTTCACATGCACGAGGCGCAGTGGCAGGCCGCCGCGAGGCGGCACCCGGCCCTCGCGAAGAAGCTGCGGGTCACCGTCGGCTACGACGGCGCCATGCTCGACGAGGCGCTCGCGACCGCCGATTTCATGATCAATTCGAGTCCGCCGAAAGAGCGGCTGCGCGAGCGCGCGCCGAACCTCAAGTGGATACAGACGACGAGCGCGGGCGTCGACGCGCTGATGCCGTTCGACTGGCTGCCGAAGGACATCGCGCTCACGAACAACACCGGTGCGCACGGCGCGAAAGCCGAGGATTCCTGCACGATGGCGCTGCTCATGCTGAACGGGCGCATTCCGGAAGTTCTTGAAAACCAGCGGCGGCGCGAGTGGAAGGGCATATTCACGACACCGGTGGCCGGCAAGACCGTCGTCGTCGTCGGGTTCGGCGATCTCGGGCAGGGCGCCGGGCGCGGCGCGAAGCATCTGGGCGCCAACGTCATCGCGGTCACGCGCAGCGGCAAGGCGGGACGGCCCGCCGACCGGGTCGTGTCCACGGCGCGGCTTGACGCGGTGCTGCCCAAGGCGGACTTCGTGATCGTGACGACCCCGCTCACACCGCAGACGCGCAACCTGCTGAACCGCGGACGGCTCGACCTGCTCAAACCGTCGTGCGGCGTCATCAACATCGGCCGCTCGCCGATCATCGACTACGAGGCGCTGCGCGCGAAACTCGACAGGGGCGAACTCGGCGGCGCCGTGCTCGACGTGTTCGACATCGAACCGCTACCCGCGGATTCGCCCTGGTGGACGACGCGCAATACCTTCGTGCTGCCGCACATCTCGTGCGACGATCCGCGCTACATCGACCACCTGCTCGACTTCTGGTGCGGCAATTTCCGGCGCTGGCTCGACGGAAAGCCGCTGCGCAATCTCGTCGATCGCAGGCTCGGCTACTGATGGCGGGACCGTTCCACCACATGATCGACGGCGCGCCGGAGCCGGTCGCGCCGTTTTCGCACGCGGTCGAACAGGACGGCTGGGTGTTCGTCACCGGCCAGATGCCGTTTACGGGCACCGCGAACGACTCGCCCTATCCCGACGGCATCGAGGCGCAGACGCGCCAGGTCATGGAAAACCTGGTCCGCGTGCTCAAAGGGTGCCGGCTCGCGCTTGCGAACGTGGTCGCCGCGCGCGTGTTTCTCACGCATTTCCACGACGATTACGAAAAAATGAATCGCGTGTACGCCGGTTATTTTCCGCCGGGAAAGCGCCCCGCCCGCACCTGCATCGGCGTCACCGGTCTCGCCCGCGGCGCACGCGTGGAAATCGACTTCATCGCGCGGCGGCCGGCGCGCGAGAAGCGCACGCGAACCCGAAAGAGCCGCTAGATCGACTTTATCCATGCCTGCCCAGACTCAAACACCCGTTGCCGGACAACTGAACATTGACCACGTCGCGCATTTCGTGCCGCACATCGACGCGGCCAGCGCGGCGCTCGACGGCCTCGGCTTCACGCTGACGCCGTTTTCCGCGCAGTCGCACCGCCTCGAACCGGGCGGACCCGTCGTGCCGGCCGGCACCGGCAACCGCTGCGTCATGCTGCAGCAGGGTTATCTCGAGTTTCTCACGCCGACCGGCGACACTCCGAACGCCGCCCAGTTGCGCACGGCCATCAAACGCTACACCGGCGTGCACGTCATCGTATTCGGCACGAGCGCGCCCGACGCGGATCACGCGCGGCTCGACAGGGGCGGATTCCGTCCGCTCGAGCCCATCGCGCTGCAGCGGCAGATCGGCACCGAAGCGGGCGAAGGCACGGCGCGCTTCACGGTGTTGCGCACGCAGCCGGGTGTGATGCCGGAAGGCCGCATCCAGTTCTGCCGGCATCACACGCCGGAGCTCGTGTGGCAGCAGCGCTGGATGACGCACGCGAACGGCGCGACCGGCATCGCAGGCGTCCTGCTCTGCGTCGCCGATCCGGCCGAGGCGGCGCAACGTTACACGCGGTATTCGGGCCTGCTCGCCCAGTCGCACGGCGCGGCCTGGCGCATCGACACCGCGCGCGGATACCTGCTGTTCGTCGCGCCGGATGCACTGGAACGCCGGCTGGGCGTGACGCCGCCGTCGATGCCGTGGAACGCGGGTTATGTTCTGCAAAGCGCCAACATGGCCGCCACCGGCATGTTTCTGCGCAAGGCGGGATGCGATGCGACCGCGCTCGACGGCGATCGCCTGCTCGTCAGACTTCCCGATGCGCTCGGCGGCGTCATCGTGTTCGAGCCGCGGGCCAGCCGTGCACTGAATTTCGATTGAATATCGGGAGTGTCATGCGATTCGACGAATCCTTCGATGTAATCGTGGCCGGATTCGGCCACGGCGGCGCCATCGCGGCGATCCACGCGGCCGATGCGGGCGCGAGCGTGCTGCTGGTTGAAAAATCCGAGGTGCCCGGCGGGCTGTCGATCTGCTCGTACGGCGCGGTGCGCAGCGCGCACGATCCGGCCGCCGCGTTCGATTACCTGAAGGCGACCAACGCCGGACGCACGCCGGACGACGTGATCCGGGTGCTGGCCGAGGGCATGTGCGGGCTCGAGGCCGCCGTGCGCGAACTCGCGCGGGTCAACGGCGCGCGCGTCATCACATCCGTCGAGGAAAACGACGAGCGCGCGAAAGCGGGCGATCCGTTCCGGCGGCAGATCCGCGGCAATTATCCGCTGCCGGGGACCGAAACGTTTTATCACACGTCGGTGGTCGACGTGCCGGGTCTCGATTCCCGCAAGGCGTATCCGTGGGCCAACGGCGCGCCGAACGGCCCCAAGCTCTTCAAGGTCGTGCACGACAACGTCGTGAAGCGCGGCATCGACGTGCGGCTCGGCACGCCCGCGCTGCGGCTCATCGCCGATCCCGCGACGCGCGAGGTGCGGGGCGTGCGCGTGCTGCAGGACGGCCGCGAACGCGCGATCCGGGCGCGCCGCGGCGTCGTGCTCGCGACCGGCGGATTCGAAGGCAACGCCGAGATGAAAGCGCAGTTTCTGGAATGCCATCCCGTGTTCAACGCCGCCGCGCGCACGAACACCGGCGACGGCATCCGGATGGCGCAGGATCTCGGCGCCCGCCTCTGGCACATGTGGCACATCCACGGCGCGTACGGCTATCGCCACACCGATCCCGCGTATCCGTACGCGATGCGCGTGAAGCGGTTCCCCGACTGGTTCCCGGGCGACGCCGGGCAGGCGAAAATCCGCATGGCGTGGATACTCGTCGATGCCGACGGTTCCCGCTTCATGTCCGAGTATCACCCGTACACGCAGGACACCGGCGTGCGGCCGCTCGGGTACTACGATCCGGTGACGCAACGCTTCCCGCGCAATCCCGCGTACCTGATCTGCGACGAGGAAGGCCGCAGGATGTATCCGCTCGGCAAGGCGACCTCGAACGACAAGGGCATCCGCTACGACTGGAGCGACGACAACCTGAAGGAAGTGGAGAACGGGATACTGAGGCGCGCCGACACGCTGGAAGGGCTCGCGATGGCGCTCGGCATCGATCCGGAATCGCTGGTGGCGAGCGTATCGCGGTGGAACGAACTCTGCGCGCGCGGGCACGACGACGATTTCGGCCGCCCTGCCGGCAGCATGACGCCGGTCCGCACGGGTCCGTTTTACGGCGCGCCGGTCTGGGCCACGATGTCGAATACGCAAGGCGGCCCGGAGCACGATGCGCAGTCGCGCGTGATCGATGTCTACGGCGCGCCGATTCCGCGGCTCTACACCGCCGGCGAGCTCGGCAGTTCGTTCGGCCATCTGTATCTTTCCGGCGGCAACATCGCCGAGTGTTTCGTCACCGGCCGCATCGCAGGACGCGGCGCGGCGGCGCTGGCGCCGTGGGATGCGTAGCATCGCGCGCCGCCCATGTTGCCGAAACTGCGCAATCTCGGCCCGCAGTGCGCAAGCTATCAGGCAAACGGAGTGTTTCGACGCCGCCCCAAGTCATTGAAGTTGAATGTATTTTTGGGAAGGGCTAGACTGGGTCTCCGATATAGTTGTTTTTTCGGAATGTGATTGGGCGTTAGACCGCGAGGAATGTCGTGGCCCACGTAGATGCTCCGTTCTCGGCACGCCACCGCGGCCAACATCGGCAGATAGATAGCTCTTTCCCGGAAAGCGCGAGGACCGCCGTGCTCCACCTTCTCTACGATCTGGAGGAGAGAAGCTATATTTCAGGCTGGGCAGCGATTGCGCGGGAGCTTCAACGTATTGGCCGGCAGCCGCCTGCTTCCTATGACTCGCGATCAGTCGCTGCCGAGAAGCAAGCCAAGGCTGATGCCGAGGCGGCACTCGCTTCCTTAAGCTGGGAGAAGGCCTACGACTTCTGTGAGCGTCTTTACGGTCATCTGCCGCAGGACGCCGGCCATTGGGTAGAGAATGACAACTTCGAGATCACGACACCAAAGAGCGACGTCCAGAAGTACATCGCTAGTGAACTCGAGCGCATCTTCCTGGAAGAGGGCTTGGCCTTCGAGTTCTCTGAAGGTCTCGTCCGCCGCCGGGGACGGAAGCACACGGTAGATCAAACCACACGGGCGCAAGTCGTTCTCGGCGATAACCGACTGGCCGGTGCGCGAAAGCACTATGAGAAATCCTTGCAGTTTTTCCGCCATCCCACCAAGCCCGACTATGAGAACTGTGTTAAGGAAGCCGTGTGCGCCGTGGAGGCAGCAGGCAAAGCATTGTTCCCCGCAGCGAAGGCAGCAACGCTCGGAGATTTAGCTAAGTGGTTTCTACTTACGAAGGATTACGCAGTTCCCAAGGCGTTGGTGAAGACAATCGAGAGCCTATACGCCTATCGCAGTGGCGGTGATGGTGTCGGCCATGGCGGCGCGACGGGCGGAGCCGCTACGGCCGAAGTGGCGGAGTATGTTCTCAGTGTGTCCGCGTCCCAGATCATTTACCTGGTAGATGTCGAGAGCAAAAGCGATGACATCCCGTTCTAAAGGTGGGGCGCGGTCTAACATCCATTTGCAACGGACGGCTGCAAGCGCGCTTCGCTTGCTTGCAGTTCGCTCGTCGCGCCGCTCCTCGCCCGCCGCTGAAATGGGGCGTTAAACGTTGTACGCCAAGTGTGGATACGCGACGAAAAGAGTAAACTCTGATATTGGAGGTCACCATGGACAAATCGCTTGTCAGTCGGAACCCCGAAATCATGAGCGGAGCGCTTTGCTTCACGGGGACTCGCGTCCCCGTTCAGAACCTTTTCGACTATCTCGAAGGAAGCTCGTCTCTCGAAGACTTCTTGGAAGACTTCCCGTCAGTCCCCCGCGAAACGGCAATTTCAGTCCTCGAGGCCGCACGAGAACGGATCTTTGCTGATGCGCCTGTTGCTTGACGAGTCAGTTCCGCGGCGCCTTGGGCGGGCCTTGCCGAACCACGAAGTGAAGACCGTCGTTGAAATGGGCTGGGGTGGCATAAAGAACGGCAATTTGTTGGTACTAGCCGCTGCCAGCTTTGACGCGTTCATTACCGTTGACAAGAATCTCCCGTATCAACAAAACCTTTCCGATCTGGCTTTAGCTGTGGTCGTACTGGATGCGCATTCGAATGAGCTTCCTGCTCTACTACCTCTGGTTCCTCTGCTGGAGCAGACGTTGACGACGCTCACACCGCGCACCTATGTCAAGATTGGTGCATAAGAACACGGTCGGCTCCGCGGGCGCAGAAACAGCTCGCGCGGAGCACTGTGAACGTTGGGCCCCGCCAAATAAAGTCATGTCTAAGCGCAGGGCTGATGGCATAGTTATCGGTTTCGCGACACACCCAATCCGAATCGCGATGCTGCCATTGCGCGCTATGATGCCAGCCCTGACCCTTTGGCCTCCTTATGTTAATCCGCCAGAAGTGCCGCGAATGACTCCGTTCCGACGATTCTCCTTGTGCCTTGGGCTCGCGCTGCTTGCGCTCGTCGTCTCCCCCGCGTGGTCCGCGGAGCGCAAGAAACAATGGGAAACGCTCTCGGACTGCCGATACGTTGAGGAAGCAACGAACGATGGTGACAGCTTTCACGTCAAGTGCAGCGCCAGCGAATTGATTGTTCGGCTCTACTATGTGGATGCGCCGGAAAAGACTCTTGGCGGCAGAAACGCCGAACGCGTTCGCGAGCAAGCCGATCATTTCAGAATCAACAGCGACGACATCCCGGCGGCTGGCCTGAAGGCTAGGGACGCGGTCCGTGAAATCCTGAATAAACCGTTTGTCGTGCACACGAGGAAGCACGCGGCTGGCGGACTCTCCAGCAAGCCGCGCTACTACGCGCTTGTGGAAGTCGATGGAAAGCGGCTCGTTGAAATACTGGTCAGCGAAGGCCTCGCGCGTGCGAAGGGCGTGCAAGTGCGGTTGCCTACCGGAGAAAAGGCCAAGGAATACTCGCAGAAACTGCGCGAACTCGAAGCCGTCTCCAGGAAACACAGGCGAGGCGTTTGGGCACATTCCAGAAAGTAAGAAATGTGGGCGCAATAAGCAGCGGGCATTGCGCCGCATGCATATCGACCGGTTGCGCTTATTGCACCCTACACTTGCTGCATGGTTCACAACATCGAAAAGCAGGCGCATCATGGCTATGCGGCATAGGACACCATGGCAGGGAACATTGCGCTGACCATGGCAGGAGAAAAACGATGAGCCCCCATCAGAAACCCGAATGCTTTGCGGTCGCGCGCACTCGCGCGCGACGCGGGTCCCCCAAAATTCGGGTTTTTATACAGCCTCGTTAGGCGTTAAATGAAGAAACCACGAAAATTAAGTCTCGTTAAATTCGAACCAGGAAATATTGGCAAGGCATTCATAAAAAAGTACCCGTTTAAGCGAGGCCACGTTTATGTCTTTCTTGGGGAGCTAACAAATATGCCAGGCCATTGTGTGGTTGCTGAGCAATCATCTGGCCGTATTTTTTCTGGATATCACACTGATAATTTTATAGAACTGTCATCCGATGAAGTTTGATAACCATGTTGACATTGGTCGCTTTATGTCACGCCATCGCCTAATCCGACGTTGGAGCCGACTGAGAATAATTGGAATAATTGAATAATTGGGGTCAGACACGATATATTCATAAGTTATTGATTAAATTGCATAATACCGTCACGAATTCCCGATTCAATTTACTCCGAACCTTATTCACGAGCGCGGCCGACGCGAACAAGGATCCATTGCATGTATTCCAAGACACTGCTGGCGAGTTGGGCCGACATGGACTTCAACGCGCACATGCGAAACACGGCCTTTCTGGACAAGTCCGCCGATTTGCGTTTGATGTATTTCTCGGAGAACGGCTTTCCAGCGGGAGAGTTTTCGCGCCTCAGGATCGGGCCGGTGGTCATGAAGGACGAGGTGGAATACCGCAGGGAGGTCGGCCTGCTGCAGGAAATCACGGTTACCCTGGCGATCGCCGGCCATTCCGAGGACGGCAGCCGCTTCATTCTGAGAAACGAGATCCTGCGTCCGGACGGGACGCTCTGCGCCCGGGTGACGAGTTCCGGCGGATGGCTGAATCTTGCCACTCGCAAACTTGTTTCACCGCCGGAGGCCTTGCATAACGCGATGAAGTCTCTCGAGCAAACGAGCGACTTCACGGCGCTTCCCTCCAGCATCAAGTAACGTGGCGGCTGATCCCGCGCGTCAACCGGCCCGCGCGAAAAAGGCGCGCGCTGAACAATCCGGGCGTTATCACTGTGAAACATGAGTCGAATTGAAGAAGCGCTGCTGCGACGCTTTTCCGGACAGCAAATCGTAGCCTGGAGCCTGGCCTTCGGGCTGTTGGGTGCCGCGCCTTTGTTGCTTTATGTTGCATTCGGCCCCGCCGACGGAAATCCGATCGGCCTCGGCCTCTTGGCCGTCATCGCAGTACCCGTCGGAGGAATTGGATTGGCTGTCGGCCTGATCAAAATTCTGGCGGAATATCTCACTCGCCAAGGGAAATAGCCGTGTTCAAAATACTTGGCCTGGTCGTCGGCTTGTACACGCTGTACGCGATATTCAAGGGAGAAATCTACGCAAAATCCGGCATGGCCGGCAGAACCGTATCCCGATCTGATTCCCCAGAGTATTTTTGGATGGTAGTAACGATCTACGCCTTGCTCAGCATTGCGCTGGTCACCGTATTCTGACAGCGAATCGCAACATAGCATTTCTTTCCACCGAACCCCCTTCGACTGCCAATGAATTCAGCCGCCAGACCGAAGGAATAAGCGTCGCATTCGGCATGACCCGGCGCTCAACGTCGGTCGCTGGACGCCTCGCCGGCTCGCGCCTGTTGGCGTTACGTTGGATTTCCCGGGCCCGCGAGTGATAGACTCGGAAATCACGGATCGGGAGGCGACATGGGTAGCCCGAAGGATGAAGTAAGCGCTTTGCTGAAGAAACTGCCGGACGACGCGAGCTTCGAGGACATACAGTACCACCTGTACGTTCTTGAAAAGGTCAAGCGCGGTCTGGAGCGCGCGAACACCGAAGGCGTCATCTCTCACGGCGATGCCAAGGCACGTCTTGGTAGATGGCTCGCGTCCTAGTCTGGTCGCCTGAGGCAAGCGATTGGTCCATCGCTATCGCGTCATCTATCGCCTGGAGGAAGCGCGCGCTCTTATCGTCGCGGTAATCCATGAATAATTGGGGTCAGACACTATATATTTACAAGTTATCATGAATAATTGGGGTCAGACACTATATATTTACAAGTTATTGATTATATTGCATAAATCATTCACGAATTCCCATTTTTAATTCACTCTGACCCCATTTTAACTACGGGGCGCTCGGCGAACCCGAGCAAACCCGACCCGCAGGTCTGGATCGGCCCCCATGCCGTACGACGGCTGCGGCAAGACAAAAATCGCTGCATCAAGCAGTCGCCAAACGCGGCGGTCGAGGCTCGTCTGATCGAATCAGGCGCCTGACTCCGCTCGACGATGCAGCGGACAACGGAAAGTCAGAATCTTCCCTCACCCGGCGCTGCGCGCCACCCTCTCCCGGGGGGCGAGGGTTTGTACCCCTCTCCCTGCGGGATAGGGGCTGGATGTCGTCGAAAGACAAAGCGTCAATCGGGCCGGATATCCGCCGCCCGCGCAACCCGGGTCCACTTGGTGATTTCAGCGGCGACGAACGTGGCGTAGTCCGCCGGCGCGCTGCCGACCACGTCGCCGCCTTCCGACGAAAAACGATCCTGCACCTCGGGCATGCGGATCACGCGTCCGATATCGCCGTGCATGCGCGAAACGATCGCCGCGGGCGTCGCGGCGGGCACGTGAACTCCGTACCAGGTCGTGACGTCGTAGCCTTTCAGGCCCGATTCCGAAAACGTCGGCACGTCGGGCAACACGCGCGCGCGCGCCGCGCCGCTGGTGCCGAGTATCTTGAGCCGCCCGGCCTTGACGAGCCCGATTCCGCCCGGGATCGTCGCCATGTACAGCGTGATCTGCCCGGCGATCACGTCCGCGAGCGCGGGCGGCGCGCCGCGATACGGCACGTGCAGCATTTTCACGCCGCCCATGTTTGCGACGAGCGCGGTGGCCAGGTGCCCGGCGGTTCCGTTGCCGGGCGTGCCGTAACTGACGGCTCCGGGCTTTGCCTTTGCCAGCGCGATGAGTTCCCCCACGTTTCTCGCGGGCAGCGACGGATGCGCCGTGAGTATCATCGGTGCGGACAGAATCTGCGTGACCGCCGCGAAATCCCGCAGCGGATCGTAGGCAAGTTTGGGATACACGGCCGGAGCGACTCCGACGAACGACATCACGCCCAGCACCATCGTGTAGCCGTCCGGCGCGGCCTTCGCGGCGACCGCCATGCCGAGCGTGCCGCCGCCGCCCGGCCGGTTGTCGATCACCACCGGCTGCCCCCAGATCTCGGACAGTCTCGGCGCGATCGCCCGCGCGATCAGGTCACCGCCGCCGCCCGCGAGCACCGGGGCGAGCCAGCGCACCGGCCTGGCCGGAAACGGATCCGCGGCGATCGCGAACGGCGCCGCCACTGCTGCCGGCAGCGTGATCCCGACTGCCAGGAACCGCTCAATCCACCGTAACCCGGGCATCCGCAATCACCTTCTTCCATTTCAGGGTTTCTTCGGCAATGAACCGCGTGAACTGCTCCGGCGAGTTGGTGGCCGCGCCGATTCCGGAATCGAGCATCAGCGCGCGCGTCTCGGGAACGGCGGCGGCGTTGACGATGGCCGTATTGAGCCGCGCCACGACCTCGCGCGGCGTGCCGGCCGGAACGAACACGCCGGTCCAGTTGTTGACCGCGAATCCGGCGATGCCCGCCTCCGCGACCGTCGGCAGGTTCGGCATCTGTGGAAAGCGCCGGCTGTTGGTGATCGCCAGCGGGCGCAGCTTGTCCGCGCGCACCATGCCGACCGCCGACGCGACCGTCGCGAACATGAGCTGGATGTTGCCGGACACGAGATCGACCATCGCGAGCGGCCCGCCCTTGTACGGCACGTGCACGAGCTTCGTCTGCGTCGTGATCTGAAACAGCTCGCCGGCCAGATGATCCGGCACGCCGATGCCCGAGGACCCGAAATTGAGCGCACCGGGGCGCTTCTTCGCGAGCGCCACGAGATCGGCCACCGAACGCACGGGCAGCGCCGGATGCACGACGAGGATGTTGAATATGTCGCCGGTCAGCGTCACCGGGGCGAGTTCGCGGACGGGATCGATCACGGGCTTGCGCACGAGAAACTGGTGGATCGACACCTGGCCCACGGTGGCCTGCAGCAGCATGTGGCCGTCGGGCGAAGACTTCGCGACGATTTCTGTGCCGATCATGCCGCCGGCGCCAGCGCGGTTCTCGATGACGACCTGCTGGCCCAGCGCGGCCGCCATCGCCGGCGCCATCGCGCGCGCCGACACGTCGGTGCCGCCGCCGGGCGGAAACGGCACGACGTAGCGTATCGGCCGCGTCGGCCAGTTTTGCGCGGTAACCATCGCAGGCACGAGCAGCAATGCGCCCGCGAACGCGGCCTGCCATGCGTCCGATTTGTTCCAGCCGGATTCATTCAGCATAATCTTCACGCTCGGTTTTCCGTTCGATATTCGGTGCGTCCCGCAGTATCGGAGCCGACCAGCGCGCCGTCAAACCCGGAACGAGCCCGAAATCGTGTCATCATCGCAATCGACAGGCAGTCGGGCACGCGCGCTGCGGAAACGCGGCCCGCGCAGAGTAAGGCGCATCATAACATGATGTTTTTTATGGACATTTCAGGGGAATTTCGCATGAAACCACAACTGCCCGGCCTGATTGCCGCCTGCTGCATCGCGGCGCTCGCCGCGCCTGCCGGCGCGCAGGATCGCTACATCGATGCGAACGGCGTGAAAATTCGCTATGTCGAGCGCGGCGCGGGCGAGCCGATCGTGCTGCTGCACGGCGGCACGTCCAGCCTCGACAGCTGGATCGAGCGCGGCGTGGTCGGCAACCTCGAGAAAGACTTCCGCGTCATTGCGTTCGACGCGCGCGGGCACGGCAAGAGCGACAAACCGCGCGACCCGTCGGCGTACGGCAGGCAGCAGGCGCTCGACGTCGTGCGCATACTCGACGCGCTGGGCATTCCGCGGGCGCACATCGTCGGCTTCTCGCTCGGCGGCAGCACCGTCGCGCAACTGCTGACGCTGCATCCGGAGCGCTTTCTGACCGCGACGCAGGTCGCCGCGGCCGGCCGGTCGCCCAAGGCCGCGAACGATCCGCGCATCGAGCAGGAGGCGGCCGAAATCGAGAAGGAATGCGTGAGCCGCAGCCGCGCGATGCGACAGGCGCCGGAGGGCGCCAAGCCGACCGAAGAGGAAATCCAGAAGCGTGCGGCGGCGTGCCGTGCCAACAGGAATTTCGATCAGTACTCGACCGCCGCATCGCTGCGCGGTTACCGCGATCAGGCCGTCACGCCCGAACAGATGCGTGCCGTGAAAGTGCCGACGCTGGGCATCGTCGGCACGCTCGACCACACGCTGAAGGAAATGCAGGCACTCGCGAAGATCCGGCCCGACATGAAATTCGTGCTGGTCGAAGGCGCCTCGCACACGGGCCCGACCGGCATACAGGGACGGCCGGAACTCGTTGCCGAAATCCGCAAGTTCATCGCATCGCAGCCCAAGACCTCGAAACAGGCCGGCGACCGGCTGTAGAGCGAATTCCGGAGTCGAGCATGAAGACGAGCAACATCGAGGTTCCGCTGCGCGACGGCACCATGGGCGCGTATCTCGCGCTGCCGGACAAGGCGCCCGTCGGCGCGATCATCGCGATCATGGAAATCTGGGGCGTCAACGACACGATGCGCCATCACGCCCACGAGTTCGCCGAAGCGGGATTCGCGTGCCTCGTGCCGGACTTATTCTGGCGCCAGGAGCCCGGGGTGGAGCTTTCCGACCGCAATCCGGAGCACGTGAAGAAGGCGTTCGATCTCTATTACGATTTCGACTACGACCTCGGCGTGCGCGACATGGAGGACACCTGGCGTTACCTCGCCGGACATCCGTCGTGCAACGGCAGGGTCGGCGCGGTGGGCTACTGTCTCGGCGGCAAGCTCTGTTACCTCATGTGCTGCCGCACCGACATCGATTGCGCGGTGGCCTATTACGGCACCTACATCGAGCACCGCATCCGGGAGGCGCCGAACCTGCACCGGCCGTTTCTGCTGCACATGGCGATGAAGGATCGCTGGGTGCAGGCCGAGGTGAACGATTTGCTCGAACGCCGGCTCTCACCGAATCCGCTCGTGACGATCCACAAGTATCCCGGCGCGGATCA
>CAZMBS010000053.1:0-15242 GCA_964564295.1 uncultured Streptomycetaceae bacterium
GCCTCGCGAAGCTCGAAGCCAACCGCGAGCGACTGGCCGCCGATCTCGACGCCAACTGGGAAGTGCTCGCCGAGCCGATCCAGACCGTGATGCGCCGCTACGGCGTGGCCGGCGCCTACGAGCAGCTCAAGGCACTCACGCGCGGCAAGGAAGGCATCACGCGCGAGTCGCTGGCATCATTCGTGAACGGCCTCACCGCAATTCCCGAGGCGGACCGCCGGCGCCTGCTGGCGCTGACGCCGGCCGGCTACACCGGCAACGCCGCGGCACTCGCGAAAAAAATCTGAGGAATTTCCCATGACCACATCCGGCGACACCGCCGCGCAGCCGCGCGCCGACCTGCCGCTCTCCACCATCACCGTGATCGACCTCACGCTCGCGCGCGCGGGGCCCACCTGCGTGCGGCATCTGGCCGACTGGGGCGCAAAGGTGATACGCATCGAGGCGCCGGACGGACCCGCGGAGGACCAGTCCGACCGGCGCGACGGCTTCGATTTCCAGAACCTGCATCGCAACAAGCGCACGATGCATCTCAACCTCAAGTCGCCCGAGGGCCGCGCGGTGTTCCTGAAGCTCGTCGAACGCGCGGACGTCGTGGTCGAGAACATGCGCGCCGCCGTGAAGCACCGGCTCGGCGTCGCCTACGAGGACGTGCGCAAGGTGAATCCGCGCATCGTGTACGGCAGCATCAGCGGTTTCGGCCAGACCGGGCCGTACGGCAAGCGTGCCGGCGTCGACCAGATCGTGCAGGGCATGGGCGGGCTCATGTCGATCACCGGGTTGCCGGGACAGGGACCGGTGCGCGTGGGGCTGCCGATATCCGACCTCACCGCTGGCAACCTGCTCGCGCTCGCGATCATGATGGCGCTTTACGAGCGCACGCGCACCGGCGTCGGCCGCTGGGTGCACACGAGCCTGCTGGAGTCGCAGGTGTTCATGCTCGACTTCCAGGCGTCGCGCTGGCTCATGGACCGGGAAGTCGCCAAACAGGCAGGCAACGATCATCCGACGGGCGCGCCGACCGGCGTGTTTCCGTCGAGCGACGGATTTATCAACATCGCCGCCGCTTCGGAGCGGCTGTGGATGCGGCTCTGCGACGCGCTCGGCAGGCCCGAGTGGAAAACAAGGCCGGAGTGGGACACGCGCAAGAAGCGTGGCGCGGAACGCCAGGCGCTCAACGCGGCCATCGGCGAGATCACGCGCGGCAAGCCATCCGCGCACTGGGTCGAACTTTTCGAGGACGCGGGCATCCCGTGCGGCCCGATCTATTCCATCGACCAGGTGTTCGCGGATCCGCAGGTGCGGCACCTCGGGCTCGCGACGCCGATGGCGAGCAACCGGCGCGGCACCATCGACGTCGTCGCATCCCCGCTCAACATGGAGGGCGTGGCGAAGGCGATCCGCATGCCCACGCCGGACGCGGGACAGCACACCGCGGAAATTCTGAAGGAGTTCGGGTATTCGGACGCGGACCTGGCGGCGCTGCGGGCGAGCAAGGTCATCTAGAGAGGAGCAGGATCATCATGAGCAGCGACAAGATACTGTCGAGCAAGAAGGGCCCCGTCGGGCATCTCGTGTTCAACAACCCGGAAAAGCGCAACGCGTTCTCCCTCGACATGTCGCTCGCCGCGGCCGACGTGATGGAGGATTTCGCCGCCGATGCCGCGATTCGCGTGATCGTGCTGTCGGGCGCGGGCGACAAGTCCTTCGTGTCGGGCGGCGACATCTCGAAATTCGAGCAGGCGCGCGCGACGAAGGAAGATGTCGCGAACTACAACAAGACCGGCGACCGGTTCCGCACGCTCCTGAAGGGCAGCGCGAAACCCACGATCGCGATGGTCCGCGGTTACTGCCTCGGCGGCGGCATGGCGATCGCGATGAACTGCGATCTGCGCATCTGCACCGAGGACGCGAGTTTCGGCATACCCGCCGCGAAGCTCGGCATCGGTTACGCCGCGGACCGGCTGGGGCAGCTCGTCGAGCTCGTCGGGCCTTCCGCCGCGAAGGATCTGCTGTTCACCGGCCGGCGCTGCACGGCGCAGGAGGCGCTGCGCATGGGCATCGTGAACTACGTGCTGCCGGCGGGCGAACTCGAGGCGTTCGTCGACAACTACGCCAGGACCATCGCCGCCAACGCGCCGCTGTCGATCCTCGCCTCCAAGCGCGTGATCGACGAATACGTGAAGGATGCCGACAAGCGCGACAATGCGCTGACCGAAAAAGTCGTCGCCGACTGCTTTGCGAGCGCGGATTACGTCGAGGGACGGCGCGCATTCATGGAGAAACGCAAGCCCGCGTTCACTGGGCGGTAAAGCGAAGGCGCACTTAGGCTGCTCCAGATGCGCCGCACCGATACAAGTAACTTGTTGTTTTAACTTAAATTTATGGCGCTTGTGGCGCCGAAGCGCTCCCTGGAATAATCCACTCTCGCCTGCACGCTCGTCAGGCGCCGGTGGTCGGCGCGCACGGCATCCAAGCGTTTTCCGAGGCCGCAACGGTTGGCGAGCTGAATGGCAAGCCCCGGGCGGGCGTTCAGTTCCAGGACCAGTGGTCCGCGCACGCTGTCGAGCACGATGTCGATTCCCTGATATCCCAAGCCGGTCAATTCGTAGCTGCGCGAGGCGATTTCGAGCAGGCGCTCCCAGTTCGGGATGGCCACTCCGGCTACCGGATTGGCGGTGTCGGGGTGCTCGTCGACCAGTTGCCCCTTCCAGACCGCGCTCGTGGTCATACCGGTCGCCATGTCCACTCCGGTGCCAACCGCACCCTGATGCAAGTTCGCCTTTCCGCGCGACATGCGTGTCGGCAGACGCACCATCGCCATCACCGGCACACCGAGAAATACGATGATGCGCACGTCGGGCACGCCGCGGAAGGTGACATGCTCGAACACCGGATCGAAGCTCACCCGGTATTCGATCAGCGCCTTGTCAGGCTGGCCGCCCAGACTGAAGATGCCCGAGAGGATGTTGGAAACGTGAAAAGCCAGATCGTCATCGTTCATGTACGATCCGTCGGCAATTTCGTATTGGTTGCGCGAGCGACCGGTCACGACCACGATGCCGTCGCCCTGGCTCCCCCGGCAAGGCTTCACGACAAAATCCGGGTACGGCGCGAGAACCCCCGCCAAGCCAAGCACTTCATACTGAATCTCGATCACGCCGTACAACGGCGGCACGGCCACCCCGGCCGTTTCGGCAAGCTGCTTGGTGAGCAGCTTGTCGTCGACCATCGGGTAGCGATTACGCGGGTTGTACACGAGTGTGTATTCGGCATTGCGTTCATTGATTCCCATAACGCCGTTGGCGCGCATACCGCGTGCGATCCGTAGCAGATCCATCATCGGGACAGCGCCCTGAACCGTCGCAGTTCGGTGAGCCGGTAGCCGGAGTAACGGCCGAGCAGCAGCGTTGCCGCGAGGACAACCAGCAGGAGTTCCGGGAATACAAACAGCAAATGCTCGAGCTGCGGAAGTTTCATCACCAGGAACGTTAGAACCCCCACGACAAGGCTTCCTGCGGCCTGCTGCAGGGCCTCCCGGGGACCGTTCTCTTCCCATACGATCGACATGCGCTCGATGGTCATCGTCAGGATTACGATGGGAAACAGGCCGAGCGACAGCCCCTGCATGAGTCCCAGGCGGTGGAGCAGCACCGTGAGTACGCAGATGATCAGCACGACCACCATTACGCCCACCGCGAGCCTCGGCACCAGCAGCAACTTGAGCCGCTCCATGTAGAACCGCGCCGACAGCCCGATCGCCACGATAATGGCAAACAGCGCGATACCCCACACGAGACCCGTTTGCCGGAACGCCAGCGCGATGAGGACAGGCATGAACGTCCCGAATGTCTTCAAGCCGACCACGTTGCGCAGCACGACCAGCAGAAAAATACCCACCGGGATCACCACCAGCGACCGGAAGAGAAGCTGGGTTTGCAACGGCAGGCCGAACAGGGAGAGCTCCACCAGGCGCCGCTCGGTCGCGCGTTGTTGATGCATCGCTGTCTGCAGCGCAAGCTCTTGCGAGCGGCTAACCGTAATGCGGTGGGCAAGGTCAGAGCCTCCCTCGACGGTTGCGAACGCACTGCGGCCCCGCCACCACGGCAGATAGTGCCGGATGACTTCCGGACGCTTTTCTCCTACGTAAACGGGTACCCACCTTCCTTCCTGGAACACTTCGAGCCAGTGGACGAACTCGGCGTTGCTGCGCTCGAGCTCAAGCGAAATGCCGTGTACGGCCCGGGCCGGTACGTCGGCGAGCGCCAGCAAATCGACTGTCATGGCGACAACGCGCGCCACGGTGGGATTGCGTCCGACCAGGAAATCAGCCTCGCTGCCCGGCTCGGCGTTGCGCAAACGCTGGGCAACGAGCGCCGCCAGGGACCCCGGATCAGCCGCGCGCTGACGCTCTGCACGCACGATTTCCTCCGCGGCGACCGCAGCCGGCGTACTCAGGTCGGGACGCTGTACTTCGGGCCGTGGGTCACGGGATTTGCTGTCTTGCGTCGCGATCCGCGACATGACAAACCGGCTGTAGATGACCTGCGCGCCCGAAGCCGACGCGATCGAGAATGTCGCCCGCTGATTCACTGCCGTTCCCGGCGCGATGGTCAACCCGTACCCGGGCGATACGAAACTCTGGTCCACGACCTGCAAGCGGCCGGTTGCCGACGGAAGCTGCACGGTCACCTTGGTCGGACCGCCTTTCGCCGTGAAATGTATTTCAGTCTCGACACGCCACACGTCCGTACGTTGCCCGGCGTAGAGGGGCAACTGGACGATCAACGCCTTGTAAGCAAACAGCAAGAGGCCGACCAGCGCCAGAACGCCTGCCAGCCCGAGGAGGTGCGGGCGGTTCACGCTCCGCCTCCGTTGCAAACGGGAGTCGACGTCAGTTCGAGAGCGGAATCGACGATCACTCCCCCGCTGGCGAGAAAGTTGCGGCCGATCAACATTCGGGAACCGAGGCTGCCGCGATCGACAAGGTTCACCTGGACCTCCCTGCGGATCCCGGCCATGCAGATTTTCATCATGACCACCGGCCGACGGTGGATAGAATCCGGGGCCGGACGCACCGCGGCGATGCGCACCAAGGGACGCTCAAACACATCGACGTGCCCGCTGCCGTCGTGATACTCGAACAGGACCCAGCGCGCGCCGTCGCGCTCGACAATGCGGATGGCCCGTGCGTCCAATGACGACATGCCCGCCCCGGTGTCGAGCCGGGCATTGATCAACACGCCTTCCGGCTCGAGACGGACGGTTTCCGTCACGCCGAGCACTCGCTTGACCTGGGCGCTGGCCGGCAAGACCGCGACGGACAGGAGCAACGCGGCAGCAACGCCTGCCAACCTCACGATTTTTCTCACCTTCGATCCACTCACCGGTTCATCAGCATGGACATAGATGAATTGCGCCGTGAATCCGACTCCATCTAACCTTCCGGCGGCAGCGCGACGATCTTGCAGCCGGGCGGAGAACCCGATAGGCAATCACTTGAGACGACTTTTCGCATGCGCCTGCTTTTCCAACTCATCCAGTAACGTGCTCATGGCATGTCTCGATTTCGTGGAATCGCAATATTGCCCGCGTCAGGGACGCCTACCCCCGCTTGTACACGATCTCCTTCTTCCCGCCGTCGCACGTGCCGACGATCCGGCCGTCTTTCGCGGCACCTTTGTCGACGATTTCCAGCGTGAAGGCTTTCACGCCTTTGCCTTTGATCTTTTCCTCAATCGTGGACCGCAATTCGTTGCAGTCCTTTTTGGCGAGCGCCGGCGCGGCGGCGAGCATGAGCACGGCAAATGCGGCGAGGACTTTCATGGGCGCTCCTGTGCGAGTGACCGGGAAGTCATAGCGTAGCACCGGTTGTGGCGCGCTCGGGGCACGCGACCATGCATTAGGAGATAACATGTTGTTTATATTGATATTTGTTGACTCTCCATCGACCGGCGGAAGGCGCTTTGCGTTTCCGCCCTACCAAACCTATTGCGGACCAGACGGTTTGCACGATGCCCTCAGAGCCCGAGCAACCGCAAGTCGAGCTTTCCGTCCCGCATTCCGGGGCACCAGAAGTACGCGCCGGTCACCGGCCGCGTGAACCGGAACAGGGCATCCGCGATGCCGTCCTCTTCGCCGGTCATGCGCTTCAGCTGCGCCTCGAACGCGTCGAACGATTTTCCGAACGCGACGAACATGAGGCCCGCGCGCGAACCGCCGGCCCACGGCATCGAGCGCCGCACAACGAACGCTTCCGGCTCGAAGCTTTCCTGTGCGGTGCGCTTCACATGCGCGGATTCGGGTGCGTTGTCGAGTTCCGCGTTGTCGCTGCGGCGACGCCCGATGACGTCGTCCTGTTCCGCGGGAGCCATGCCGTCGAAGCGGCTGAAATCGTGCAGCCATTGTTGAACCGCGACGAAGCTCGAACCGTCGAGCGCTTCAGGCTGCCCGTGCAAAATCGCCGCCGTGACGGCGTCGTCATCCCTGGGGTTCTCCGTGCCGTCTTCATATCCCGTGAGGTCGCGCCCACCCTGATGGATGAACGCGCGAACGGAAGACTCCAGCCGGAATGCGGGAGCCATCGCGGCCTCGATGTGCCGTGCGCGGTGAAACAGTTCTCCCGCGTCGTCACCGCGCAGCCAGCACCACAATGCGCCCGGCGTGGACGGCACCTCGAAGCCCGCCCCGGAGCGCGCCGCCAGCGTGCGTAACCCCGGAACGTTCACCCCGAGCGCGTGCGCTGCCGACGCGCCGATGCCGACGACCGTGCGATCGCCGTCCGCGGATTCGCGCAACACACGCAGCGCCGTGCGCGCCGCATCCGAGTCCACAACCGCAAACTGCAGGTAACGCGCGACCGGCGGCACGGCGGCGAGTATTCCCGATTGATGTGTGTTCATGGTGTATTGATATTGTTACCCAAATTGCGGTTGCAGCCCGGGCTGAAGCGGCACCTCACCGCACCGCCGAAGGTATACTGCGGCCCCACGACACCATGTTACGGGAGCGGCAACATGAAACTCAAGGCAAACGGTATCGACATCCATTACGAGATCGAGGGCAACGGACCGTGGCTCACGCTGAGCCATTCGCTCGCATGCAACCTGCACATGTGGGACGAGCAGATGGCGCTGCTCACGAAAACGTTCAAGGTGCTGCGATTCGACACGCGCGGCCACGGTCAATCGAGCGCACCGGCAGGCGACTACACGCTCGATCAGCTCGCGGACGACGCGAAGGGCATGTTCGATGCGCTGGGCATTCGCGAAACGCACTGGATCGGACTGTCGATGGGCGGCATGATCGGTGAAACGTTCGCGCTGAAGTATCCGGGCGTATTCCGTAGTCTCGTGCTCGCGGATACGACGAGCAAGCGCCCGCCCAACGCGGCGGAGATGTGGGGCGAGCGCGTCGCCATTGCGCGCGCACAGGGCATGGCCCCGCTCGTCGACAGCACGCTCGGGCGCTGGTTCACGGAGCCCTACCGCAAGGCGCGGCCCGATGTGATGGCGCGCATCGGCGGCATGATTTCCACGACGCCGCCGGAAGGCTACGCGGGCTGCTGCATCGCGATTTCGAAAATCGACCTCACCCACCGGCTGAAGGAAATCCGGTGCCCGGTGCAGATCATCGTGGGCGACCAGGATCACGGCACGCCACCGGAGATGGCCCGCGAAATCCACGCGAACCTGCCGGGCTCGGAACTCGTGATCATTCCTTCCGCCGCGCATCTTTCAAACGTCGAGCAGGCGGAAGCGTTCAATCAGGCGCTCGGCGCCTTCCTGAACAGGGTCGCATAGCGGCGCATGACGAGCCCCCCGCCGACCAGCAATGCGGCGTTGGACACGAACACCGGCGCGTAACCGAAGGCCGCGCCGACGCTGCCGAACAGCAGCGGAATGATGAGGTGGGTCACGTTGTTCACCATGACCCGCAGTCCCGCCGCCTCGGAGTTGCGCCCTTTCGGCGCGGCGGAAAAAATCAGCGACATCGACATCGGTTGGCCGCAACCCGCGCCGAGCCCGAACACGAACGCGATCACCGCGATCATCAGCGCGCTCTGAAACACCGGAAACAGCGCGAACGCCGCCGCGCAGACGAAAATTCCGCCGGTGAGGATTTCCGCCTCGCTCCAGCGTTTCGCGATCCACGGCAGCACCAGGCGCACGAGGAACGTCGCGAGCGCGAATACTCCCAGGATCACGCCGATCGCGGAGGCCGACAGGCCGACGCCATGGCCGTAGACGGGCATGTAGAACTGGAACAGATCCCAGGCGGAGGACAGGATGCCGCTCGCGATGAACGCACCGCGCAGCTTCGGGATGTGCCACAGATCGAACGCGCTTGTTTCGGCCTTGTCCTTCGCCGTGCCGGTCCCCTTGGGCAGAAAACCGCCTTTCCACGCAAGAATCACGAGCGGAACGACGGTGAACGAGGACAGCATCAGAAACGTTTTCGCGTGACCCAGGTGATCGATCGCGACCCCGGCGAGCGTCGGACCCACGAAACCCGCCGCCGAAAACCCGAGGCTCACGAGCGCGTAGTTCTTCGCGCGCTGGTCGGGCCCGCCGATCCCCCCCGCTATGCCGTGCACCGTGATGAAGAAAAAGTGAAACGTGGAGCCCAACAGCAGCGCCGACGCGTAGAGCGAGGGCAGTCCCGGAAACATCGCGGGCAACAGCAGGCCCGCCATGACCCCGGCGGTGCCGATCAGCATCGGGACGCGGGCGCCAACGCGGTCCACCAGCTTGCCGACGGTGATGGCCATGAGCATCGGGAACAGCGCGTACAGCGCCATCAGCACGCCGAGCGTCACCTGGCTCGCGCCAAGTTCCAGCGCGAACAGCGAGATGGCCACGCGGCTGCCGCCGAACCCCGCATGGTTCAGCAGGCACATGAGCGCGATGAGGTAGATGGCCATCGAAATCCGGGGAACAGGCGGGGCGGGGCATCGCGACGGGCTGCCGCGACGTGCCGGCATTGTACCACCCGGGGCGGGCGCGCTTGGTCGCGCAACTGCGCCACCCCTTACACGTGCCGGAAAATTTATTTTCTGTAATGGTTGCCGGGGCCCGGCGACTATTCTCCCGTGCATCGTTCAATCGCGTAACGCCCCGACAAGGGACCGCGACGCGGTGCCGAAACCCTTAACCGTTTAACCAAAGGAGAATCATCATGTTGAATCGCAAACTGGCTGGTATCGTTGTTGCAGGTCTTCTGTTCGGTGCAGGCGCGGCGCAAGCGGCCCCGGTTGACGCCACCCACCACATCGCCGACTTCGTGCTCGCGGACGTCCGCAATGTGCCGCAGACCGGTGTCGTGACGGCCGCGTCCTTCCCGCCCGCCGCGGAAATCGCGGAGTCGTACTGGACCGGGGAATGGATGGCGCAGATGATCGCGTCGGGCTACACCTACGAAAGCCTCGGGTTCGCGTTCCCGGCTTCTGCCGACTGATCTGCACCTGGAGTCGTACGACACGAAGGGCGGTGGCCGCAGCCACCGCCCTTGTTCCATTTTCGGGAATCGCGACGCTCAGTCGACTTTGGCGCCGGAGGCTTTCACGACCGGGCCCCAGCGTGCCCATTCGGCCTTCATGAACGCCACGTACTGCTCGGGCGCGAGATAAGCGACATCGGCACCCTGCTGCGCGAAGCGATCCTTCACGTCGGGTGCGGCGAGCACCCCGGAGATTTCTCCGCCGAGCCGCGCGACGAGCGCGCGCGGAATGCCGGCCGGTCCGGAAACGCCGTACCAGACCGCGCCGTCCACCGCCGGATAACCCGCCTCCGCGAGACTCGGCAGATCCGGATAGAGCGGCGAGCGCTTCTTGCCGACGGTCGCGAGCGGTTTCAGCCGGCCCGCCTTGATCTGGCCGAGTATGGACGGCAACGAATCGAAGCCGAGCTGCACATTGCCCGCCGCAAGATCGACGACGCCGGGTCCGCTGCCTTTGTACGGCACATGAACGATCGGCGCTCCCGTGGCAGCCTTGAAGAGCTCGCCCACGAGGTGCGGCATGCCGCCGCTGCCCGACGAATAGAAATGCAGCGTATTGGGCTTCGCCCTGGCAAGCGCGATCAGGTCCTTGATCGACCCCGCCGGCACACCGGCATGCGCCACGACGAACATCGGCAGCGTCGTCGCGAGCGCGATGTGCGAAAAATCCTTCAGCGCGTCGTACGGCAGCTTCGTGTACAGCACGGGGCCGACGCCGTGCGTGGTCGACGACGACCACAGCAGCGTATAGCCGTCCGGATTCGCCTTGGCCGTCATGTCGGATGCGATGGTGCCGCCGGCGCCGCCGCGATTTTCGATCACGACGTTCTGGCCGAACCGTTCCGACAGTTTCTGACCCACGATGCGGGCCGTGAAATCCGCCGCGCCACCCGGCGGCACCGCGACAATCAGCCGGACCGGCTTGTTCGGAAACGCAGGCGCCGGCTGGGCGCCGGCCGTGGCGGCCAGCAGCGTGCCGGCCACCGCCAGCAGGCCCGGGCCTGAGATCGATCCGTGTACGGACATGCGCGCCTCGCTCGTGGTTTGTGACGCGGTTGATTCTATAGCAATCGCGTCCGGGGCATGCCGCGCGTTACGCCACGGCGAGGTAGTGGACGGCAAACAACCGCGCCGGATCGGTCCAGCAACGCGCGGGCACGAATCCGGCCTGCCGGGCAAGGGCCTGGAACTCCGCGACCGTGTATTTGTAGGAGTTTTCGGTATGGATGGTCTCGCCGGCGCCGAATTCGAACGCGCGGCCGCCGACGGTCACCGTCTGCGCGCGCAGGCTCTCGAGGTGCATCTCGATCCGCCCCATCGCGTCATCGTAAAACGCGCGATGCCGGAACTGCGCGAGGTCGAAGTCCGCGCCGAGTTCGCGGTTGATGCGCGCCAGCACGTTCAGATTGAACGCGGCGGTGACGCCTTTCGCATCGTTGTACGCGGCGTGCAGCACCGCATGGTCCTTCTTGAGGTCTACGCCGACCAGCATGGCGCCGCCGGACCCCACGAGCTCACGCACCCGCTGCATGAATCCGAGCGCTTCGGACACCGTGAAATTACCGATCGTGGAGCCGGGAAAGTACACCGCGCGGCGACGCGACCCGGCGACATCGACGGCGCCGAGGTCCAGCGGGCGCGAGTAATCCGCGCACACGGCCGTGACGGTCATGCCGGGATAGGCCGCGGCGAGCGCCCGACCGGATGTGTCGACTTGCCCGCCCGCGATATCGATCGGCACGTAGGCAAGCGGCCGCAACGCATCGATGAGCACGCGCGTCTTGCGGCTCGTGCCGCTGCCGAATTCGATCAGCACGGTGTCCGGCCCGAGACATTCGGCCATGGCGCCGGCGTCGGCGTGCATGATCGCCATCTCGGTGCGGGTCGGATAGTACTCGTCGAGTTCGCAGATGGCGTCGAATAGCGTGCACCCGTGCGCGTCGTAGAAATACTTGGGCGCGAGCGCCTTCGGCGCGGCCGCGAGACCTTCCGTCACGTCGGCGAGAAAACTGCCCTGGTCCGGCTTGAAATCCCGGAACGTGTAGCGCGCGCCGATAGCCACGTCAGCCCGCGCGGGCCCGCGCCTGGCTGCCCTCCAGCCATTTCTTGATGCGGTTCGCATCGCCGATCCGCGTGAGACGGCCCCACGAATCGAGCAGCACGATGATCACCGGCGTCGATGAAATGTTGGCCTGCATCACGAGGCAACGTCCGGCTTCATTGATATAGCCCGTCTTGGAGAGCCCGATGCGCCACTGCGGATTCTTGATCAGGCCGTTCGAGTTGCGGTAGGCGACGGCGCGGCCGTTGTTGGCCAGCACCACGGTGTGCGCCGCATCGGTCGTGTATTCGCGAATCAGCCGGTAGCCGTGGGCGGCGCCCACGAGCCGTACGAGATCCTGCGCGGTCGCCACGTTTTCGCTGGAGAGCCCGGTGCCGTCGACGAAGCGGGTCTTCCACATCTGCAGTTCGATTGCCTTCTGGTTCATCGCGGCCACGAACGCCGGCGTGCCGCCCGGGTAGGCACGCGTCAACGCAGCCGCCGCGCGATTCTCGGAGGCCATCAGCGCGAGCCGCAGCAGGTCGCCGCGCGTGAGCACGCTGCCGAGTTTCAGGCGCGAACGCGTGTTCTTGATGTCGTCGACGTCCGCCGCGGCGATGGTCACGCGCTCGTCGAGCGCGAGTTGCGCATCCAGCACCACCATGGCCGTCATGAGCTTGGTGATCGACGCGATCGGCACGGCCACGTCCGTGTTCTTGGCCACCAGCGCACGGCCGTCCGACTGGCTCACCACGAGCGCCGAACTCGACTTGAGGTCCAGCGCTCCGGTTTCCGTTCCCGGCAGGGACTTCGAACCGGATGCGGCCGGCACGATGGCCGCGGCGAGCATCAGCATGAGTCCAGTCAACGCGCCGGCGGTTCGCATCGAAAGCGTCACGGTCTGGCAGTAATTGGTGGAAAACCGTTAATAAAATACAGAGTTACGGCCGTTTTTTCAAGACATGCTTGAAACCGGTACCCGGCATCGCGCACAAAAAAAATCTCCACCGACCGCGGAACGAGCCGCAATGGGTGGAGCGAAAGAGACCCAACAATCACCCGCTCAGCACGGGCGACTGCAACTGCCGGGCCTCCGAGGAGGAAATTCGGAACCGATTCGCGGGCAAGATGCCCGCGCATGCTGGGACAGGAAGTTACGCGCGCGGTCTTACGCCAGCCTTACTCCCGTCGCGCCGGAACGATCACGCGTTGCGCGGGATTCCGGGACCACGAGCCGCTCCGGTTTCACTGTCAAGTGGATTACACTAACCGCATGAAATTAAGGAGGAATCATGCGCATCCTGATCGTTGAGGACGACGCCGTGCTTGCTGACGGTTTGACGCGCACGCTGCGCCAGTCGGACTACGCGGTCGACCACGTCGAGGACGGCATTCAGGCGGATCATGTGCTGGCGACGCAGAGCTACGATCTGGTGATACTCGATCTGGGATTGCCGAAACTCGACGGGTTTGAAGTACTGCGGCGACTGCGGCGCAACGGCACGCGAGTCCCCGTATTGGTGCTGACCGCGCGCGACGCGCTCGACGACCGCGTCCGGGGACTCGACCAGGGCGCCGACGATTACATGGTCAAACCGTTCGATCTGCCGGAACTGGAAGCCCGCGCGCGTTCGTTGATCCGCCGCGGCCAGTCCGGCGGCGGCTCGGTGCTGTCCCACGGCGTGCTGTCGCTCGATACCGCGGGCCGGCGCGCAACGCTCGCGGGGCAGCCGCTCGATCTTTCCGCGCGCGAGCTCGGCGTGCTCGAAGTCCTCATGATGCGCAGCGGCCGCGTGGTCGGAAAAGACCAGCTCGCGGGTCAGCTCTACGGCTGGGACGAAGAGGTGGGTGCGAACGCGATCGAAGTGTACGTGCATCGACTGCGCAAGAAACTGGAGACCGCCGGCGTCAGCATCCGCACGATCCGCGGGTTGGGCTATCTGCTCGAGAAACCCGTTGACTAAGCCCACGACACTGCGCCGGCAGCTGCTCGCCTGGCTCGCCGCGCCGCTGCTGATACTGTGGATCATCAGTACCGCCGTCGACTACGACATTGCAAAACGTCTCGGCAACCTGACTTACGACCGCGCACTGCTCGACGCGGCGCTCGACATCGGTCGCAACGTCAAGATCGCCGGTGATCGTGTCTACCTCGACCTGCCGGAAGTCGCGCTGCAGATGCTGAGCACGGGCAGGTCCGGGCGCATCCACTACCTCGTGCTCGGTCCGATGCGCGAGTACGTGAGCGGGGAGCCCGACCTGCCACGGCTGCCCAAGGCAACGACCCCGACGCCAGATCGCGTGCAGTACTACGACGATATCTATCAGGGTCAGCCCGTGCGCGCCGTCGGACTGCGGGTCCCGGTGCAGCCCGGCTCCGGCAGGGGCTCGGTGCTGATCCACGTTGCGGAGCCGCTCCACACGCGAGACCAGTTTTCCCGCGACCTGATCGTGCGCGTGGCGCTGCCGCAGACCATACTGATCCTGCTCGCCGCCGCGGCAGTCTGGTACGGCGTGGGCCGCGCGCTCGGGCCGCTCGCGAACCTGCGACGCGAAGTGGAGGCGCGCTCGTCAAGCGACCTGTCACCGCTGCCCGAGAGCGCGGCGCCGCTGGAAGCGCTGCCCCTCGTGCGCGCCGTCAACGATCTGCTGCGCCGGCTGAACAGCGCCCTCGAGGCGCGCACGCGCTTCATCGCCGATGCGGCGCACCAGTTGCGCACGCCCATCGCCGGCATGAAAACACAGTCGGAACTCGCGTTGCGACAGCCGCAGTCGGACGAAACCCGCGCGACGCTGCAACAACTGCAGGCCGCGACCGAAAATGCGACGCGTCTGATCAACCAGTTGCTGTCGCTCGCGCGCGCCGAACCGGGTGCGGAACGCCTGCAGCAACGCACCCGCCTCGATTTCACGGCGCTCGTGCGCGAAGTCACCGCCGAATGGGTGCCGCGGGCGATCGATCGCGGCATCGACCTCGGAGTCGACGAGCGCACCGAAACCGTGTGCGTGCTCGGCGATTCGTCCCTGTTGCGCGAGTTGCTGAACAATCTGCTCGACAACGCGGTGCGCTACACGGCCCGCGGCGGGCAGGTCACGGTGCGGGTACAGGCCGACGCGAATGCCGCCGTGCTGCTGGTCGACGACAACGGGCCGGGCGTGCCGCCGCATGAACGGGAGCGCGTGTTCGAGCGCTTTTACCGGGTGCTTGGCACCGGCGTCGACGGTTGCGGCCTGGGCCTTGCCATCGTGCGCGAAATCGCGGCAAGCCACGGCGGCAGCGCGCTGATGCAATCCGATGCCGGCAAGACGGGAACATCGGTGCGTGTCACGCTGCCCCGCTCGGCCTGAGCTCCGGCCGGGCGAGCGTTAGCCCGCGACGGACTGACGCACGGCGTCGGCGTCCTTCTCCTGCTGCTGCAGCGCCCACATCTGCGCGTAGGCACCGCCCGCCGCGAGCAGAACCGCGTGCGCGCCGCGTTCGACGATGCGGCCGTGGTCGAGCACCAGTATTTCGTCGGCGTCCATCACGGTCGACAACCGGTGCGCGATCACGAGCGTCGTGCGGCCCTGTGCAATGGCGTCGAGTTCCGCCTGGATCGCCTGTTCGGTCCGTGAGTCGAGCGCGGAGGTCGCCTCGTCGAATATCAGGATGCGCGGATTCTTCAGAATCGCGCGCGCGATCGCGACGCGCTGTTTCTCGCCG
>CAZMBS010000054.1:0-15202 GCA_964564295.1 uncultured Streptomycetaceae bacterium
GCAGGGATTTCTCGCCGGTGTAACGCTGGCAATGGCCATACTACCGGAAGAGTTTCCGGTGGTGCTCACGGTATTCCTCGCTTTGGGCGCGTGGCGCATGTCCCGGCAGGGCATTCTGACGCGCCGCATGCCTGCCATCGAGACGCTCGGATCGGCCACGGTCTTGTGTGTCGACAAGACGGGAACGCTGACGTTCAACCGAATGGAGGTGAAGCAGCTGTTCGCCGGCGGGCGCCTGTTCGATATGAGCGATGCAACCCTGGAGTCAGTGCCCGTCGCCTTTCATGATCTGGTGGAAACCGGCAGGCTGGCAAGTGAGGTCCATCCTCTGGATCCAATGGACAAGGCAATAGCAGACGTCGCCGAGCGATTTGACACTGCGTCACCGGATTCGCGCCCGCAGCGAACGCTCGTCAAGGAGTACGCGCTGAGTCCGCAACTGCTCGCGCATACGCATGGGTGGAGCGACTCGGCGCGTGACGGTGTTTTTCAGGTCGCCACCAAGGGTGCGCCGGAAGCCGTGGCGCGGCTTTGCAGAATTGCGCCGGTGGACTGGCAGTCGCTGCAGCAGCAGGTCTCGCGCATGGCCGCAGGCGGATTGCGCGTGCTGGGAGTCGCGCGGGCAACGTTCCACGGCCCGAACTGGCCGGCGTCGCCGGAGGCGTTTCCATTCCAGTGGCTGGGCCTTATCGGATTGGCCGATCCAGTGAGACCGACGGTCGCCGCCGCCGTGCGCGAATGCCGCGGCGCGGGCATCCGCGTGGTCATGATCACCGGTGACTATCCGGTGACCGCGCAGGCCATAGCCCGCCAGGCAGGAATCGGTCCTGTCGATGCGGTCATTACCGGTTCGGAACTACGGCAACTGAGCGATACGGATCTGCAGGGGCGGCTCAAGACAACGTGCATTTTCGCGCGCGTTGTTCCGGAACAGAAGCTGCGACTCATTGAGGCGTTCAAGGCGAACGGCGACGTGGTCGCCATGACCGGTGATGGCGTCAACGATGCGCCGGCGCTCAAGGCAGCCGATATCGGAATCGCGATGGGTGGGCGGGGCACGGACGTCGCCCGTGAGGCGTCTGCTCTGGTGCTGATCGACGATGACTTCGATTCCATCGCGCAGGCTGTGCGATTCGGACGCCGGATTTACCGCAACATTCTTCATGCCATGTCGTACCTGCTCGCGGTCCATGTTCCCATCGCGGGCATGGCATTCGTGCCGCTGTTGTTCGGCTGGCCCATGGCATTTTTTCCGGTCCACATCGTGTTTTTCGAGTTCGTCATCGACCCGGCCTGTTCCATTGCGTTTGAAGCGGACCCGCTCGACGAAGGCGCGATGCGCAGCCCACCGCGTCCGCCGGATGCGCCTTTGTTCGATCGCGCGACAGTAATCGTGAGTCTGCTGCAGGGCGTCGGCGTGCTGGTCGCTGTCGCGGCGGTTTACGGTTACGCACTGTCGAACAGAGACGAACCGGAAGCACGTGCCATGGCGTTCGCGACCATCGTTTTCGGTAATCTCGGACTGATTCTCGCCTGTCGCTCGCGCACGCGCACCATATTGAGTACCCTGACCGACGCTAACCCGGCGTTGTGGGCGATCGTAGCCGGGACACTGAGCGCCCTGTTCGTGGTTCTGTACGTGCCATACTGGAGCGCGCTATTTCGGATGTCGGCGTTACGTGCCGATGCCCTGTTGATGTGTTTCGCGGCTGCCATGGCAGGCGTGATCGTGTTCGAGGCGTACAAGTTTCGGTTTCGCGACAGGTAGTCATGTATATCCAGTTTCTCGGTGCAACGAACACCGTCACGGGGTCGAAGTATCTCGTCGGCAGCGGCGCGAGGCGGTATCTCGTCGATTGCGGTCTTTTCCAGGGTTACAAGCAGCTCCGGCTTCGGAACTGGGTGCCCCTGCCGGTCGATCCGGGAACGATCGATGGCGTGATCCTGACGCACGCGCACATCGACCACAGCGGCTATCTGCCGTTGCTCGTCAAAAGCGGATTTTCGGGTGTTGCGTATTGCAGCCCCGCAACCCGCGATCTGTGCGAGATCATGCTGCCGGACTGCGGCCATCTTCACGAGGAAGAGGCGAGGTTTGCGAACCGGAAAGGGTATTCACGTCACCGGCCGGCACTGCCGCTGTACACGCGCCGGGATGCCGAGCAGGCATTGCGCTCGTTGCGAGCAGTGGAATTCGGGCGCGAAATGACGCTGGACAATGGCATTTCGTTCTGCCTCAAGCCGGCCGGCCATATCCTCGGCGCCGCCATGGTCTCGTTTTCGGCGGAAGGACAGGAGATCGTTTTTTCCGGAGACCTGGGGCGGCCCGACGACCCGATCATGCCCGGTCCGCAGGCAATCGAACGCGCCGACTGGCTCGTGGTCGAGTCCACGTACGGCAATCGACGCCATGCGCGCGAAGATCCCGAGTCCGTGCTGGCTGAGGTCTTGAACCGGACGTTTCGACGCGGCGGCGTCGTCGTCATTCCGGCTTTTGCAGTGGGCCGCACGCAAACGTTGCTGTACTACATACATCGGCTCAAGGCATCGGGCGCCATTCCGCGGACGGTCCCGGTTTATCTCAACAGCCCGATGGCGATCGACGCCACGCGCACGTTTCGCCAGCACTGCGGCGAACATCGGTTGACGGTACAGCAATGTGAAGCAACCTGCGGAGCCGCGATCATCGTCAACAGCGCCGAGGACTCCGAGCGGCTCAACACCCGACCGGGCCCGATGGTGGTCATTTCTGCGAGCGGCATGGCAACAGGCGGCAGGGTCATCCACCACATCAAGGCCTTCGCGCCCGATCCCCGAAACACGATACTGTTTGCAGGTTTTCAGGCCGGCGGCACGCGCGGTGCCGCGATGATCGCCGGCGCCGATGCCGTGAAGATTCATGGCGAGTACGTGCCTGTCCGGGCGGAGGTCGCCAATCTGGAGTCGCTTTCCGCGCACGCCGATAGCGCGGAAATTCTCGACTGGCTTGCGCGATTTCGCGTGCCGCCGCGCACCACCTTCGTGACGCACGGCGAACCGGCCGCGGCGGACGCGCTGCGTTTTCGCATCAAGGAAACGCTGGGCTGGACATGCCGGGTCCCGGAATATGCGGAAACGATTGAACTTGCGCAGGCGCCGGGGACTTGAGCGTGCCGCCATCTGCCGCCGACAGGCATTACCTGGCGTCGTTGTTCGAACCGGCGAGCGTTGCCGTGATCGGCGCAAGCCGGCGCGCGGGATCGATTGGCGCGGTATTGATCGACAACATGCGCAAATCGGGTTATCGCGGTGCACTATATGCGGTGAATCCCAATTACCGCAGCGTGCTCGGCACACGCTGCTATGACTCGATCGACGCGCTGCCCGAACCTGTTGATCTTGCGGTCGTCGCGACGCCGGCCGGTACCGTACCTGACGTGATCGACCGCTGCGGCCGCCGCGGTGTGCGCGCGGCGGTGGTGATCACCGCCGGATTCGCCGAAACCGGGCCCGCGGGCGCCGCGCTCGAGCAGGCGCTCGTGGCGTGCGCGCGTCGACACGGGATTCGCGTCGTAGGGCCGAATTGCCTTGGATTGATGCGGCCGGAACTGGGATTTAACGCCACGTTTGCGCGCGGCGGCGCGGCACCGGGTACGCTTGCGCTGGTATCGCAGTCCGGCGCGATATGCACCGCATTGCTCGACTGGGCGGGACAGCGGGGTATCGGCTTCTCAAGTGTTATCTCGCTCGGCGGCACCTGCGATGTGGAATTCGGGGAAATCCTTGACTATCTTGCCTGCGACGGCCGCACCGAACACATTCTCGCCTATGTCGAAGGCATACGGAATGCGCGGCGTTTTCTGAGCGCGCTTCGCGCGGCGACGCGCATCAAGCCGGTGATTCTGATGAAGGTCGGGCGGCACCCGACGGGATCGCGGGCGGCGCGCTCCCACACCGGGGCGCTCGTTGGCGCCGACGACGTTTTCGACGCCGCGATTCGGCGCACAGGCGCCGTGCGCGTAGGCAGCGTCGGAGAACTGGTTGCAGCTGCGCAAGCACTTGCGGCGCACCTGGAGCCGGAAGGGGAGCGGCTCGCCATCATTACCAATGGTGGTGGCCCCGGTGTGATCGCGGCAGACCGCGCCACCGATCTGTCCGTGCCATTGGCGGACTTGTCGCCGCAAACGCTGGACGTGCTACGGCAAGTCCTTCCCCCGACCTGGTCGCATGGCAATCCGGTCGATCTGATCGGGGATGCCGGTCCCGACCGATATGCCGGTGCCGTCGCGGCATGCCTCACGGATCCCGGTGTTCATGGCGTGCTGGTCGTGCTGACGCCACAGGCCATGACCGATGCTACCGCTGCAGCGCGAGCAGTGATCAGGGCGGCACGTGGCAGCAGGAAACCGGTCATTGCGTGCTGGATGGGCGGAGAACAGGTGGCCGCCGGCCGCGGCTGCTTGCAGAAAGCCGGCATACCGGTGTTTGCTACCCCGGAGCCCGCGGTGCAGATGTTTGCGCACGTCGCATCGTACTTTCGCAACCGCAAGCGACTGCTGGATTCGCCACCGCCGCTCGCAGCGGGCCCGCGGCCGGATGTCGCTGGCGCACGCGCGCTTATCGCAGCGGCGTTGTCGGACGGCAGAGAACTGTTGAACGAGATCGAATCAAAAGCGCTGCTTGCTGCATTTCATATTCCCGTCGTGCCGACTACGCTCGCACTTACCGCCGACGAGGCCGTGATCATGGCGCGACGTGCCGGATTTCCGGTCGCTCTGAAAATTCATTCGCCTGATATTACGCACAAATCCGACGTTGGCGGCGTCCGGTTGAACGCGGAAGACGCGGCGGACGTGCTGGAAGCGTTTGCGGGCATTATTGCGGCGGTTCACCGCGCACAGCCTCAGGCGCGAATCGAAGGCGTATCCGTACAGCCGATGATTCGTCGGCCGCAGGGCCGCGAACTGATGGTGGGGATCGCGCGCGACAGGATATTCGGACCGGCGATCACTTTCGGTACCGGCGGCATCGCCGTGGAGGTCCACGCGGATCGCGCTGTCATGCTGCCGCCGCTCAGCAAGCGGCTCGCCGAGGAACTCGTTGCGGGAACGCGCGCAGCACGCCTGCTGTGTGATTTCCGCGGATGGAAGCCGGTTGATCCAAACCGCATCGCGGCGTTGTTGCTGCGAGTCTCAGAGATTGCGTGCGAACTGCCCGAGGTCAGGGAACTCGACATCAATCCGCTGCTTGCCGATTCGGAAGGCGTGATCGCGCTCGATGCCCGTGTCCTGATTGCCGCGCAACCCTCTTTGGCGCGCCGCTACGACCATCTCGCGATACATCCCTACCCGGCGGAACTCGAAAGCAGCATTTGCCTTGCCGACGGGCGCAGCGTGCGATTGCGGCCGATTCGACCCGAGGACGCCGCGATGGAGCGGGCGTTCGTGGCCGCGCTCTCTCCCGAGAGTCGGTACTTCCGGTTCATGGGCAGCGTGCGTGAATTGACACCGGCGATGCTTGCGCGCTTTACGCAGATCGACTATGACCGTGAAATGGCGTTCGTCGCGACGACGCAGGAAAACGGCGATGACGTCGAAATCGGCGTGGCGAGATACGTGACCAGTCCCGACGGCGAAACCTGTGAATTCGCGGTCACGGTTGCCGACCCGTGGCAACGTCGCGGGCTGGGGACCGGGTTGATGCGTGCCTTGATGCGACGCGCAGCGGCGTGCGGCTTAAAGCGCATGCGTGGCGAAATTCTGGCGGCGAACAGGGGAATGTCAGTGCTCGCGGAGAGGCTCGGCTTTCTGGTGAGGCGGCATCCGGATGCCTCGGACGTGCTGCGCGCCGAAATCACGCTCGCGGGCGACTGAGGCAGACCCGACTCCATCCGGGACAAGGGACCTCGCAGATGATTAACGCCACACGATGACCGGCAACTTGGCCTGTGCCAGCACCTTGCTGGTTTCGCTTCCGAGCAGCAGTTTGGACAATCCGGTGCGACCGTGGGACGCCATGAATATGGCATCGCACTTGTACTTCTTGGCCGCTTTCAGGATCGCGTCGGCGGGGAAATCGCTGGTCGCGTAATAGCCGTTGTAAGCGACGTTCTTTCCGGCCGCGGCCTTCTTGACGGCGTCCAGGTGTCCCATCGCGATTTTTTTCGCCTTGGATTCGTATTGATCCGGACGCACGAAATCTGCGGGAATGTAGTCACCGTACACATTGAACCTGTAGGCTGGCGCGACATGGAAGCCCGTAATTGCGGCGCCGGTGGCCTTTGCGAGCTCGGCCGCTTCCCTGGCGGCCTTGTGTGACAGCGCGGACCCGTCCACCGGAACAAGCAGATTGCGAAACATGGTGATCTCCTGTTGTTGATTGCGACATGGTCAACAGTACCGCACGGATGCGAGCGTGAGCTTGATGCAGATCAAGCCATACGTTGCCCATGAACGATGGGAAGACGTGATTCCAGATCGGAAGGGAGTTGACGACCCCCAGGATGATCGACCGCGATGATGCCTGCTTGATATGGATCAACGCATGGCCTGCCGGTGGACGCCACAATCTGCTGTAGCGGTCACCATGGGGGCAACCGCCGGGATTGGTGAAGGAGGGTACATGACAGACATCACACGGTTTGATCCGTTTTCAGGCAACCTGGACGATCTATTCAAGGGATTTTTCGTGCGTCCGGTGCGATACGGTCTCGATGTGCCGCAGGACCTGCAGATCAAAATTGACGTGAGCCGCGCCGATGGCGGCTACAAGGTCAGGGCGGAGATGCCGGGCGTGAAAAAGGAGGACATTAACGTCACGATCGAAGGCAACGAAGTCACGCTGAGCGGGGAAGTCAGGCGCGAATCCGAGGAGAAGAAGGGCGAGGAGGTCATACGTAGCGAAGGTCATTACGGCAAGGTCGCGCGCAGCTTCACGTTGCCGTACGAAATCGATGACTCGCGCGTGGCGGCAAAATACAGCGACGGGGTATTGCACCTCACGTTGCCCACGAAAGAGAAAGGCAGCGCGAAGAAGGTGGCGGTCAACTGACCATCGTGAACGGGGGCGGTATATGCCTGCACGTGGCGTCCGTGGCAAGGCCGTTCGGCGCGCTGTAGCCCGTGGCCGGGCGGTCGCGCGGGATTCCAAGGGTGCGCCCGTCGTGATTCCCGACGAGCAGCGAACCGCGCTCGTCGAGGACATGGCGTACTTTCGCGCGGAGCGCTTGCGCGGCGGTGAATGGAGTCACTTCCGCAAACAGGACCGGCTCGAAGCCGAAGCGGAAATCGACGCGTTGATCCGCAGATGCGCGCGAGACTAGCCGCGATTTCGCTGGCGATTGCGGTCTCGGCCGCGCACGCGGGCGCAGCCGAGGTTCCTGACGTCGGGCGCGGCCGGGCGCTCTATGAGAATCATTGCCAAGTATGCCATACGCCCCAAGTGCACAGCCGCGTCAACCGATTGCCCATCAGTGTTGCGGAGTTGCAGCAGATCGTCGCGGGATGGGCGCGGCAGGAGAATCTGCGCTGGACCGACCAGGATGTTCGCGACGTGGTTGGTTACCTGAATCAGACCCGCTACCACTTTCAGCAATGAGATCGGCTTTTCAGTCGCGCGCCGTCAGGAAGCGGCCGGCGTGATGTGGGCCGGAATTGCGCTCGCTTAGGCGGACCGGTATCGGGGAGACGCGCGCCATGCGGATCGGAGTGCCGAAAGAGATCAAGGTTCACGAGTACCGTGTCGGACTGACACCCGAGAGCGTGCGCGCGCTTACCGCCAGCGGCCACGAGGTCATCGTGCAGCAAGATGCCGGATCCGGCATCGGCGCGACCGACGCAGACTATCGCGCCGTTGGCGCGGTAGTCGAGGCCACGGCGGACGCGGTATTTCAACGCGCGGAACTGATTGTCAAGGTGAAGGAACCGCTGGCACCCGAGCGGGCGCGGTTGCGTCCGGGTCAGGCGGTGTTCACTTACCTGCACTTGGCCCCGGATCCCGACCAGGCACGCGACCTGGTCAGCAGCGGCGTGATCGCCATAGCGTACGAAACCGTAACCTCGCGCGACGGGGGGTTGCCGCTGCTGGCGCCGATGTCGGAAGTGGCCGGTCGCATGGCGGTCCAGGTTGCGGCGCACTACCTGGAACGGCCGCACGGGGGCCGCGGCGTGCTGATCGCCGGCGCAGCAGGCGTTCTCCCTGCAAACATCCTCGTACTCGGCGCGGGTGTGGCGGGCTCCAACGCCGCGCGTATCGCTCTCGGATTGGGTGGCGACGTGACGGTACTTAACCGGTCGGAGGGGCGGCTGCGGTCCCTGGCGATTGAGCTGGGACCGCGGCTGAAAACAGTGGTTTCGACTCCGGAGGTGATTGAGCGACAACTGCGCACCGCAGACGCCGTTATCGGCGCGGCGCTGGTGCCAGGCGCGCCGGCACCGAAACTCGTCACGCGGGCGGCACTTGCGAACATGAAACGCGGCGCGGTTGTCGTGGATATCTCCATCGATCAGGGTGGCTGTTTCGAAACTTCGCGGCCGACGACCCATGCGGAACCGGTGTATGTAGTGGAGGGCATCGTGCATTACTGCGTCGCCAATATGCCGGGAGCAGTGCCGCGCACGTCGACCTACGCACTCAATCGCGCCACATTACCGCTCGTGAGAGAACTTGCGGACCGTGGAGTAATACAGGCACTCCGGCATAACCGGCATTTGCGCGATGGTCTCAGTGTGTGCCGCGGTGTCGTGACACGCCCCGAAGTTGCAGCGGCCCTGGGGTATCCACATATCGACTCGCTGCGATCTCTGGAATAGTAGGCGTTTAACAGCGGCCGAGTCGGTGCGTGTGTTCGGCGAATCAGGATTTGCAGGACTGCTGGCCGACGAGCGCCCGCAATGCTTCGGGCTTCAGGATGTGAATTCGCTTGTTCCGGACTTCCAGCAGGCCGTCGCTCTGAAACCGCGACAGCACGCGGCTGATGGTTTCCAGCTTGAGTCCCAGATAGCTGCCGATCTCCTCGCGCGTCATGCGCAGGTTGAATTCAATCGGCGAGTAGCCGCGCGCGGCAAAGCGTTGCGACAGATTGAGCAGGAAGGCGGCGAGGCGCTCCTCGGCGCGCATACTGCCCAGCAGCAGCATCACGCCATAATCGCGCACGATTTCCCGGCTCATGATGCGGTGAAAGTGCTGCTGCAGCGACGGAATGTCCCGCGACAGTCCTTCCAGCGATGCGAGCGGAATCTCGCAAACTTCGCAATCCTCGAGCGCGATCGCGTCGCAGACGTGCTCGCCCGTGCCGATCGCATCCAGCCCGATCAGGTCGCCGGACATGTGGAAACCCGCGACCTGTTCGCGCCCGTCGTCGTGCAGGACGCAGCTCTTCAGAAATCCGACGCGGATCGCGAACAGCGATCCTAGCGCGCCACCCACGCGATACAGATAATCGCCGCGCTTGACCGGACGGCGGCGATTGACGAGTTTGTCCACGGCTTCCAGCTCCACGGGATTGAGTCCGGCGGGCAGGCACAGTTCGCGCAGGCTGCAGGTGGCACAAGCCGCTTTCAGCCTGTGGACGTCCACCGGGGCCAGGCAGGATTGGGTGGACATGAAGGGGGCGACAGGAATATTGGAGGGCGAAGTTTGCGGCAGAGTTGATCATACACCCCGGCTTGATCTGGATCAAAGCGGGCGGGCACGCGAATGCGACACTTCGCGCCATGTCTCCCGGCGCTGATTCCGCGACTCCGGAATTTAATACCGATCTCATCCGCGGTTTCGATCGCAACGGCCCGCGCTACACGTCTTATCCGACCGCAGACCGGTTTGTGGACGGTTTCGGCGCCGATGAATACCGCTCGTGGGCTGAGCGGCGCAACGCGTCGGGCACGCGCCGCGGACTCTCGCTCTACGTGCACTTGCCGTTCTGCAGCACCATCTGCTTTTACTGCGCGTGCAACAAGGTGGTCACGCGCAACCTGTCGAAGGGGGCGCAATACCTCGGCTATCTCGCGCGCGAGATCGCCATGCAGGCGTCGCTTTTCCGCGGCGATTCGCGGGTCGAGCAGATGCATTGGGGCGGCGGCACGCCCACGTTTTTCGATTCCAGCCAGCTCGCCGGCCTGTGTTCGCTGCTGCGTGACAATTTTGCGCTGGAACCGGAGGGCGAGTACTCGATCGAAATCGATCCGCGAACGATCGACGGGGCGGGCGTGCGCGCGCTGCGTGCCATGGGATTCAACCGCATGAGCCTGGGCGTGCAGGATTTCGATCCGGACGTGCAGCGCGCCGTGAACCGAATACAGAGCGAATCCCAGACGGTGACCGTGATGCAGGCCGCCCGGGACGCGGGTTTTCAATCGATCAATGTCGATCTGATGTACGGGCTCCCGCGCCAGACGTTATTGACGTTCAATCGCACGCTCGCGCGCGTGATCGCGGCCGGACCGGATCGGATCGCCATCTACAACTATGCGCACATGCCGGCCCGCTTCAAGCCCCAACGCCGCATTCGCGATGCGGAACTTCCCGCGCCGGACACGCGCCTGAAGCTGCTTGCGCTCGCCGTCCGGCGGCTCACGGAGGCGGGATATGTGTATATCGGCATGGATCACTTCGCAAAATCAGGCGATCCCCTGAGCCTCGCGCAGCGGCAAGGCGGGCTGCATCGAAACTTCCAGGGCTATTCCACCCACCGGGATTGCGACTTGATCGGCCTCGGTGTCACGGCGATCGGCAGTATCGGCCCAACCTACAGTCAGAATCATCGCGAACTCGGGCGTTACTACGACGCCATCGACCGCGGCGTGCTGCCGGTGGCGCGCGGCGTGGAACTCGACGCTGACGATCTCGTGCGTCGTGCCGTGATCCAGGCGCTGCTGTGCGGATTCGAAGTGTCCAAGGATGCGATCGAGTCTGACTATCTTGTTGATTTTGATAGACATTTTTCGTCTGAATTGCTGGAGCTGCAATTGCTGGCGCGATCGGGTCTCGTGCAACTCGACGAGCGCCGTATTACGGTGACGCCGCAGGGCCGGTTCCTCATCCGTAACCTGTGCATGGTGTTCGACAAGTATCTGCGGGCGGCGCAGGCGACGGCGCAATACTCGCGCGTGATCTGATCCGGTGCATCCAGGTTGACGCAGATCAAGCGTGGAAATTTCGCGATGGATACGATCAGAACTGTCCCTAATCCAATCGACAGGATCGAAATCATGCGGAAGCAGTTAGTTGCAACGGTGGCGTTGGTTGCCGGCGCCCTGGCGGGTGTCATGGCGGGCGGGTTGGTCCATGCGGCGCAAGGCGACTGGCTTGGCCGGGCGAGAATCATTCACATCGATCCTGACGCCAGTTCCTCCGCGCTCAATCTGGACGTCGATGCGCGGACCACGGTCGAGCTCGATTTCAGTTACTTCGTGACGAGAAATCTCGCGCTGGAACTTATACTCGCGACGAAGAAACACGAAGTGTCGGCAGGTGGCGTGCCCGTTGGCAGCGTGAAGCATCTGCCGCCGACGCTCACGCTGCAGTACCACTTCGTGCCGGACGCGCAGTTCAGGCCGTACGTCGGAGCCGGGCTGAATTTCACGCGGTTTTACGACGTGAACCTCGGCGGGGGAACGCTCACCGTCGACAAATCGAGCTTCGGGCCGGCGATACAGGTCGGCTTCGACATCGAACTGACCAGGCGCGTGTTTCTGAACCTGGACGTCAAAAAAATCTGGATGGACACCGACGTCAAGGCTGCCGCGACCGGCGCGCCGGTGGCAAACCTCAAGATCAATCCGGTTGTATTCGGCGTCGGCATCGGAATGAAGTTCTAGCCGATGGCGCGGACGTCGGCGGCAACGGCGGCGTGCATGGAACCCGCGTCTGCCGCGTGCTTTCATTGCGGGTTGCCGCTGGCAGACGCACGCTTTCCCGTTACGGTCGACGGGCTGTTGCGGGAGACCTGTTGCCGCGGGTGCCAGGCCATCGCGCATTCGATCGCGTTCAACGGGCTTGCCGCCTATTACCGAAACCGTATCGGATTCCCGGCATCGCCGCGCGAGAACCCGACGCCCGATCCGGACGCGCGTTCTCGCGCGTACGCGCAGTTTGACATGCCGCAGGTGCAGCGCGGATTCGTGCGCGATCTCGCGGGTCCGCCGCCGTGCAAGGAAGCCGCGTTGCTGCTGGACGGCGTGACCTGCGGCGCCTGCGGCTGGCTCATAGAACAACGACTCGGCGCGATACCCGGCGTGCAGGCGGTTTCGGTCAATCTGTCGACGCGTCGCGCACGCGTGCGCTGGGAAGCCGGTCGCGTGCAGTTGAGCGCGCTGCTGCAAGCGATAGCGGATCTGGGGTATGCGGCACAGCCCTATGATGCACAGCGCGCGGAGGAGACCCTGGCACGGGAAGGCCGGGATCTGCTGTGGCGCATGCTCGTGGCGGGGCTCGGCATGATGCAGGTCATGATGTATGCGGTGCCGGTTTACCTGGCCGACGGGAGCATGACGCCCGACATCGAGCGGCTGATGCGCATTGCCGGCATGCTGCTCACCCTCCCGGTCGTCGCGTGGGGCGCAACGCCCTTTTACCGCGGTGCGCTGCGCGAATTGCGTCTCGGCCGGCTCGGCATGGACACTCCTGTTTCGGCCGGCATCGTGATCGCGTTTGGCGCCAGCACGGTATCGACATTTCGCGGCACGGGAGAGGTGTACTTCGATTCCACCGCGATGTTCGTTTTTCTGCTGCTCGCCGCGCGATGGCTGGAACTTCGCGCGCGTGGCAAGGCTGCGCGGACGCAGGAGCGGCTGGCGCGGCTCACGCCTGCGGTGGCGGAGCGCTACGATGCGTTTCCCGGCACGGCACTGCCGCGCACGGTGCCTTCCGCAACACTGGTTCCCGGTGATTGTGTGCTGTTGCGGCCCGGCGCGCGCATTCCGGCGGATGGTACGGTGATCCAGGGCGCGGGCGCGGCCGATGAGTCCCTGCTGTCGGGCGAGTCGCGCCCGGTGCCGAAGGATGTGGGCGATCGCCTGACGGGGGGCGCGGTCAACCTCCACAACCCGCTCGTCATGCGTGTCGACCGCGTAGGCGAGGCCACCGCGCTTTCCGGAATATTGCGCCTCATGGACCGGGCGCACGCTTCGAAGCCGCGAATTGCGATACTGGCCGACCGGGTGGCGGCCTGGTTCGTTGCCCTGCAGCTCGCGCTGACGATGGTCGTGGCAGCGGTGTGGTATGCCGTCGATTCCAATCAGGCGATCCCGGTAGTCATCGCGTTGCTGGTCGTCACCTGTCCCTGCGCGGTCGCGCTTGCGATTCCGGTGGCATTGACCGCGGCGACCGGAACGCTGCACGGCGAAGGCATGCTCATCACGAACGGGCGCGCGCTGGAAACCCTGGCGAAAACGACGCATGTCGTCTTCGACAAGACCGGGACTCTGACCGACGGACGCATGGCGTTGGTGGGTGTGATCACGATAGGAAACGTGTCGAAGTCGCATGTGCTCGACATGGCTGCCGCGTTGGAGGCCCGCAGCGAGCATCCTATCGGGCGCGCGATTTCCGCTAATCAGCAGCGTGCCGGACCGCAGGCGACGGCGGTCGCAATGACGCCGGGATTCGGCGTGGAGGGCCGCATTGCCGGTCGTCGCATGCGCATCGGCACGCCGGAGTTCGTCGGTGACCTTCACGGCCTGCCGCTGCCGGCCGAGTGGCTGTACGTGAGCGATGCCGTGACGGCAGTGGCGCTCGGGGACGAACAGGGATGGCTGGGGTTGCTCACGTTCGTGGACAACCTGCGAGCGGACGCCCGCCGCGTCGTGCACGAACTGCTTGCCCACGGCAAGACCGTGTGGCTGCTTTCGGGAGATCACCAAGAACGCGTTGCCGCGGTGGCGCGCGAACTCGGCATCCAGTCCTTCCGCGGGGGCGTCACGCCGCAGACCAAGCTGGGCATCGTTCGCGAACTGCAGAGGTCCGGCGCCGTGGTCGCGATGATCGGTGACGGCGTAAATGACGCGCCGGTGCTCGCGCAGGCTGATGTCTCGGTCGCGCTGGCGGAAGGCACCGAACTCGCGCAACGCGCGGCGGACCTGATCCTGACCGGGGGCCGCCTCGCGCCGATACTGACCGCGCTCGATATGGCGGTGCGCACGCGCGCCGTCATCCGGCAGAACCTTTTCTGGGCCGTAGCCTACAACCTTGTCGTGCTGCCGCTCGCTGCCACGGGCGGGATTACGCCGCTGTGGGCGGCGGTTGGCATGTCGGCTTCGTCGATGATCGTGGTCTTAAACGCATTGCGACTCGCTTTCGTTGCCGACGTGCCTGGACGTCCGGGGCCGCGGTGGCGGAGGCGTTACCTTGCGATCGCCTGACCCCTGTTGATTCCATGGACATCCTGTACCTGCTGATCCCGCTGTCTGTCGTGCTGGCGTGCGGCATCACCGTGGTGCTGTGGTGGGCGGTGCGGTCGGGTCAATTCGACGACCTGGAGGGCCCGGCGCACCACATCCTCATGGACGAGGACGTTGCACGCAAGTGACGCGATGCGCCGCCACGCACAGGACATTTGATTTGCGTCAAGTCTGCCGCAGTACCGGCCGCCTATCATCGACGTGTCTGCCGGTACATGGAGCGGGGCATGCAGCGCTTGCAAACCTATAACTACACGGTCGTTCGCCAGTTCGCCATCATGACCGTGGTCTGGGGTGTGGTCGGCATGCTCGTCGGCGTGCTGATTGCGGCCCAGTTGATCTGGCCGGAACTCAATCTTGCCCCGTGGCTGTCATACGGGCGGCTGCGGCCGTTGCATACCAATGCGGTCATCTTTGCATTCGGCGGTTCCGCATTGTTCGCGACCTCGTACTTCGTGGTCCAGCGCACGTGCCACGTGCGCCTGTTTAGCGATGGGCTCGCTGCGTTTACGTTCTGGGGCTGGCAGGCCGTGATCGTTCTGGCGGCCGTCACGCTGCCGATGGGATACACGAGCGGCAAGGAATATGCGGAACTCGAGTGGCCGATCGACGTGCTGATCACGCTCGTCTGGGTTTCCTATGCCGTAGTGTTTTTCGGCACGATCGCAACGCGCCGCACCTCGCACATCTATGTGGCGAACTGGTTTTTCGGCGCGTTCATACTCACGGTCGCGGTGCTGCATCTGGTCAACAGCGCCGCAATTCCCGTGAGCTTCTGGAAATCGTATTCCGCCTACGCCGGCGTGCAGGACGCGATGATCCAGTGG
>CAZMBS010000055.1:0-15159 GCA_964564295.1 uncultured Streptomycetaceae bacterium
GCCAGCATGTAGTGGCCGTCCATTTCAAATCCCTTCATTCCTTCCGGCGCAAGATCGCCGTCGGTGACGAGAAAATCGATGAAGCTTGCGTTTGCCGGGTCGGTGATGTCGAAGATCGCGACCGCAGCCTTGGTCGTGCGCTCGAGGCCGATGAAGGCCAGCGTGCGTCCGCCGATGGTCATCAGTTCGACACCTTCCGGTTCCACACCCTTGTCGCGGCTTCGGCTGTCGTTGTAAATGCCGCGCGCGATGGCCTCGGCATCAAGCCGCTCGCCGCTGTCGAATATCAGGTTGCCGTTCTCGTCACGTATCGAAAACGAGCGCGCGCCGAACGCGAACAGGTTGCCGGCGGAGGAATCGAAGCTGGATACACGCAACCGGTCCAGTGGATTTACGGCGCCCAGCGTGCCCGCCGCAATGCGATCGACATCGTCTTCGCGCGTGTCGCCTTCATTTGCCATCACGATGTAGGTTTTGCCGCCGGACTGGTAGGTCGCCATGCCGTCGGGCTGGTAGAACCCCTTGGCGTTTACGTTGATCAGGCTCACGCCGCTGCCGTCACGCGGGTCGATACGGTTGCCCGGCGCCGCGAAGTCTTTCACGCCCAGGCCCACGATGCTCTCGAAGCTGTTGGTGCTCAGATTCAGAATACCCATCGCGTTGTGTTCCTGCAGCGATACGTATGCCTTCGTGCCGGCCGCATTGACCGCGATGTTCTCGGGCTCGTAGTTCATTCCGGGACTGCGGATGTGCGACCCCGAAGTCGGCACACCCGCGAAGCCCGCCGTACCGATGACCGAGCGGGTGCTCATGTCAATGATGCTGACGCTGCCCGCGGGGTCGGTTCCGCCGTATATCGTGGGGGTGCCTTCGTTCGCGACCAGCAGGCGGGACCCTCCGGGCGTGAACGTGAGCATGTCGGGCAGCGCGCCCACCGTAATGGAGTTGACGCCGCTCGCGAGCGCGCGCGTGGTTGTGTCGTAAAACTTCACGGTACCCGGCAGCGTGCGGTCGACGCTGGATTCAATCGCGAAAGCCGCAAGCCCGTTGTGTATCGCCACACTGTTGATGCTGCCGAACGCCTGTGTGTTGATATGTTGAATGAGACTTCCGGTCGACGCGTTCAGCACGTCCACGCCGGTGACACCGGCAGCCCAGATCGTGTTGGTCTGCTTGTCGAACGCCACGATTTCGGACGACTGGCCGGTGACGCCGGGCGTCGTCGCATGGTTGTAGGTCCACTTTTTGACCGGGCTCAGCGGCGAAGCGGCAAAAGCAGCGGTCGAAACCGCGGCTGACGGCAACAGTGCCGCGGCAACGGCAATCGCCAGAAACGACTGGTTGTACATGAATCCTCCGATGGTGTAGCGGAAGGGCGCCGCACGACGCGGTTGCCCCGCTCAAATCACCGGGGAAGATACTTTTTCGCTGTTACAGTATGGAGACAGCGGGAGTCACTTCGCGAGCCGCCGCACGGCTTTCAGTCGTTGCGTTGCATCGCCGGCGAGATGCATCCAGATGTAGGCATCGCGCACGAGTTTCTCCGCGAGGGCATCCACCGCGCCGCCCGCCGCCCCGTGTATCTCGAGGTTGAGACGCGCGACGCGCTGCAGGACGTCGGTGGAGTAGTTCATGACCAGGATCGCATTCACGCCCTGGCAGCGGTTGTCCATTTCCCACGCGGTGCGCAGCACGTACGACCGCAGCGACTCGGTCAAGGCGTGAATCTCGTTGATTTTCAACTGAATGAGTTGATGGTCTTTCAGCAGCCTGCCCGCGCGGCGCCGGGAGTTCGCGCATTGCATCGCGGATTCGACTGCGGCATCGCAGATGCCGAGTGCGTTCGCCGCCAGTTCGAAGTCGCCGAATTCGCCGGCAGCGCCGCTGCGGATTTTCACGGCGCCGTTCAATTCGCCGATCATGTTGGCGTGGGGCACGCGCGCGTTGTCGAATATGAGCTCGGCATTCTGGTAGAAACGCCAGCCGCTCTTGTTGAAACGTTTGCCGACCCGCAGTCCCGGCGTGCTGCTCGGCACGAGAAACATCGTCGTGCCCTGCCGCAGCGGCGCGTGCGGATCGGTGCGCGTCTGCACGAAAAACAGCCTGGCGATGCTGCCGTTCGCGATGAAGGTCTTCTCGCCGTTCAGGATCCACTCGTCGCCCTGGCGCTCGGCTTTGAGGCGCCACCCGGATCGTGGATCGTCCTCTGGCGGGTACCGGTTGTCCGAGCCCGCGTTGGGCTCGGTGCTCGCCGAGCCCATTACGTAGGTGTCGTCGGCGAGAAACGGCTTCAAAAAGCGCTCCTGCTGCTCGGGCGTGCATCCCTCGGCGATTTGATGACTCCATTTCCAGTTCTGGCTGAAGGCCTTCGACATCGCGCTGTCGCCGCGCGCGAGTTCGGCCATCACGAGCCCCTGCGTTACGAAATCCGCGCCGGGTCCGCCCCATTTCCGCGGAACGGCAATGGTGCGAAAGCCGAGCCGCGAACCGGCGCGAATGATGTCCCAGTCCCACGGATCGAAGGCTCCTTCGATTTGATCGCGCGCGAGAGAAGCAGGGCGCAGCACTTCCTGCGCGAACGTGCGCGCCTTCGCCTGCCAGTTGCGTTGTTCTTCGTTGAGCGTGAAATCCATGGTATTAATTATATAAATAAAATCAATTAGTTATGAATTCTGGCCGACTGGAAGCGGCGGAGCGTACCGCGGCTTCCAGCACCGCGATGCCGTGCACGACATCGGCGTACGGCACGGGATGCCGCGTGCCGGCCAGTGCTGCGCGCGCGAACTGCGCAAGTTCTTCGGCGACGGAATTGAACCCGCGCGTCTCGATGGTTTCCGGTTCCGGCGCGCGCGCGAGATGGCTCGCGCGGCCTTCGACCGCCGGCACGAAGCGAAACGTGTCCATCGTCGCGCCGAGCACCTCCGCAAAACCCTTTGAGCCGTACACCGCGACGCGGCCATGACGTGCCGCGACCACCGAGCAGAATGCGAGTCCGGTCACGCCGGAGTCGAAGCGCAACATGAGGCTCGTGGTGTCGTCGCCGTTCGGCCCCGCGCGATGCCCCGCGATGCAGTGGACTTCCCGCACCGGGCCGGCGATCCAGATCATCGCGTCGACAAGGTGAACGCCGATCGATGCCATCGCGCCCGCCGGTTCTTCCATGGGGTTCACGCGCCACGACCCGGCGGGCCGGTAGAACCCCGACGTGGCCGTCAGATCGGTGATGATCGTGCCGACCACCCCCAGCGCGCCCGCGGCGACACGACGCTGCAGTTCCTGCATCGACGGATGAAACCGGCGGTTGAGTCCCACGGCGAGCGTGACCTGCGCGCGTTCGACGGCGGCGATCGCTTCGCGGGCGCTGGCGACGCTCAGCGCGAACGGCTTTTCACAGAACACGTGCTTGCGCGCGGCAGCGGCCTGAATGACCTGCGTGGCGTGCTGGCTGTTCGGCGTTGCGAGTACGACCGCGTCGATGTCCGGATCGGCAAGAACGCTGTCGTAGCGATCGACGAGGGAAATGCCGTGCTCGCGGCAGAACGATGCCGCGCGGGCCGGCGTGCGCGTAACACCGGCCGTGAAGCGCAAGGCGGCACCGGTTCCCTGCACGGACGTGACCAAGGTGCGGCCCCAGGCACCCAGCCCGACGATCGCGGTACGTAACATTGAAGATTCAAGATTCCAGCGGTGGCGCGCCGTTTCACAGTGCGGACGGCCGCGTTCTGCCGCCGCATCGCGCGCGTTGCAATTCCAGCATCGACGGTGCACACTCAAATTCAGAAACGAGTTTTACCGAATCTCCAGTCGAATGTCGAGCCAGGAAGCCTGATGCTGCTCCGGTACTTGTGGATGTTGCCGTGGTTGTTGGTTGCGATGGCGCCGCCGCTTGTGGCCACGGCGCAGCCCTATCCGGCAAAACCGCTGCGACTCATCGCGCCGTTTCCGACGGGCGCCTCGCAAATCCTCGCGCATCTGATTTCGGAAAAGCTCAACGAAACGCTGGGACAGCCCGTCGTCGTGGATTACCGGCCCGGCGGCGGCGGGAATATCGGCGCCGAAGTCGCGGCGCGTACGGCGCCCGACGGCCATACGCTCGTCATCCTGAGTTCGTCGCATGCCACGAGCCCCGGCATGTACAAGTCGCTCAAGTACGACGTGCTGCGGGATTTCGTTCCGGTGTCGATGGTCGCCGTCGTTCCCAACGTGCTCGTGTGCCATCCGTCGCTGCCCGTAAAGTCGCTGCGCGAACTCGCGCAGCTCGGGCGCGCGTTTCCGGGCAAGCTCACGTTCGGATCGGGCGGCGTCGGATCGTCGAACCATCTTGCGAGCGAGCTTTTCGCATCGATCGCGAAAGCAAAAATGGTCCACGTGCCGTACAAGGGCGCGAGCATCGCGCTCACCAACATACTGGCAGGAGAGGCGGACATGGTGGTCGTCACGGTTCCCGCGACGATACCGTTCATCCAGGCCGGCCGGTTGCGCGGCATCGCCGTGCTCGACAAGGAGCGCGTGCCGACGCTGCCCGGCGTGCCGACCACCGCCGAAGGCGGCATGCCGGACCTGCTGCTTACGACCTGGTACGGTGTTGCCGTGCCTGCCGGAACGCGCCCGGAAATTGTCGAGCGCCTGCAGCGCGACCTCGCGGCCGGCATGCGAAGCAGTGAAGTCAAACAACGGCTTGCGAAAGTCGGCATCGACGCGGTCGGGAATTCCCCCGCGGAATTCGGCGCGTTCATGCGCGCCGAAGTCACGCGCTGGGCGCGCGTGATCCGCGACGCCAATATCCGCGTCGATTGAGCGAGGCGCGAAGGCGGCGGACTCCGGATCAGGCCGGACAGTGTTCGCTCTGTCCGAGCGCGCGCCGCAATCGGCCCGCGGTTTGGCGCAGTGCCGGCTGCGGCTTGTCGACGAAGCGGCACAGTTGCGCGGCCAGCAGTTCGTGCATTTCTTTCGGCGCGCGCTCGCAGCCGGGCGGCAGAACAGCCGCGGCGGATTCGCCGGCCAGTGCCCGCGACGCAGACTCGCCGAGCCGCGCATAACAGAGTTTTTCTTCACGGGACGCGAGGCGCACGCCGTTCGCGCCCGGCGCGAGGCGGTACATCCATTCGCGACGGTTGTAGTAGCGCCCAGACAGTTCCGTGTTTTCCAGCATGCCGAGCGCCTCGCGCTGCGCTGCCAGGGCTTGCCGCATGTCGCCCTTGGCCCAGTGCGCCATCGCTTCGTCCAGGCGCGCGAGCGGGAAATCGCGCACTTTGCGGAATTCGGCCAGCGCGTCGTCGGTTTTCCCGGCCTCCAGCAACGCCCGGGCGAGACTGCTGCGGTACAGCGGTGAATCGGAAGCCTTCTCCGAAGCGATGCGGAAATTGTCGACGGCGCGCGCCGAGTCACCGGTGTGCTCGCGCTGAACGCCCAGCAGAAACCATCCCTCGGCGTACGCGTTGTCCGACTTCACCGCCTGCTCCGCCAGCAATCCGGCCTTGTCGTAGTCGGGCTTGCGCAGCAGGTAGCGGGCCTCGAGAACCAGCAGATCGGGATCCGACGGATGCGCGGCGCGCAGCGTGCGCAGATCGTCGCCGATCGTGTCCCATTCCGGTGGATCGCGGTAGGTTCTGACGCCGAGCATGACTTTCGTGCGTTGCAGCGGCACACCGGGCCAGTCGGAGAATCGAGCCGGTATGTTGCCGAGAGCGCTCAGCGCAATGTCGTAGCGCGCCACCCGCATCGCGGCGCCGGCCTCGCTGATCGGGCTGTGCACCGTCAGGAAGTAGATACCACCGAAGATGCCGATCGCGACCACCGTCAACATGATGATTTTCAGCGGCGATTTCGACCGCTTGCCCGATTCCGGATTGTGTTGCCCTGACTGCATGGCGATGTCGTTTCCCGTGTTGCAAAAACACGATTGTGCCATTCGCGCACGGTCCCGGCGTCAAGAATCCACAATATGGATGGATTCGGATAATTCTGTCCCATTACCGATACATCGTTGATCGCATAGTGGACTGTTCGCACGCGGGCTGCCGCGATCGGCGCTGTTGTTCGCCGTCCGGTGGTCCATGCGCGGCAACGGCGCCTGCGTTATCCTCGACGCCAGCTCATGAAAATCTTCTACGGCTGGCATATCGTGGTTGCCGGCGGCGCGATGCAGTTTCTGCAGAGCATGCTGCTCAACCAGGCGTTCGGCGTCTATCTTGCCGCCCTCGTCGAGGACCGCGGCTGGAGCAAGACCGCGGTTGCGGGCGCCGCCGCGCTGAAATCGACCGAGACCGCGATCCTCGGGCCCGTGCTCGGATGGATGGTCGACCGGTTCGGGGCGCAGGGCATGATTCGCGCCGGTGTCGTGCTGTTTGGCGTCGGCTTCATGCTGTTGAGCCGCATCGAGACGCTGGCGGGTTTCTATGCCGCATTCGTCGTGATCGCGCTGGGTTCGAGCCTGTTCAGCATCTTCCTGGTCAGTGTGACGATCATCCAGTGGTTCGAGAAAAACCGCGCGCGCGCACTCTCCGCGCTGCAGTTCGGCAGCGCGATCGGCGGGCTGTTCGTCGTGCTGATCGCATGGGCGATCGAGGCATACGGCTGGCGAGCGACGGCATTCGCGTCGGGCGTCGTCGCCATAATCGTCGGCTGGCCGCTCGCGCGCGTGATCCGCAGCCGCCCGGAAGACGTCGGGGAAACGGTGGATGGTCTGCCGCCGGTGCCCCGTGACGCAGGCAGCGCAGAGGCGCCCGCGCAGCGCATGTTCACCGCGCGCGAGGCGCTGCGCACCAGTGCGTTCTGGCTGATTTCACTCGGGCACGCCTTTTCGCTGCTCGTCGTGTCCGCCGTGACCGTGCATGCGATCACGCACGTGAAGGAGGGGCTTGGCTACTCGCTCGCGCAGGCCTCGCTCGTGATCACGCTGGTGACGGTGGGACAGTTTTTTGGCGTCATGCTCGGCTGGGTGATCGGCGACCGGTTCGAAAAGCGCCTCGTAGCCGCTGCCTGCATGCTGATGCACGCGGGCGGCATGCTCATGCTCACCTATGCGACCGGCCCCATCGTGCTCGCGATGTCCGGGCTCCTGCATGGCATGGCGTGGGGGCTCAGGGGGCCGTTCATGCAGGCGATCCGTGCCGACTATTTCGGCCGACGTTCGATCGGGACCATCATCGGGCTGTCGTCCATGGTCACCGTCATCGGCACCATCGGCGGGCCGATACTCGCAGGCGTGTTCGCCGACTGGCAGGGGAATTATCGCGCGGGCTTCACGCTGCTCGCGGTGCTGGCCGGTGTCGGATCGCTGTTTTTCCTGATGGCGAAGCCGCCGAAGTAGGCGCAGTGGCGCAAGAACCAGGCTGCGTGAGATACGTCGGTTCTGGTTCGGGTCCGTGCTGCCGGAGTTTCTCGACGTTGCTCAGGGGTCGCTTGAGGCTGCCCGATGCATGCGCCACGTTGAGATCTGGCGAACCCGGCACTCTCGCCGTGCGGATATTCATGGTTTGCTTCGCCGCAGGGGTTGCCTTTTCCGTTAAAACTTTATACCTTTTGCGGTGCAGGCAATCGGGCAACGCGATGTCCTAACGACAGGGGCCGGCAAATTGGAAGCAACCCGCACACTTGCGCGATTCGTCGTTTCTTCCCGGTGGGAAGACATTCCGGCGCCGGTCCGCGACGAGGCCGTTCGATCCTTGCTCAATTGGCTGGGCTGTGCCATAGGCGGAGTGGAGCACGAGGCGAGCCGGCACGCACTGTCACTTGCGCTTTCCTTCAGTGGCCCACCGGTAGCGACGGTAGTCGGTACGCCACATCGCGTGGACGCCTTTCATGCGGCGTGGGTAAACGGCGTCAGCTCCCATGTGTTCGATTTTGACGATACGCATTTACGCACGGTCATTCATCCCAGCCCTCCCATTGCGCCGGCGTTGCTTGCGCTGGCTGAGCATCAAACGGTCACAGGCCCGGCGTTCGTACACGCATTTGTCCTGGGAGTCGATGTGGCGTGCCGTATCGGGAATGCCGTCTGTCCTGCCCATTACAACGTGGGCTGGCACTCGACTTCTACCGCAGGCGTGTTCGGCGCCGCCGCAGCGGTTGGCAAACTCCTCGGCCTGAATGAAACACCGATGTGCTGGGCGCTCGGTCTCACCGGAACCAAGACATCGGGTTTGCGTGAAAACCTGAATACCATGGGCAAATTTCTGCACCCCGGTCACGCGGCGAGAGATGGCATGACCGCGGCCTTTCTCGCGAAGAAAGGGTTTACCGCTTCGGAACGCATACTCGAGGCCCCGCGCGGTTTTGCGCACGTCCTTTCGGCCGAGCGGGATCTGAACGAGCTGACATCGGACCTTGGTCAACGATTCGAGATTCTCATCAATACCTACAAGCCTTACCCCTGCGGCGTGGTGTTGCACCCGGCGATCGATGGTTGTCTGCAGCTCGTGCAGGAGCAGCGCCTGTCCTCCGGAGATATCGTGAGCGTCGACTTGAAGGTCAACTTCCTGGTGCTGGAAGTTACCGGCAAGCGTCATCCCAAGATCGGGGTCGATGGAAAGTTCAGTATTTACCATTGCATCGCGGTGTCCTTCATCGACGGGCGCGTGGAGGAAGCGCAATTCACGGATTCCCGGGTCGTTGATCCGCAGGTGGTTGCCCTCAGCGACTTGGTCAAGGCGACCGTTGATCCGGCGATGCCGGCTGACGCGGTGCACATGGAGGTGACCTTGCGTGATGGCCGCCGGCTCGTGAAGCACGTGGCGCATGCATCGGGCAGCCTCAAGCGGCCCCTGAGCAACGCCCGGCTGGACGAGAAATTCCGTCGCCTTTGTGCCGCGCACATGAAGCCGGAACAGATCGAAACGTTGATCAACCTTTGCCGAACGCTTCCGGAACTCCCGGATGTCGCACGACTCGCGCGCGCGGCGGCCACCTCTTGACGCCAGGGATCTGACCTTGTGAACACTGCTTCTACGGTAACCGCGCTGCGAAACGGCTCCCTGATCACACCCCAGGGGGAGGTTCGAGAGAGTCTTTACATTCAATCCGGAAAAATCGCCGCCATCGGCAGTCGTCCTGATCTTGACCGGGCGGCCGTGGCCGTGGACTGTGCCGGCAAGCATGTCGTTCCAGGATTCATAGACGGGCACGTGCACCTGCGGGAAATGGGGTACAGCGACCGCGAGGATTTTTACACCGGCACCCAGGCAGCCGCCATCGGCGGAATCACCACCGTCATGGATATGCCCAACAGCAAGCCCAATGTCATCACGCCGGATGATTTCAAGGAGCGGCGCGATCGGGTCATGGAAAGGGCATACGTCAACATCGGCCTCTACGTGTGGGCATGTTCGAAGAACGTCGATCGCCTCCACGAGTTTCAGCAGCTTGGGCCTGTCGGCTTCAAGGTCTTCACGGCCGAGACCGGTGCATATGACCCGGAATTTGCGCAATATATTACGACCGACCCCGGCATGATGTATCGGATATTTCAACAGACGGGCCGGATGGGAATCGTCACCGCGGTGCACTCCGAGTGCCAGTCCCTCATCGGTCACTTCGAGGAGCACGCGCGCAAGCGCATGGCACCGGACATGCGGGCTTATCTCTACAGCAGGCAGCAATCCGTAGAGGACGTTGCGGTGTTTTCCGAGGTCGCCATGGCGCGGGAAACCGGCGCCAAGCTGCATGTCTGTCACGTGGTCGGCAAAGGCGCCGTCGATTTTCTGCGCTGGGCCAAGCGCGATTACTACCCGAACGTGACCTGCGAGGCCGCGCCGTGCAATCTGCTCATGAACGATGAAGACACCGTCAGGCTTGGGTCGGTTGCTAAATTCAGCCCCCCGGTACAGGCGGAATCGCACCGGCGTGCGATATGGGATGGGCTGTTGGACGGCACGGTGGACATGGTCGGCAGCGATCATGCGCCCCAGGACTACGAGAAAAAACATAATCCCGACATCTGGCGGGCGTCTCCCGGGAGCCCGGCGCTCGACTACTGGGTTCCGCTGATGTTGGATCGCGTGGCTCGAGGGGAGATTTCGATGATGCGGTTTGTTGAGGCGGCGTCCGCGGCACCGGCGCGCCGCTTCGGGCTATATCCCGCAAAAGGCGTGCTGCAGCAGGGCGCTGATGCCGATCTGGTCGTCATCGACATGGAAAAGACGTCAAAAGTTGAAGCGGCGCGGTTCAAGAGCAAGGCGCGCTACACGGCGTTCGAAGGTTGGCCGATGCGCGGGATGCCGGTCATGACGTTCGTCAATGGCAATCTGGTCGCGAAGGACGGGCAGATCGTCGGCAACGCCGGCGATGGAACGTTCGTGCGACCCGCGATCTGACAGGTCCGATTGATGGATGCCGTCGAGACCCTGATCGAAAATGTCCTGCGCACGAGGCCGGAGGACCTGCCTGCTGCGGCGGTCGAAGGCGCGAAGAAGTCGATACTCGATGCTTTTGCCACGACCATCGCGGGGTCCTCGGCGCCCGGCGTGGCGCCGCTGCTGCGGTTGCTGGAGCAATGGGGTGGTCGCGAAGAAGCGACGGTTGCGCTGTTTGGCAATCGATTGCCGGCTTATCACGCTGTATTGGCCAACGTCGTCATGTGTCATGCGCTGGAAATCGACGACTCGCATTATCCGGCGATCGTGCATCCCACGGCGCCGACACTGTGGGCGGGGCTGGCGACTGCCGAGTCCGTGGGAGGCGCGCCTGGGGAAGACTTCGTATGTGCAGTCGTGCTCGGCATCGATACCATGGCGCGCATTGCGCTGTCGGCCCCGGCCACGCTCGACAATGGATATCACACCGCAATCTATTCGGGATTCGGTGCCGCCGTAACGGCGGCGAAACTGCTCAAGGTTGATCATCGTGTATTGCGCGATGCCCTTGGCATTACGTTCGCCCGCGCAGCTGCCTCCGTGCAGGCGAGCAGCGATGGTGCGCTGGTGAAGCGCATGCAGCCGGCACTCAATGCAAGCGAGGCGATCAAGGCCGTGCAGTTCGCGCGGGCCGGAATCACCGGAATTCAAAACATACTCGAAGGTCAGTTCGGGGTGGGCCGGTTGTTCAATCATGCGCTGCCGGACCGGGCTGCCCTGCTGGACGGGTTGGGCAAGCGGTTTCTGGCGGCCGAGCTTACGACCAAGCGTTATCCGACTTCCCGCTGCGCGCATGGCCCCATTGAGGGCACGATCGAACTCGTGCGCAGGCACGATATTTCGCCGGACGATGTCCTCGAAGTGCAGGTTGCGGTACAGGAGAGTTGCCACAAGCGGGAGGCGAAGCCGTTCGATCCCGGGGAGGGTACGCCGCAGGTCAAGGCGCAGTTCAGCATTGACTACTGCGTTGCGGCCGCGGTGCTGTGGCGTGACGTTTTCATCAGGGAGATGCAGGAAGCCAGCATCCTGGATCCGCGGGTGCTGTCGTTGGCGCGCCGGGTTCGGGTGGTGAGGAATCCCGTGGTGGGCCCGACCCAGTATCTGCCGGTGAACGTCCTGATCAAGACACGTCAAGGAACGTTTCAGACGGATGTGAACGTATTGAAGGGTTCACCGGAGGCCCCGCTCTCCTGGGACGAAGTCCTGAGCGAACGCATCGCGCGCTGCGTCCCGCATGGCGCGGTCGCGATTTCGCCGGAACGTATCGATGAACTCGTCGGGCAGTGCCGGAGCCTGGAACGGATTCCCGATGTACGAGAACTCGTGCGGCTCATGAATCCGCTTCCGTCGCGTTCGGTTGCGTGACATGGCCGGCGCGACGTCCATGAACGCAATTCCGGCACCGAACCAGGAAGGGCGGCCGCTCTACATGCAGGTGAAGACTACGATAGCGACCGACCTTACGAACGGCGCCTGGAAGCCAGGAGAGAAACTGCCGACCGAAGCTGAACTGAGCCGGCAGTTTGGTGTGAGTGAAGGAACCGTACGCCAGGCCGTGGTGGCCCTGGTGAAGGAAGGACGGCTCACCCGCCGCTCGGGCAAGGGAACTTTCGCTGCCCGGCCCAATTTCGAACGTAGTTTCGCGAGATTCTACCGGTTTCGAGACGGCCGCAAGGATGCGAGGCCGGAATACGGCGTGCGTGTCATCGGTCTGGAACGCAATGTGGCGGTCGATGCCGCGACCGCGAAAATTCTTGGAGCCCGATCCGGTGCGCGCATGCTGTCCGTGCACCGGGCGATCGATCAGGATGGTGTGGTCGTCTGCCATTCGATCTCTTACTTGAGACAGGACCGCTTTGGCGGTCTTGTGTCGCAGGATCTCGCCGATACGGCGCTCTACGACGTGATGCAGGGCAAATTCGGGGTGTACATCGTTCGGGTGGTGGAAACCCTGAAGGCGCGGATGGCGCGCGACGAGGACTGCGCCATCTTGCAGGTCGAGCGCGAAACGCCCGTGATTGCAATCGAGCGGCGGGCTCACACCTATGGTGATCAGGTTGTCGAGGTGCGGCACACTGTCGCCCGCAGCGACAGGTTCAGCTACCAGATAGAGCTGAGCTAGTCGGGCCGGCGCAGCGTGACATATTGCTGTGCGGGAGATTCTTTGAGGGAGGTACACATGATCACAAAGCGGCTTCTCAGCGGCTCTTCGATACTGCTGTTCAGCGTGGCATGTGTGTCCGCGCAGGCCCAGGGATACCCCGGACGGCCCATTCGCATGGTGGTGCCTTGGCCGCCCAGCGGCACCGTCGACATCCTTGCCCGCCCGCTGGCCCAGCGTCTCACGGAAGTTTCCGGACAGTCCGTGGTCGTCGATAACCGCCCCGGGGCGAACAGTATTCTCGGCTCGGACATCGTGGCAAAGGCGGCACCCGATGGATACACGCTGCTCATTGACAACGTAACGGGACACGCCATCAATGCCACGCTCTACAAGAAGGTCCCGTTCGATTCGATCCGGGATTTCGCACCGGTGGGACTCCTGGCATCCGTCACGAACCTGCTGGTCGTGGCGCCGTCGACGGGATGGCGTTCGGTGAAGGACATACTCGCCGCGGCCAAGGCGAAGCCGGGCCAGATGAACTATGCATCCTTTGGCACGGGCAGCACGGCGCACCTTGCGGGTGAATTGTTCAAGACCGCGGGAGGCATCGATATCGTGCACGTCCCGTACAAAGGCGGCGCGCCGGCGCTGATCGATGTGATGGCGGGGCGTGCAGCCATGATGTTTGCGACGCTGCCGTCGGCGCTAGGGTTTGTGAAGGGTGGCAAACTTGTCGCTATTGCAACCACTGGCGCGAAGCGATCGCCTTCCACACCGGAGGTGCCGACGGTCGCGGAAAGCGGGCTGCCGGGATTCGAGGCGACGACCTGGTACGGCGCGCTGCTGCCGGCGAAGACGCCGCCCGGCGTGGTGAAGACCATGCACGGCTATCTCGCGGGAATCGTGAACGACGCACCGATGCGCGATCGCCTCTCGCAGCTCGGATTCGAAGTTCAGAGCAGCACGCCGGAAATTCTCGCGCGACACCTCAAGGAGGAAACTTCGAGGTGGGGAAAAACCGTCAAGTTGTCCGGCGCGCAACTCGACTGACGTGCCGGGCGCGGTATGATACATAACTCATTGATTTATAAGGACAAATTTGGAAACTCCGCGATGCGCGCGGCGTGGAATGAAGCATCGATGGTGCAGCGCTGGCTGGACGTCGAAGCGGCAGTCGCCTGGGCGCAGGGGGAGGTCGGCATCATTCCGCGCCGCACGGCCGCGAAAATCGTGCGCCACTGCAATGTGGCCACGGTCAGCCCGAAAGCAATTGCGAAGTGGCACGATCGCACCGGACATGTGATCGTGTCGTTGGTGAAGTCGTTCCGCGATGCAGTGCCGGACGTCGGTGAACTTTTTCATTTCGGGCCGACTACCCAGGACATTCTGGATAGCGGCCTGACGTTGCAGATCCGCGATTCCCTGCAGCTGCTGTTGCCTCGAATCGCGCAACTGGAGCGCACGGTACGCCTCCAGGCCCGGCGCTACCGACGCACCGTAATGGCCGGCCGCACCGAAGGCCAGATCGGTTCCCCCATCACATTTGGCTACAAGCTTGCCGTTCTCGATTCCGAGATCGCCGACCATGTTTCCAGGCTTGCGCAGGCATCGGAACGACTCATGTGGGTGACGCTTTTCGGCGCGACCGGGGTGCAGTCATCGTTCTGCGGTATCGCGGAAGAGAACACGACGCGCCGGCTCGTTCGGCTGGTCGGCAAGCGTCTCGGGCTTTCAGTGCCGGCGATCTGCATGCACCATCGCACCGATCGATTCGCCGAGCTCGGTTGCGTGCTCGCCGGCCTGCTCTCCACGTTGGGCGAGTTCGGACTGGAAATCCGCGATCTGCAGCGATCCGAGGTTGCCGAGGTTGCGGAGCCATGGGGCACGGATCAACACAGCAGCAGCACCATGCCTCAGAAGCAGAACCCGGAAGTGAGCGAGTGGCTGGAGGGGCTTGCCAAGCTCGCGCGCGGCCATGCGACGGCGCTTCTCGACATACAGCAGCAGCACGAGCGCGACATCTCACGGCTGCCGCCCGAGCTCCACGCCTTGCCCAACCTGTTTCTCCATGCCATCGCCGCGGTGGATTCGGCGGAGTTTGTTCTGCGGAAGCTGCGCGTATTTCCGGAACGCATGCGCCAGAACGCCCTCGCGAACGGCGGGCTCATCATGGCGGAGGCGTTGATGCTGTTACTCGCGAAGCGCAGTCGTCGCAAAGTATGGGCGCATCAACTGTGCCACGACATCGCAATGGAGGTGTCGGCCCGCGGCGACACGCTGGCCGACGCGATGAGTCGCAATACGGATGTCACACGGTATCTTACGTCGAGGGATATCCATATGGCGTCCCGCCCGGAGAGCTATATTGGAACGGCGGTGCGTCAGGTTAACGAAACGACCGACATGTGCGCGAAGCAGGTCAGTTCGGCACAGCGGATTTTTCGCAGAACGGTGTATGGCGGTGCACCCAGGTCTGCGCGCCGCCGGAAGCCGCCTGCCCCGTGAGCATCGAACGTCGCCTGGCCCGGCACGTCGCGGAAGTGACATTCGAGTCACTGCCGGCGGAATCCGTGGCTGCGGCCAAGCGCTCCTTGATCGATACCATGGCAGTCGCCTGGGGGGCGTTGGGCGCCCCCGGCGTGGTGGAGACCGAGCGCGCGGCACTGGGTGGCGCCGATGGCGGACGCAGCACCGTATGGCATA
>CAZMBS010000056.1:0-15143 GCA_964564295.1 uncultured Streptomycetaceae bacterium
GCGTCGCTCATCGGTTCCGGCATGGGCATCCTCAATCCGTGGAATCTGCAGATCATCATTGAAAATGCAAAAGTTCCGGTGCTCGTCGATGCCGGCGTCGGCACCGCGTCGGACGCAGCCATCGCGATGGAACTCGGCTGCGATGGCATCCTGATGAACACCGCCATCGCGGCGGCCGGAAAGCCGGTCTTGATGGCGTCGGCCATGAAAAAGGCCGTCGAAGCGGGACGGGAGGCCTGGCTTGCCGGCCGCATGCCGAAGAAGTTGTATTCGGCCACCCCGAGTTCACCGACCGCCGGGCTGATCGGCAAACCCTGACCCGCCGGGGCACGGGACCCGGTCCCGGGATATGTGGCGGCATTCCGCGGCTGTTCCGCGGTTTGTCGCGGCCGACCCACTTGAATAATGGCAGCGTCCCGCCCGTGTCCGCGGCGGTTACGTGTTTGCGAGGCTGCCATGAACGCTGCCCATCCATCCGCCGTCGTCGGCGAGCCCGAAGACGGTACGTCTGCGAACGGCGAACCCGTTTCGCCGCAACTGCGCGCGATCAAGGAAGCCATCGCGCGGGCCGAGGCGGAGGGCCGGGCGCGCCTCGAGGCCGAGACACGGGCCATCTGGGAAGCGCGCGCGCGCACCAAGGCGGAGGAAAAGGTGCAGGCTGAACTGGCCGCGCGGCGGGCCGCCGAGGAGCGCCTGCACGCCGAGGAAATCGCGCTGGGCGAAGCGCAACGGCGCGCCGAAGCTGAACGCACCGCGCAACTTCAGGCCGAGGCGCGCAATCAGCTGGAAATTCAAACGCGCAAGGAAATCGAAAGCCGCCGCGAGGCGGAGCACCGCACCACGCTCGCCACCCATGCCCGGCTCGCGGCCGAGCGAGAGTCGCGTGAACTTGCCGAAACGCGCGCACGCGCGGAGCAGGACGCGAAAGACAGCGCCGCCGCGCGCGTCGCGACGCTCGAACAGGCGCTGGCGGACGTCCAGACCGTCGAGGAACAGCACGCGCGCGAAGCCGCACGCGCGGCGGCGCTGGCCGGCATACGCGCCGCGACCGAGCAGCAGGCCCGCGATCGCGCCGTAGCCCGCGCCAAGTCCGAACAACAGGCGGAAGAACAGGCTCGTCGTCGCGGTGAAGCCGAGGCGAAGGCGCTGGCACTCGCCGCGGCGCGCGCGCGCGACGAAACTCGCCTGAAAGCCATCGCGGAAGCGCGGATCGAGGCCGAAGCGCAAGCCGCGCAGCAGTGCGAGGAGCGGCTGCGGCTCGAGCAGATCGCGCTCGCGCAAGCCGAAAGCCGCGCATCACACGAATCCATCGCGCGCAATGCGGCCGACGCGCGTCGGCAGTCCGAGCAGGCGCTCGCCGCGGCGGCACGCGCAAAGGCACGCGAGGAGACTCTGGCCGCGGAAGAGGCACGCGCCCGCCTGCTGCTCGCGGAGCGCGAACTCGCGGAAGTCGAGGCGCGCCGCGCGGCGGAAGCCGCGATCCAGGCCGCCACGACCGAACGGACCGCCGCAGAGACGCGATTCCGGGAACTCGCCGAGGAACGGCTTGCCGCCGAACAGGAGGCCCGGGACGACGCCGACCGCAGGGTCCATGCCGAAAACCGGGCCATCGAGGAAGCTCGGGCCCGGGCAAAGATGGAAACCGCGGCGGCCGAGGCCGCGGAGGCGAAGGCAGCGGCCGAACATCGGGCCGCCGAAGTCGCTGCGGCACGCGCGGAGACCGATCGCATCGCTGCCCGCGTGGTCGCCGCACGCGCGGCATCCGAAGAACAGGAACGGCTCGCGGTCGAGGCCCGCGTGGCGGCGGAACAGGCGGCACTGCGCGAGACCGAATCCCGCGCAGCGGCAGAAGTTGCGGCGCGCGAGCAGGCCCTAGCGAGGGCAGCGGCCGAGGCTGCGGCGCGCGAGCAGGCTCAGGCACGCGCGGATGCGGATACCCGGGCCGCGGAAGCAGCACGACGACACGAAGAAGCCGAGGCGGCCCTTGCGCTCGCGGCGCGCGAGCGCGCGGAACATGAAGCGCGGGCGACTGCGATGCTGCACGAGCGTGAGGAACTGGAACGCGCGGCCGCCGGGCACGCGTTCGCCGCAACGGCACACCACGAATCCGCATTGGAGCATGTCCGCGAACGGGAAGCCGCCGAGCGCGCCGCCGCCGCGGCAGCGGCAAGACGCGCCGAATCCGAACGCGCGTTGCGCGAGCGGGCGCGCGAGAAGGCGCTCGCCGAGGAAGCGCTCAGCCGCATGATCGAGGAACGCATGGCGGAAGAACGGCGTGCCGCCGCGGAGAATCTTGCGCGCACGCGCGCGGAAGCGGCGCTCGCGGACGCCCAGCGCCGCAATGCCGCCGCGGATGCGGCCGCCCGCGCGCTGACGGCGTCGAAGCAGGAAGCCGAACAGCGATACTCGGCCGAACTCGAGCAGCGGCAGGCGGCCGAGGCCGAGGCCCATGCCGCCATGCAGGCGCGCATCCGCGCGGAGCAGGTTGCCCGGGCCGAGGCAGCCGGGCGGCACGCGAACGAGCAGCGCGCCCGGGCCGATGCGGAATCCTGCGCGGAAGCGGAGCGATGCGCGAACGACGCGGCGCTGCACCGCATGGACGAACTCGCGCGCATGCGCGACGCCACCGCCGCCCGCGCGAAGAACGAGCGCCGGGCGCAGGCGGCTACGCTCGCGCGGCGCTACGCCGAAACGGACCTGGGTGCAGCAGCCGCCCGGCTCGCCGCGATCGAGCTCGCTACTGCGATCGAGGCGCGTCGGGAACAGGAAGCGGTCGAACAGGCGCGGCGGCAAGCGGAGGCCGCATTGGCCGCCGCGGCTGCGAGCCGGCAGAGCGCGGAAGAACGCGCGGCTGCGGAGCAGGTGGCCGCTGAGGCCGCGTGCCAACGACTCGCGGCGGAAACCGAAGCCGTGGGCGCGCTGCGGCAACGAGCGGCCATGGATGCCAAGCGCGCCGAGACGGCTGCCACGCTGGCCCGGATGAGTCAGGCGGCCGCGGACGCCGCGAACGAGCGCGCGCAGGCCGAGCAACAGTTCATCGCGCAGCATCAACGCGCGGCCGAAGCGGATGCACGCGCGGCAGCGCTTGCGGCCGAGGCCGCCGACAGCGCGCGGCGAACGGCAATACTCGCGCGGGAACGCCTCGCCGCGGCGAAGCAGCACGCGGGTGCCGCCGGAGATCGCGAGCGGGCCGAGCAGGCGAGCCTCGCGGAAATCCAACGGCGCATCGACGCCGAAATCCGGCTGCGCGACGTCGCACAGGCCAGAACGGCGGCGGAACACGCGGCACGACTCGCCGTGGACGCGCGAGCCGCGGCCGAACGCGGAAGCTGCGCGCACCTGCGTCGCGCCGCACTCGGCCGGGCACTGCGCAGCCGCTTCGTGAAATGGGCGACGGCGGCTTCAGTGGTTGCGACCGTCGCCGCAGGAACCATCGGCGCGATTTCGAATCCGGGTGCGCGGGAACTTGCCGACCTCGCCGGCGCGGCCGGGTCCGGAACTGCGCCGGCCACCGGCTCCCGCGCCGTTGCCGGAACGATCACGCTGCGCCTTGCCACCGAACTCGCGCCCACCGGAGCCACCGTGGTCGCGACGCTGCCGCGTACGGAGTAGCACGCCTCGCCGGACGGGCAGCGGCCGTTTTGCCGCCACTGCGCGCCCCGGCTACACTCGGGGTGTGAACACTCATCCACCGATCCGCAGTTACGTGCTGCGGCAGGGTCGCCTGTCGAACGCCCAGCAGCGCGCGTGCGCGACGCTGCTGCCCGTGTTCGGCATTCCGTTCTCGACGCAAGTCATTGATCTGGATCGTGTGTTCGGGCGGCACGCGCCGCGCTATGTCGAGATCGGCTTCGGCATGGGCGAGACGACGGCGACGATCGCTGCAGCGCATCCGGAAAACGATTACCTCGGCATCGAAGTCCATACCCCCGGTGTCGGCAGCCTGCTGAAATTGCTGGACGAACAGAAACTGCGCAACGTTCGCATCGTCCAGCATGACGCCGTAGACGTGCTGCAGCACATGCTCGCGCCGGAAAGTGTCGACGGCGCGCACATATTCTTCCCGGACCCCTGGCCGAAGAAGCGCCACCACAAACGCCGTCTGATCCAGCCTGCGTTCGTCGCGCTGCTGGCGAGCCGCCTCAAGCGTGGAAGCCCGATCCACGTCGCGACCGACTGGCAGGAGTATGCGGCGCACGTGCTGGACACCCTCGCGGCCGAGCCCGCGCTGGTCAATTCCGCAGACGGCTACGCGCCGCGCCCCGGTTACCGTCCCGTGACCAAGTTCGAACGACGGGGCGTCGCGCTCGGCCACGGCGTGTGGGACATCGTGTTCCGCAAACGATGAACCTGCTGCGTCGCTACAGGAAGCGCGCGACGTCGATTTTCCACTTGGCCGGCAGTTCGTGGCTCACGATGCGATCCGCGCCGCCGCGACCGAGCGGCTGCGACAGGTCCACGTCTTCCGGGGGGATATAGTGCTGGTGGCGCGCATGGTAGATCACGCGCACCAGCGGTTGCAGCAGCGTCTTGTCGCACTGGCCGATCACGACGGCGAGCCGCCCGCTTTCCAGCATCACGAGCGAGCCCACCGGGTAGATGCCGATGCAGCGCGTGAACGCATGGACGAGTTCCGGCTTGAAGTGGAACTTGCTCCACTCGAAAATCTTGCGCATGGCCTCGGTCGGCTCCAGACCCTTGTGATAGCAGCGATCCGACGTGATGGCGTCGTACACGTCGACGATCGCCGCCATCTGGCCCATGCGTGAAATCTCATCGCCTTTGAGACCCAGCGGATAGCCGCTGCCGTCGTCGCGCTCGTGGTGCTGCGCCGCCACCTGCACGGCGATCTCCGGCACGCCCGGCGTGGCTTCGAGGATGCGCCGGCTTTCGGCGGCGTGGCATTTCATCTGCGCGAATTCGTCGTCGGTCAGGCGTCCGGGCTTGTTCAGTATCTCGTCCGCGACCCGCGTCTTGCCGATGTCGTGCAGAAGCCCGCCCATGCCGGCTTCGTGTATCGACGTCGCGTCCATGCCCAGCGCGCGGCAGAACGCCACCTGCAGCGCGCACACACTCACCGAGTGCATGAACGTGTAGTCGTCCTTGGTCTTGATGCGGCACAGACTCGTGAGCGCGCCGCCGTTGCGCAGGATCGACTGGGTAATTTTGCCGACGACGGGCTCGATGCGCTCGACCTGGATCTGCTTCCCCAGCCGGATGTCCTGCATGATGCCGGTGATGATGCGCGTGGCCTCGTCCTTGATCTTGCGCGCGCCGCCCAGTTCCTCCCGGAGCGAGGTCTTCCGCGGCTCGACCTCGGCCGCCTCGGCGAATCGCACCATGCTCTGATCGATTTCGGCAATGACTTCCTCGCGATCCTGGGCCATCGGCGAATCGAGTCCCAGTTCGGTATCGATGTAGAGTTCTCGTATGCCGTGCTCGCCGATGGTCGCGATCTGGTCCTCGCGCGTGAGTTTCAGCCGGTTGCGCACGAACGGGTGGTCCATCCAGCCACAGTTGAGGTCGTGGACGTACATGCCGACGCGCAGGTCGGAAAAGCTGATTTTCTTGATCATTTTCCGGCAGCCCCGGCCCCGCGCATGCGAGGCACACCGAATTAACGACAGGAACCGCGGATAACTTGATTCCGTCCAATTGCACTGTGTCGCAAACCGCCAGGGACGCTCCTTCCCCCTTGACGGGGGAAGGTGGGGATGGGGGTCAAGGAACTGCGCAGATGAGGCGTTTCACCCCCACGCTGCCCTCCCCCGTCGAGGGGGAGGGAATCCCTTGAGACACAGCCCAACTATTCGATCTTGATGTTCGCGTCCTTGATGACCTTGCCCCAGCGCACGCGCTCGCTGTCCATGAATTTCACGAACTCGCCGGCGGAACGGTATTTTGCCTCGATGCCGAGTTCGCCCAGGCGCTCTTTCACGCGCGCGTGTCCCAGCGCGCTCGACAGGTCGGTGGACACCTTGTCCAGTATGGGTTGCGGCACGCCGGCCGGGAAGAATATGCCCCACCAGTTGGACGCGTCGAATCCCTTGACGCCCTCCTCTTCGAGCGACGGAATCTCCGGCGTGAACGGCGTGCGTTTCGCGCTGGTCACCGCGAGCGCGCGCATCTTGCCGCTGCGGATGTTCGCCATGACCGGCTGCGCGTCGGAGAACATCATCGGCACGTGGCCGCCCATGAGGTCGGCGATCGACAGCGGGCCGCCCTTGTAGGCAACCGGGAATATCTTGACGTCCACCTGCCGCTTGAACAGCTCGCCGATGAGGTGCGACATGCTGCCGGGACCGCTGGTCGCGAAGCCGAGTTCGTTCGGACGCGCCTTCGCGAGCGCGATGAGCTGCTTCACGCTTTTGACCGGCATCGCGTTGGGCACCACGAGAATGTTGGCCGCCGACGTGATCTGCGACACCGGCGCAAAATCCTTCTGCGCGTCGTAGCGCACTTTCTGCAGCAGCGGATTCGCGAGCACCGGACCGAAGTTGCCGAGCAGGAACGTGTATCCGTCCGGCGCCTGCTTCGACGCATACTCCATGCCGATCGCCCCCGCGGCGCCGGGCTTCGACTCGACGATGACCTGCTGGCCCCACATCTCGGTAAGGCGCGCGCCGATGATGCGTGCCATGGCATCGGAACTGCCGCCGGCCGGATAGGTCACGACGAACCGGACGACCTTGTTCGGGTAATTCTGGGCAAACGCCGCGGCGGTTGTAATGGCCGACGCAACTGCCAGGGCGGCGGCGGCGAATTGTCTTGTGGGCATGCAATCTCCTCCGTGACGGGGCGGGTTTCAGACGAAAGCGCGTATTCTAGACAGATTCGCGCGGCCGCGCAGCGGCGGCATCGTCGCGCAGAAAAATCTGCAGCAAGTCGTTCAAAAACCGCCGCCCGAGCACCGTCGGCCGTATGCGCGCGTGATCGCGCTCGATGAATCCGCGTGCCTCGGCCGCCTCCAGCTCACGCAACACGTGCGTGAGCGGCAGCCCCGCGCGCTGCGCGAACAGCGCGGTCGGGAAACCATCTTGCAGCCGGAGCGCGTTCATCATGAATTCGAACCCGATTTCATCCGGCGCCACTGCGCGGGAAGACGCGAACGCCGCGCCCGATTCGGCGCGCGCGAGATAGGTTTTCGGCTGGCGTGGGCGAGTCTCTCGCAAGATATTGTTTTTAAATGATATTTTTCCATGCGCTCCGGCGCCCAATCCAAGATAGTCGCCGAAGGTCCAGTAATTCAGATTGTGCCGGCAGGCTTTTCCGGACCGCGCGTACGCCGAAGTTTCGTAATGCGCGTAGCCGGCCGTCGCGAGCGACGCCTCGATTGCGTCCTGCATCGCACTCGCGCAGTCGTCGTCGGGAATCGGCGGCGGCTGCCGGTGAAACAACGTGTTGGGCTCGATCGTCAGGTGGTATGCGGAAACATGCGGTGCCTCGCAGGCGATCGCGGCCGCGATGTCGGCCCGCGCTTCGTCGAGCGACTGGTGCGGAAGCCCGTACATGAGATCGAGGTTGACGTTGTCGAACGTCGCGAGCGCCGCGTCTACCGCCGCGCGCGCCTCGCGCGCGTCGTGGATGCGCCCGAGCGCCTTCAGGTGGTGTGCGGCGAAACTCTGGATTCCGAGCGACAGCCGGTTCACACCCGCCGCGCGAAAGCCGCGAAAGCGCTGCACGTCCACCGTGCCCGGATTGGCTTCGAGCGTGATCTCGGCATCGACGGCCAGCGGCACGCGTGCGCGCACGGCGCAGAGTATCGCGTCGATCGTGTCCGGCGAAAAAAGGCTCGGCGTGCCGCCGCCGAAAAACACGGCTTCGATGCGGCGTCCCCAGACGTTCGGCAGCGCCTGCTCCAGGTCCGCGACCAGCGCCGCTGCGTAGCCCGCCTCGGGAATCGCACCGCGCGCTTCGTGCGAGTTGAAATCGCAGTACGGGCATTTGCGCACGCACCACGGAATGTGGATGTATAGCGCGAGCGGCGGCAGCGCGTCGAACGCGGGTACCGACATCGAGGATCGTGGACCGCCTGACATGGTCGCGAAGGCCCGGGCTTGAACCGGCCACGAGCTTAACCGATTGCACGAGGCTCGCGCGAGACCGGCCGGACCGGCGCGCCACGGTCCGCCGGTGCTACTTTGCGGCGAGTACCGTGTCGATTTCGGTTGCGAACGCCGTCAGTTCGGATTCCGTGATGCCCAGTTCCGCGAGCGCGGCGGCACCGCCGCGCTTCCATTCCGCACCCGGTGCGTCGCCGCAATGGTCGCGATACAGCCGCTCGGCGACGATGCCGAGGGCCATCATCGCGAGACTCTGACGCGGCAGCGCCGATGCCGCGCCGAGAACGGCGTAATCGTGGTGGTGCCGGATCGCCTGGCAGATCGCGTCGGCAAGGTGCCAGGACTCCGCGAGCTCCGCGCCGACCATCGCATGATCGACGCACAGCTGTTCGGTCTCGAGTTCCGCGAGCAGAAGTTCCGGATTCCCGTTCACCTGATCCAGCAGCGCCGCGTGGTCCGTGAAATTCATCATCATGACCGGGATGCCGCAGTCGCGAAACAGGCCGTAGGTGTACGCATCGTCCCGGTCGAGTTTTTTCGTCGCGCGCGCGAGCCATGCCAGTATCGTCGCGATGCCGGTCGACGATTCCCAGTAACACTCCATGGCCTCGGCGTTACCCACCGGAAAGGCCTGCTGCAGCAGCAGGCGCGTCACGAGGTGCCCCACGTTGCGCAGACCGAGCAGCGACAACGCCTGCGGGACGGAACTGACTTTCTGCGCGAGTCCGTAGAACGGCGAGTTCACGGTCTTCAGCATGGTCGCCGCCAGCGCGACGTCCGCACCGACCAGCTTGGCGATTTTCGGAAAATCCGGCTCGTCGGCGCGCATCTGCGTGATGAGCCCCGTCAACACCGCCGGGCACGGCGGGATGCGTAGCGACTGCGTGATCGATTCGGCTTCGCGTTCGACTACTGCGCTGTCCATGTTCGCATTCTCCCGGTATCCGCCCGCGCGCAGCCGCACTACGACGACCGGGCGTCACGGTGACATAACGGCCGCAGCGAGGCCGGCTTGAGCGCCCGCCGTCACGGCCGGGGCTTGCCTCGCGATGCGATCAAGCCGTGGCGAGGCGCTCCACCAGCGACGCGAGCGCCTTGCCGCGATGGCTCAGCGCGTTCTTCTCCGCGGGCGCGAGTTGCGCGGCGGTGCGGCCGAGGTCAGGCAGAAAGAAATACGGGTCGTATCCGAAACCGCTTTCGCCCGCCGGTTCCGGTACAACCTGTCCGGCCCAGCGGCCTTCCGCTATCACCGGTTCCGGATCGTCCGCGTGCCGCACGAAAACGATCACGCACACGTAGGTCGCGCGCCGGTCGTTCGCGCCGGCGAGGGCCGCGACGAGTTTCTCGTTGTTGCGGCGATCCTGTTCCTCGCGGCCGCATGCGGCGTCATCCGCAAAGCGCGCGGAGCGCACCCCCGGCGCGCCGTTCAGCGCCGCAACGCAGATGCCCGAATCGTCGGCGAACGCCGGCAAACCCGATGCGCGGCTCGCGTGCCGTGCCTTCGCCAGCGCGTTTTCGACGAACGTCGCGTGCGGTTCTTCCGCGTCGACGATGCCCAGTTCGGATTGCGGCACGACCGCGTAGCCCAGCGGTTCCAGCATCTGCCGGAACTCGCGCAGCTTGCCGGGATTGCCGGAAGCGAGAATGAGCTTGTTCAGCATGGCCGGCATTTTGACGGCAAAACCGCGAACCGGCCATATTGGCTTGGACCCACGGCGGCGTTGCTGCGATACTTGGCGTTGCCCGCAACCCCGCCATCCATGGTCAATACCCGACTCCGAGGCCTGACGCCGCGCTGGATCGCATTCTGGCTCAGCACGGGCTACTCGGTATGCGCGACGCTGTACGTCGTGGTGTCGGAGCGTCTGCTCCCGTACCTCGTCACGGATCCTGCCCGTGTCGGCGAGTTTCAGACCTACCGCGCGCTGTTGCTGGTCGCTGTCAGCGCCATTGCAATTTTCGAACTGACGCATCGGGCGATGGGTTCGCGGGAATCCGCCCGGGTCAGGGCGCGGTCCGGACGCCCGGAGAAAGCCTCGTCGCTTCGGACCCATATCAACGTGCTGATTCTGGCCGTGGCCCTGCCCATGGTGTCGCTGCTGGGTTACCTGATCTACGCTCAAGCCGCCAAGGATGCGCAATCGGCGCGACAGGCGGTACAGGCCGGTGCGCAGGTGGCCGCCGCGGATGCGTCCCGATTCATCGCCACGGCCCGCCAGAAACTGCAGATCGTCGCCGAGCGGGTCGGACGACAGCCTGCGCTCGATTCGTGCGACCCGGCATTCGACTATTTTGCCTGGCTCAATCCCGAGTTCACGGTTTTGCTGCTGTGGTCGCCGCAAGGCGAAGTGCTGTGTCCGGAATCGCGCCGCAGCGTCCGGTATGGCGACGCCCCGCGTCCCCCGTGGCTCGCGCAGATCGTGGCCGACCACAAACCGCTTGTCAGCGAGCCCTACCGGGGTCCGCTGAGCGGACGCTGGATCACGGTCGTCGGCCATCCGGTATTCGGTCCTGACCGCGGCCTGATCGGCGTGCTCGACCTGTCCATCGACTTGGGCCGGTTCGCGCCCGTGGCGGCGCCGGTATCTTCCGGAGCAGAAGTGTTGCAGATACTGGATGGCAAGGGCCGGATCGCGTCCGGCCGCGGCATGGACGAGCGGGCCGGCACGGAGGATGGACCGATTTCGGCGCTGGCAGTCCGGCAACGGCAGGGCCATGTCTTGAGCACAGGTCGCGACGGCATCGAACGGATTTACGGCTTCGCGCCCGTCACCGGTACGGACTGGGTCGCCGTCGCGGGCGTTCCCGTCGACCACGTGTTCGCCAGGACCCACCGAGACCTGGTCAGAGCCAGCCTGCTCGCGCTGGCGTTACTGTTCGCGGTCCCCTACGGATCCGATCGGGTGGCCCGGGGTACCGAGCGGCCCATCATCGTAACGGCGCGGACCGCGCAGGCGGTGGCGGACGGCGATACCGAAGTGCGTGCGCCGGTGATCGGCCCCGCCGAAACGCGGGTGGTCGCGCGCCAGTTCAACGCGATGCTGGATGCGCGCGAGCACACCGAGGCCGAGCTCGCGCGACTGCTCGAGCACGAACGCGATGCCCGCATCGAGGCGGAGCGCGCCCGTGCCAAACTGGCGAAGCTGCGCGACGGCCTGGAGCATCGCGTGGCGCTGCGTACCCGCGAACTGCAGGACCAGAACAGGCAACTGGAGTCGTTCTCGTATGCCGTTTCACACGATTTGCGCGCGCCGTTACGCGCCATTCGCAGTTTTTCCGACCTGCTGCAAAAGGAATTCGGAGACCAGTTGACCGACACGGCGCGCGATCACCTGCGGCGCGTCGTGGAGGCAGGCGGGCGCATGGAGGAATTGATCGACGGCCTGCTGCGGCTCGCCCGCGTATCGCGCGGCGATCTCGTGCTGGATTCGACGGACTTGAGCGCGATGGCGCGGGAAATCATCGATGAATTGCGGCGGGCCAACCCGGGCCGCGAGGTGGAGGCGGTGATTGACCACGCCATGACGGCCCAGGCAGACCGGTCGCTGATCCGGAACGTCATGGAAAACCTGATCGGAAATGCCTGGAAGTACTCGTCCAAACGCGCTACTGCCCGGATCGAGGTCGGCCGGACGGCAACGGGCCACGGAGCCGAGACGTATTTCGTTCGCGACGACGGCGCGGGTTTCGACATGAACCACGCCGGCAACCTGTTTCAGCCGTTTCACCGCCTGCACAGAACCGAGGAATTCCCGGGCACCGGCATCGGACTCGCGACGGTCTCGCGCATCATCGAGCGGCATGGCGGCGCGGTATGGGCGGAAAGCGTGGAGGGACAAGGCAGCACGTTTTTCTTCACGCTCCAGCCGAAGTCCACACGATCGCCTTAGCGTCGATTCAAGTGCCTCCCCGCGCTGCCGTTACCGGGTAGCGACATCTGCGCAGGACGGGCAGTCGACACCAACCGCGGAGTCGGCGAGACAGTTTATGCCAATGTTTAATGCAATCAAAGACTTGCTGCGATCGGAGTCGACACGAGCACCCGCGCCAGCGCCCGCACGCATCGCGCCGGCTCCGGTTCCGTTACGGCAGCCGCCGGCCCCGACACGACCTGCGATCCGCATTCACCGCGAGGAAATGCTGGATGCAAAAGGGCGGCTCTGCGGCTATCGATTTGCCGCAGTCGTCGAAGAATCCGGAGCGGAAACGCCGTGGGCGGGGCCCGGGTTCGCGAGCACGCTTGAGGCCGACGGCCTACGCCGCATCACCGAGCGGCGCATTGCCGCGGTGCCGGTGCTGGCATCCGCCTTCCATATCGACGCCCTCGCCGAAATCGCGTCGCCGAATACCGTTCCGGTGCTGGACGCGGCACACCTTTCACCGGCAACGCTGCCGGCGATCCGTGAGGCGGCCATCGCCATACGGGGCGCCGGCATGCAGATCGGCATCGCGTTCGGCAACGACCACGATGCCATGCCCGAACTTGCGATTTTGGCGGACTGGCTGTTTTTCGACCTGGGATCGACGCCGATGCGCAAGCTGGAATTACTGGCGAAGGACGAGCACTTGCGCGGAAAGTCCCTTTGCGTGCGCGGCGTCGCGCATTGGGGGGAACGCGATGCGATGCGCGCCTGCGGGTACGCGTACTGCATGGGACCGTTTCTCGAACAGAACGTCAAGACGGATCCGGACGGCGAGATCGACCCGGGTCGCCTGCGACTCATGGATATCCTGAACAAACTTCGCGCCGACGCCGAACTGACCGAGGTCGCCACGAGCCTGAAGCTCGATCCGGGTCTCATCGTGCGCATGCTGATGTACGCGAACTCTCCGGCTGCCGGCCTCACGCAGAAAGTCACGACCATCGAGCAGGCGATCCTCGTGCTCGGCCGCGAGCGGTTGTACCGAATGCTGACGATGCTGCTGTTCAGCGCCGCCTCGGGTGGTGAGGCCGATCGGGCATTGCTCGAAAAAGCGCTGGCCCGCGCGCGATTCATGGAACTTGCCGGGGAGGAGATGCTCGCGAAGCCGCAGTGCGACGAACTGTTCCTGTCGGGTCTGCTGAGCTATCTCGAACCCCTGCTGAAGGTGCCCATCCACCGCATCCTCGAAAAACTCGCGGTCGCCGCGGACGTTCGATGCCTGCTGCTTCGCAATGAAGGGCCGTACGCCCCGTACCTCATGATCGCTCTCGCCATGGATCGCGGCGGTTCCATCGCACAGCTCGCGCAGCGCGTCGGCTTGTCTTTCGAGCAGGCATCCGGCCGCCAGCTCGCCGCCACCGGCTGGGCGGTCGCGGCGATGCAAGGCGCCTGAACCCGCCTCGTGCCGAAGGTGGGAGCGTAACTCTTGTAACCGTCCTCGCAGCCGCTTTCGTGGGTTCCGGTACGCAACCGGCGCTAACCTGCCAGCAGATCGCGGCTTCCCTGCACGGCCTTGTCCAAGGCTTCTCCGGCGGCCTGAATGTCCTCGGCCGTCAGCGAGAAAAACGCCTTCGACGGTGCCGCCTCCAGTGCGTCGGGATTGTCGAGGGACTCGCCATAGCCGCGCGCGCGCGCGAGCAGATTGGCGAGGTGCACGATCAGCAGCGGCCGCGACAGCGTGCCCGCGCCCTGCAGGTTGTCGTGATAGCGCGCGATCTCGTGAAAGTCCGCGTCGAGCTTCCAGCGCTGCATCATCGTCAGGCCGAATTGCACGTGGTGCTGGCGCAGGAATTTGCGAAACGACGCCATGTCCGCGGGCGTTGCGACGTGCGTTCCTTCCGGATCGACCTGCGCGATGATCTGCAGCAGCGCGAGCTTGCCGACGTCGTGCAGCAGCCCGAGCAGGAACAGCTTGCGCACGCCCGCCTGTTCCGTGCGCCGGCCGAGAATTTCGCTCGCGTGCGCGCAGGCGACGCCGTGCACCCACAATTCTTCCAGGCACGCCCGGTATGTGGCGTTGCCGGAGGCATACAGCGACTTGTTCGCGACGAGCTCCGCGGTGTTGCACGCGCCGTCCAGTCCAAGCCGGCTGATCGCATCCTCGATCGTGTGCACCTTGCGCGCCTGCGCGAACTGCGCGGCGTTCGCCAGCTGCAGCAGTTTGCCGCTGATCGCCGCATCCTGCGACAGCACGCGCCCCACCTCGGACATTCCGGCGTCGCTGTCCATCAACTGGCGCAACTTGAGTGCGATGCCCGGGTACGGCGGCAATACCAGTTCGCCCGCGCGCAGACGATATTCGATTTCTTCGGCCAGCGAACGCTTCGCACGGGGCCGGGACGAAGACGGTTCCATTTTCGTGGACGGCGTCTGCGACGCGTTCCGCCCGGTCAGTTCGGCGATGCGCTTTTGAAGGCCGACGATCTCCCGCTGGAGGACATCGACCTGGGTCGACCGGCGGATGATTTCTTCGATCGCCAGTGAGACGACGCGGAGATAATCGCCTGCTTTCACCAGATGACTCATCGCACCGCAGCGCAACGCCTCGACTGCGCAGCTGGGATCATCCAGTGGTGTCACGATGAGCACCGGCACCTCGCTGCGCGTACGCACGTCCATGAGCACGTCGAGTCCCTGCGCGTCCGAAAAGTTCACGTCCAGCACGAGCGCCGCGGCGCCCTCGAGACTCGAATTCAGCGCGTCGGGCGTTTCTACCGGTTTGGCGGCAAACGCCTGTCCCAGCGCGAGCGCAATCGCCTGCGCCTCGGCGGGAATTCGATTCGCAACCAGTACGGTCGACGCCACGGGATCGGTCCTTTCACCGATCTCTCAACGGCCGCGCGCTGCCTAAACTTTAGGCGGCCCGAAGCCGCCCCCGCTGCTTTCCGTCAGATCCGGTGCCGCACCCCGCCCTCGCGCAATGCGCCGAGCACGCGCGTGGTGATGTCGCCCAACGGCAACACCTCGTCCACGCCTCCGGCCGCGATGGCCTCCTTCGGCATGCCGAAGACCACGCACGACGCCTCGTCCTGGGCGATGTTGAGCGCCCCCGCGCGCTTCATTTCCAGCATCGCGGTGGCGCCATCCTTGCCCATGCCGGTCAGCATGATGCCGATCGCATTGGCGCCGGCGTTTTGCGCCGCGGACAGGTACAGCA
>CAZMBS010000057.1:0-15024 GCA_964564295.1 uncultured Streptomycetaceae bacterium
CGTGGAAAACGATTTCCGAGACCGCGCGCCGCGAAAACGCCGACATCATCGGCCTGTCGGGCCTGATTACGCCGTCGCTCGAGGAAATGGCGCTGAACGCGCGGGACATGGAACGCGAAGGCTACGGTGACGTGCCGCTCCTGATCGGCGGCGCCACGACCTCGCGCGTGCACACCGCGGTCAAGATCGCGCCGCATTACCGGGGGCCGGTCATCTGGGTGCCGGACGCTTCCCGCAGCGTGAGCGTCTGCAGCAGCCTGCTGTCGGAGGAGTTGCGCGCGCCGTACCTGGAGACGCTGGCCGCCGAATACGAGCGTGTGCGCGCGCAGCACCACGGCAAGTCCGGACCGAATCTCGTGCCGCTCGACGCCGCGCGCGCCAACGCGTTGAAGATCGACTGGACCGCGTACGCGCCGCCCGGGCCGCAGACGCACGGCGTGAAGCTCCTGAAGAATTACGATCTTGCCGAGATCGGCGGGCTGATCGACTGGGGCCCGTTTTTCCAGACGTGGGAACTGTCGGGGCCGTACCCCGCGATACTCGAGGACGCTGTCGTCGGCGAGCAGGCGCGCACGGTGCTGGCAGAGGGCAAGGCCATGCTGAAAAAAATCATCGACGGGCGCTGGCTTGCCGCGAACGGCGTGTACGGCCTGTTTCCCGCTGCGTCCGTCAACCGCGATGACATCGAGATTTACGCCGACGGCGCGCGAACGAAGGTGTCGATGACCTGGCACAATTTGCGTCAGCAGAACCAGAAGCCGGCAGGCAATCCCAACCTGTGTCTGGCGGACTTCGTCGCCCCGCGGGAAAGCGGCGTCGAAGACTGGGTCGGCGCGTTCGCGGTCACGGCGGGCATCGGCATCGAAAAGAAGCTCGCCGAGTTCGAAAAAAGTCACGATGACTACAGCAGCATCATGCTGAAGGCGCTGGCCGACCGGCTCGCGGAGGCGTTCGCCGAACTGCTCCACCAGCGCGTGCGGCGCGAATTCTGGGGCTATGCGAAGGACGAAGCGCTCGGCAACGACGAGATCATCGCCGAAAAGTACCAGGGCATCCGGCCCGCGCCCGGCTATCCGGCCTGCCCGGACCACACGGAGAAAGCGGCCCTGTTCGCGTTGCTCGACGCGGGCCGCGCCGGCATCACGCTCACCGAGAGCTACGCCATGTGGCCGGCGTCCTCGGTCAGCGGCTTCTACCTTTCACACCCGCGGTCGCAGTACTTCGCCGTGGGCAAGGTCGCGAAGGACCAGGTGGAAGACTACGCGCGGCGCAAGGGCATGCCGGTCGCCGATGCCGAGCGCTGGCTCGCGCCCGCGCTGGGCTACGCGCCCTGAGCGCAGCAGCATGGACGAGAACGCGTTCGATTCCGGGGAATTGGCGCAGTTCGAAAGCGCCGGCTATGTCGTCGCGCGCGGGATCGTGCCGGGTGCATCGGGCGAAAGCATGCTGCGCGTCGCGCGCGAGCAATTGCAGGCCGCCGCGCCGCCGCTGGAACTGGAGGCGGACGTCGGCTATCCCGGCGCGCCCCACGCGCGCGATGCGACCGGCGGCGCGACGGTGCGGCGCCTGCTCCAGGCATACGACCGGAATCCGGCGTGGCGCGCCTGGTCGACCGCGCCGCAGGTCGCGGGCCGTTTGCGCCAGTTGATCGGGCCGGACGTCAGGCTCGCGCGCGCGCACCACAACTGCGTGATGACCAAGAACCCCGGCTACAGCAGCGTCACCGGCTGGCATCGCGACATACGCTACTGGTCGTTCGAGCGCGCGCAACTCGTGTCGGTATGGACCGCGCTGGGCCGGGAGCGGCTCGAGAACGGGTGCCTGCAGGTGCTCCCCGGCACGCATCGCCTGCAGGTGTCGGCGGAACAACTCGACGCCGCGCAGTTTCTGCGCGTCGGGCTGCCGGAAAACGACGCGCTAATTGCCACGGCGCAGGCCGTGGAACTCGATCCTGGCGACGTCCTGTTCTTCCACTGCGCGTTGTTCCATGCGGCCGGACGCAACACGACCGCCACGACGAAATTTTCCATGGTGTTTACCTATCACGCGGCGGATAACTGCCCGGTACCGGGATCGCGGTCGGCGTCCGCGACCAGCGTGATGGTTTAACCAATTGTTTTTATTGAATAAATTACATTGCTTCGGCCCGCATCCAAGTATCCGCACGCCACGTAAGGATTGCAGGTAATGTTCGACAAATGAATAATCCAGTCACCCGAGCGGAGGGAAACATGTCGCAGCAACGCAGGTGGGCAAAGGGAATCGCGGGAGTGCTGGCAGTTGCGGGAGGCGGCCTTGCCGCGCACGTGCTCGCGACGCCGGAAAAAATCAATTTCCCGGAGGGGTTCGAGAAGGGCGTGTTGTATCAGACTCTGAACCGCCACGACATCAAGCAGCATCGCGAGCTCTTTGCCTCGAAGCAGGTCGTGGATGCCGTGCGCAACGGCCGGCCGGTTCCGGACGGCGCGGTGCTGACGCTCGTGCAGTATGGTGTGGCGACCGACGCCAAGGGCAACCCCGTGCGCGACGCCAAGGGCAACTTCACGAAAACGAAGGTCGTCGGCTACACGGTCATGGAGAAACGCAAGGGCTGGGGCGACGCGATTCCCGCCGCGTGGCGCAATGGCGACTGGGTCTATGCAGCGTTTACTGCGGACAAAAAACCCAACGCAAAAGCCAACGCCAATATCAAGGCGTGTTTTGAATGCCATCTGCCGCACGCACAGCAGGATTTCGTGATTTCGCTCGCAAGCCTCTCCGGCACCGCGGGCGGGGCGGCGCAGCGGCCGTCCGGGCCGGGCACCGTCGGCATCGCCGAATTCCTGTTCGGTCCGGAAAAAATCCGGGTGCGCGCGGGGCAGACCATTACCTGGACCAACATCGACGATTCGCCGCACCAGGTCACGGTGCAGGGCGACACCACGTTGCGCACGCCGGTAATCCTGAAGGGCCAGAGCACGTCGCTGCAGTTCAACGACGCGGGCACTTATGGCTACATCTGCGGGCTGCACCCCGGCATGAAGGGTGAAATCGAAGTCACGAAGTAGCGCGGCACGCAGCGCCGGTCCGCGCGATCGCGCAATTTAGGAACCGATTTCGCCGCCGTCGCCCTTCGTGATCGCGACCACCGAGGGCCGCGGCGGCATGCCGTCCTTGAAGTCCGGCCAGCGGGTCGACGGCTTGTCGAACGTCGATCCTTTTTCGTCGCCGGGATGCTGAACCGCAATGAAGAGCGTCCTGCCGTCTGGCGTAAATTCCGGACCGCAGACTTCGGCCCCGCGCGGTGCGCTGAACAGACATTTCGGCACGGCACGCCCCGCGCCATCGGTATCGACGCCGTAGACGCTGTCGGCGAACCCGGCGGAGTCGTCCTGACCGTCGGTCGAGATCCACATGCGGCCTTTCGGGTCGAACGCGATATTGTCCGGCGCGGCGACCCAGCCGTTTTCGCTGACGGGCCCACCGTACTGCGCGCCGTGCGCCGGGTTGGCCGGATCGCCGCACAGCATGAAGAAGTTCCAGTCGCATTCCGTCGCGCCGTGGTCAGCCAGTCCGTTCACCAGAGGCGGCGTGATTTCGATGATGTGCCCGAACGGGTTGGGCGCGCGCGGATTGGCCAGGTTGGTTTCCTTTCGCCGCTCGTTGAACGTGAGCACGACGTACACGCGGCCGGAGCGCGGATTGGTCTCGATGTCCTCCGGCCGGTCCATCGGTGTCGCACCGAGCAGATCGGCCGCGCGGCGGGTCTCGATCACCACGTCGGCCTGGCTGTGGAAACCGTTTTCGGCCGTGAGCGGGCCCTGCCCGAACACGAGCGGCAGCCACTGCATTTTTCCGAGCGCATTGAATTTCGCGACGTACAGCGTTCCGGCGTCCAGTATGTTGCGGTTGGCGGCGGGATTCCGCGCGTTCAGCGTGTCCGCGGTGACAAACTTGTACACGTATTCGCCGCGTTCGTCGTCGCCGGAGTACACGGCGACGTGCCCGTCGTAGCCGACCGCCGTCGTGGCGCCTTCGTGTTTGAATCGTCCGAGCGCCGTGCGCTTCACCGGCACCGACTTCGGATCGTACGGGTCGATTTCCACGACCCAGCCGAACCGGTTCGGCTCGTGGGGCTCGCGATCCAGACTGAACCGGTCGTGGTATCGGCCCCACACGTAACGCGCCCGCCCGTTGATGCCGTAGCGCTTCCACGCCGCCGCCTCGGGCCCGGTTGCCGCGTTACCCAGGAAATAGTTGTGAAAGTTTTCTTCGCACGTCAGCACGGTGCCCCACGGCGTCGTGCCGCCGGCGCAGTTGTTCATCGTGCCGACGACCTTGTTGCCGTCCGGGTCCGCCTTCGTGCGCATGCGCGCATGGCCCGCTGCGGGACCGCTTACGCGCATTTCCGTGCGCCACGGGTTGATCCGGCGGTTGTAGGGGCTGTCGTCGACGACGAACCATGTGCTGCGCGCCCGCGTGACTTCGATGATCGTATGGCCCTGCGCGGCCATCTCCACTTCGCATTGTTCGCGCGTCATGAGTTTCTGGAAATTCGCCGCCGTCATGCCGGGCCAGGCGAGGTACGGAGAACAGCGCTCGTGGTTCACGCACAGCAGCCCGCGACCGGAATTTGTGGAGCCGCGCGGCAGTGGCATGAAGGCGATGAAATCGTTGTCCATGCCGAACTGCGCGTCCTGCTCGGCGGCTGTCTGTTTTCCCGGACGGAATTCGGGGCCGAACCGGCGGATCGGGTCGCCCCAGCGTATCAGCACCTGCGTGTTGTAGCCGGGCGCAACGTGTGTTGTCTCGTCGAGGGAGCGGCCGATCTCGGTGAAGCCGAGCGACGAACGCACGGCGCCCTGTGCGTGCGCGGCCCCGTTTCCCAGCGGATCGCCCAACAGGCCCGACAGGCCCAGCGCGGCCATGCCTTTCAGGGCATCGCGGCGCGACATTCTCGCCGCGATAATCTCCGCGATTCCGGGCGCGCGCGACGGGTTGACACCGGCATCGTCCTGGTCTTCAAGATGCAATTCGCTGCGCATGTCGGCTCCGGGCGTGGGTTGTGTAAGCGGCTGGATGGCGAAAGAATTATGAAAGTTTCCACCGGTAGCGTCCAGTAAAAGGGAGTGGGAGGGGCGGACGGTTGTTACAATGCGGACCGCGCATCCGGACGGCCGGCCGGTGCGTATAACGCAGTCGGGCCCGGTGCAGGGCCCGGCGAATCGGAGCGTGTCTTGAAAAGAATCCTCGTATTGTTCCCGAAGGACTGGGACCGCATCGAACTCGCGCACCCGCGGCACGCCGGGCGCTACGAATTCGTGTTTGAGGGATTCGATCTGTTCCGGTTTCCCGAAAACGCCCGGCTGCTCGCGTTCGACGTGCGGCGCTGGATCGACGGCCTCGTGACGCGGTACGGCGGCCGCATCGACGGCGTCATGAGCAACAACGAGCATTTCGGCGCGCTCGCCGCGGCGGTGGTGGCGCAGAGGCTGGGTTTGCCCGGGACCGATCCGGCGATGGTCATTTCGACCCAGCACAAGTATTACGCGCGCTGCCTGCAGCGCAAGATCGTGCCGGACGCCACGCCCGACTTCGCGGTTTTTCCGTACGGCATCCGCGATCGGGCCGAATTCGGATTCCGCTTCCCGTGTTTCATCAAACCGGTCAAGGCGACCTACTCGGTGCTCGCGCGGCGCGTCGACGATTTCGCGCAGGTGATGTCGCACATGCGCTTCGGGCCGCTGGAGCAGCTCGTGCTGCGGCGGCTCATCAAGCCGTTCGACGATCTGATGCCCGCGCATACGCCGTTCACGATCGATTCCGCGCACATGGTTGCCGAGGAAATCCTGCGGGGAATCCAGGTCAATATCGACGGTTTTGTATTCAAGGGCCGCGTCACGGTGCTCGGCGTGGTCGACGAGGTGATGTATCCGGGCACGCAGGCGTTCATGCGCTTCGAGTACCCGTCGCAGTTGCCCGAAGCGGTGCGCGCACGCATGGTCGCGCTCACGGAGAAGCTGCTCGCCGGCATGGACTACGCGCACGGCTTTTTCAATCTCGAAATGATGTACGACCCCGACAGCGGCGCGTTGCGCGTGATCGAGATCAATCCGCGGCTCGCGTCCCAGCTTGCCAACCTGTACCGGCGCGTCGACGGCTATGACCCCTACGACCTGTTGCTGTCGCTCGCGCAGGGCGAGGCGCCGCGGCACACGACCGGCGCGGGCGAGTTCCGCATGGCGGCGAGCTTCGTATTTCGCCGGTTCGACGGCTCGGCCGTGCGATCGGTGCCGAGCGCCGCCCAGATCGACGCCATCCACCGCCGCTATCCCGATGCGCGGCTCATGCTGTACCTGAAGCGCGGCATGGGACTCGCGCGCGAAATGAAATGGCTCGGCAGCTATCGCTACGCGGTGCTCAATCTCGGAGGCGCGAGCCCGCAGGATCTCTACGCGCGTTACAACGCGATCCGGCGCGAACTCGCATTCGATTGATCCGGCGCGGTTGACCGCCGCGCCCGGTGCGATGCACCGCGGCGCACACCTGCCGCTGCCGCAGCGCGTTCCGCGACGGGCGAGCGCATCACAGAACATCAATTAAAACAACATGTTATGTGATCCTTGCCGCACTCGTGGCCTGGATCACGATGCCGCTGCACGCGGCGGTATACTTCATGCGGCGCGAATGACCGCGCTGCGTCCTCCATGCACATCCACATACTAGGCATCTGCGGCACCTTCATGGGGGGCGTCGCGGCGATCGCGCGCGCGGCGGGCCACAGGGTCACCGGCTGCGACGCCGGCGTGTACCCGCCGATGAGCACACAGCTCGCCGGGCAGGGCATCGAACTCATCGAAGGTTACGGCGCCGAACAGCTTGCGCTGACGCCGGACGTGTTCGTGATCGGCAACGTCGTGACGCGCGGCAATGCGCTCATGGAGGAAATCCTCGATCGCGGGCTGCCGTTCGTGAGCGGGCCGCAATGGCTTGCCGAAAACGTATTGCGCGGGCGCTGGGTGCTGGCGGTCGCCGGCACGCACGGCAAGACAACGACCAGCGCCATGCTCGCCTGGATACTCGAACATGCGGGGCTGCGTCCCGGGTTTCTGATCGGCGGTGTGCCGCGCAACTTTGGCGTGTCGGCACGGACCACGGAGACGCCGTTTTTCGTGATCGAAGCCGACGAATACGACACCGCGTTTTTCGACAAGCGCTCGAAGTTCGTGCACTACGGACCGCGCACCGCGGTGCTGAACAATCTCGAATACGATCACGCGGATATCTTTCCCGATCTCGCGGCGATCGAGACGCAGTTTCACCATCTCGTGCGCACGCTGCCGCGCAACGGACTCGTCGTCGCAAACGGCAACGACGCGAACCTCGAGCGCGTGCTCGCGCGCGGGCTGTGGACGCCGGCGGAGCGGTTCGGCATCGACGCCGGCTGGTCGGCCGGCACGCCCGCGGCCGACGGATCATTCGCGGTTGCATTGCGGGGCGCGGCGCAGGGCATCGTGCAATGGGACCTGCTGGGCGAGCACAACCGGCTCAATGCGCTCGCGGCAATTGCGGCGGCGCGCCACGCCGGCGTCCCCGCGGCGGCCGGCATCGCGGCGCTTTCCGGTTTCCGTGGCGTGCAACGGCGCATGGAGATCAGGGGCGTTGCCAGAGGCGTCACCGTTTACGATGACTTCGCGCATCATCCGACGGCAATCGCGACCACGGTCGCGGGCCTGCGCGCGCGCGTCGGCGGCGCCCGCATCCTTGCGGTGCTGGAGCCGCGCTCCAACACCATGAAACTCGGCGTCATGAAAAACGCGCTCGCCGGCAGCCTGGCGGCCGCCGATCGAGTGTACTGTCATACCGCGGGCCTCGACTGGGATGCGCGAGAAGCGCTCGCGCCGCTCGGAAGCAGGGCTGCCGCTGTCGCGGACATCCCGCAACTGGTCGCCGCGATTGCCGCCGAGGCGGCACCGGGCGATCATGTCCTGATCATGAGCAACGGCGGATTCGGCGGCATTCACGGCAAGCTGCTGGCCGCGATCGAAAGTGCAGCCGGATAACGGGAGCGTAATCATGAACATACTGGACCGGGACACGATCGGCGCGTTTTGTCGCCACACGCACGCGGAATGCGGCGGCGCCCCCGGCGGACCGCTCGCGCGCATGACCTTCGGGGCCAAGGATATTTACGATGTCGCCGGATTCAAGACGGGATTCGGCAGCCCGGAATGGCTCGACACTCATCCCGCGGCGACGCGCACCGCGCCCGTCGTGCAGCAGTTGCTCGACGCGGGCGCCGACATGGTCGGCAAGACGCATACCGACGAACTGACGTTCAGCCTGAACGGCGAGAACGCGCACTACGGCACGCCGGAGAACGTCAATGCGCCGGGGCGCATTCCGGGCGGTTCGTCGAGCGGTTCCGCAGCCGCGGTCGCCGGCGAACTCGTGGACTTTGCACTCGGCAGCGATACCGGCGGGTCGGTGCGCGCTCCCGCCAGTTTTTGCGGCATATTCGGCATACGTCCGACGCACGGGCGGGTGTCGCTCGCCGGCGCGTGTCCGCTCGCTTCGAGTTTCGATACCTGCGGATGGTTCGCGCGCGATGCGCTGATGCTGGAGCGCGTGGGACATGTCCTGTTCGGCAGCGCGCATGCGCCGGCGCCGGGTCGCCTGCTGATCGGAGAGGACGCGTTCGAGATGGCGGGCGCGGACGTGTCGCGCACGCTGCGGCCCGCCGTCGACCGCATCGCCGCCGAACTGGGTGCGCCGGCGCCGGTCACGGTCAGTACCGAGGGATTGCCGGCGTGGATGCACGTCTTTCGCACGCTCCAGGGCGCGGAGGTATGGGCACAGCTCGGCGATTGGGTGACACGGGTCAAACCCCGGCTCGGGCCCGGCATCAAGCAGCGTATCGAATGGTCGTCGACGCTGGGGCCCGACGTCGTCGCGCCGGCGCGCAAGGCGCGGGAAGACATCGCTGCGCGGATGGACGCGCTGCTCTCGGAAAATGCCGTGTTGCTGCTGCCCACGCTTCCGGACATCGCGCCATTGCGCAACACGCCACCGCAGGCGGTAGAGGACTTCCGTTCGCGCGCGCTGAGCCTGCTGTGCATCGCCGGGCTCGCGCGCCTGCCGCAGGTCAGCATGCCGCTCGGGACACTCCATGATTGCCCGATCGGTCTGTCGATTGTCGCCGCGCGCGGCAATGACCTCATGCTGCTCGCGCTGGCGCGGCGTGTCACGGCGACGACATAGCTTGCTGATCTACCTGCACGGTTTCAACAGTTCGCCACAGTCGTTCAAGGCTCGGCTCATCGAGGCCCGGATGGCCGAACTCGGTTTGCGGAACGCATTCGCGTGCCCGGAACTGCCTCCGTCGCCGCGCGCGGCCGTGGCGCTGCTGGAACGGCAGGTGCGGGATGCGGGGCTCGCGCGCACCGCGCTGGTCGGCAGTTCCCTCGGCGGCTACTACGCGACGCACCTCGCGGAGCGGCTGGGCGTGCGCGCCGTGCTGCTGAATCCCGCGGTGCGCCCGTACGCGCTGCTGCAAGGCCACGTCGGGCCGCAGACGAATCTGTACTCGGGCGAGCGCTACGAATTCACGATGGCGCACGTCGGCGAGCTGCGCGCGCTGGAAACGGCGGCGATTACGCCCGGGCATTACCTGTTGATCGTCACCACCGGTGACGAGGTGCTGGACTATCGCGATGCCGTCGCGCGATACCGCGGGTGCCGCCAGGTCGTGATCGACGGGGGCGACCACGGTCTCAGCAGTTTCGGCGACCATATCGAAACGGTGCTGGAGTTCTGCGGCTTCGGATGAATTGCGCGGCGACGGTCGGCGGGGTAGCATAGTTCGCAGACGGTGCGCGGCGCGCAGCGCGAATATCGACAGGGGGATTTCGTGAACGCAAAATCAGTCGTGAGAGTGATGTTGTCCGCATTGCTGGCGCTGACCTTCGTCGGCGGCGCGACCGCGCAGAAATGGGCGCGTCTTGCGCCGTTTCCGGAGGCGTCGGAAGAACTCTACGGCATCGCGGCCGGCGGCAAGCTGCATGTGTTCGGCGGCATCGGCCCGGGCTGGACCCCGAAGGGTCTCGCCTACGAATATGATCCCGGCGCCGATCGCTGGACCAAGAAAAAGCCGATGGCGCTGCTGTCGCACCACCTCGCGCTCGCGGAGTTGAACGGCAAGATCTACGTGTTCGGCGGCTTCGCCAAACCCGCGACGGGACCCACGGCGTGGATGCCGCTCGACAACGCGTGGGAATACGATCCGGGCGCCGATGCGTGGAAGGCGCTCGCGCCGCTGCCGACCAAGCGCGGCGCCGCCAACGCTGCTGTCGTGGGCGGCAAGATCTATGTCATCGGCGGCGCGGGCGTACACCCCGGCTCCAGGGAAACGGCGCTGCATCCGGCGCGGCCGCATCGTGCGCTGGGCACGAACGAGGTCTACGACCCCGCGACGAATACCTGGGAATCACGCAGCACGATGCCGACCGCGCGCAACCATGCCGCCGTGGGCGTGGTGAACAACAAGGTCTACGTGATCGGCGGGCGCGTCGGGGCAGCGTTCATCACCCGCGCGAGCAATACCGACATCGTGGAGGTGTACGACCCGGCTACCGATCAATGGGGGCCGTTGCTCGCGCCGATGCCGACGCCGCGCAGCGCATCGGCCTGGGGCACGCATCGGGGCCGCATCGTCGTGGCGGGCGGCGAATCACGCACGTCGAAGTGGTCCGCCACGTTCCGCGCCGTCGAAGCGTACGATCCGGCGACCAATCGCTGGACGATCCTGCCGCCCATGGAGTTTGCGCGGCATGGACTCGCCGGGGATGTCGTGGGCAACCGGATGCACCTTGTGAGCGGCAACGCGCAATCCGGCGGCTCGCCGGGTGCCGTTGTGGAGTCCGATGTACACGAGGTGCTGGAACTGCCCTGAGCGTTGCGCGGGACCGCCGCGAACGCCGCAGCCACCACGATATAATGACGGGCGCAGCCGCCGGCTGTGCCCGTTTTTCATTCGCATCGGTCGGTTCCGCCCATGAACGTGTACTACGAGGAAGAAGGCACGTTCAAGGTCGGCAGCGTGCTCGCCGACAACACGACATCCCTGCAGGTCGAGGCGCCGCACGGCAAGCGCTCCAAAGTGAAATCGTCCGCGGTGTTGTTGCGGTTCGACACGCCGCCGCTCGCGAGCTTCCTCGCGGAGGCCCAGCGACTTGCCGACGCCATGGATATCGATTTTCTGTGGCAATGCTGCGGCGAATCCGAATTCGACTACGCGGCAATCGCCCAGGAATACTTCGGGCACCCGCCCGCGCCGGTCGAAGCCGCGGCGATCTTGTCGAAGCTGCACGGCGCGCCGATGTATTTCTACAAGAAGGGACGCGGGCGCTACCGGGCCGCGCCGGCACCGGCCCTGGCCGCCGCGCTCGCGAGCGTCGCGCGCAAGGCGCGTGAAGCGGAGCAGAAGGCGCAGTATGTGGCCGAATTGCGCGCATTCCGGTTGCCTGCCGCGTTCGGGCCGATGCTCGACGCATTGTTGTTCCGGCCGGAAAAGTCGGGCCTGGAGTGGAAGGCGCTCGAAGAGGCCGCCGCGCTCGAGAAGCTGGCCCCCGCGCGCCTGATCGAGCGGTGCGGCGGAATTCCGTCTTCCCATGACTATCATTTCCGGCGGTTCGCATTCGAGCATTTCCCGCGGGGAACCGGATTCGGGGCGATTCCGGATATCACCGTGCCGGGCGACCTGCCGCTTGCCGACGCGACGGCATACAGCATCGACGACGCGGAAACCACGGAGATCGACGATGCGTTCTCCGTCGCCGCATTGCCGGGCGGCCGCTTTCGCGTGGGCATCCACATCGCGGCGCCCGCGCTGGGCGCCGCGCCGGGGTCGCCCGTGGATCTCGCGGCACGCGAACGCCTGTCGACCGTCTATTACCCGGGCGGCAAGCTCACGATGCTGCCCGCGCAGGCGATCGACGCCTACACGCTCGGCGCCGGGCGCGACGCACCTGCGCTGTCGCTGTATCTCGATCTCGACGCCGACCTGCTCGTGAACGGCACCAGCACGCGCGTCGAGCGCGTGCGCATCGCCGGCAACCTGCGGCACGATGCGCTCGACCCGGTGTTCAACGCGCGGACGCTCGCGAACGGCGCGGTCGATCATGCGCAGCGGGACGAACTCGTCACGCTATGGAAGCTCGCGACGCGGCTCGAACGCCTGCGGCGCGGCGACTTGCCCGAAGTCGAACAGCGCGCGGAATACGTGTTTCGCGTGGACGGTGAGCGCGTCACGATACTGCCGCGCGCACGCGGCACGCCGGTCGACAAGGTGGTTTCCGAACTGATGATTTATGCGAACAGCGAGTGGGGCCGGCTCCTGGCGGAAGCCGGGGTTGCGGCCATCTATCGCGTGCAGGGCGCCGGCAAGGTGCGCATGAGCACGGTGCCGGGGGGCCACGAAGGCCTCGGGGTCGCGCAGTACGTCTGGTCGAGTTCGCCGTTGCGGCGCTACGTCGACCTCGTCAACCAGCGCCAGATCATCGCGCTTGCGCGTGGCGAAGCGCCGCCGTATCCCGCCCGCGACGAATCCCTGCTTTCCGCGATGCGCGACTTCGAGGCGGCCTACGAGGTGTATGCGGAGTTCCAGCGCAACATGGAGCGCTACTGGTGTCTGCGCTGGCTGCTTCAGGAAAAAGTGGAAACGGCCGCCGCCACCGTCATACGCGACAATCTGGCCCGGTTCGACGCGCTGCCGATGGTAGTTCGCGTGCCGTCGTTGCCGTCATTGCCGCCGGCGACACCGGTCATGTTGTCGGTATCGGACATCGATCTCATCGAGTGCAGCGTGCGTTGTGAATTCGCGCGCCGTACCGAGGAGGCAGCGCACGGCGCGGCAGCAAGGTGAGTACCCACTGACCCGGAGCAACGTCGACCCTCGATTCAAGAATGCGGTCGAAGAGTACGATGTAAGATGTTGTTATGAATGAATTTTTCTTGAGTTATTCCCGGAGTTGGGTAGAATAGCCGACATGGGATCCCAGCCCGCCCGCAAAGTGGTGCCGCTCGCGCGGCGCGCCAAGCATGCGCGCCATGCGCCGTGGTCGGGCGCGGTCGAACGGCTCGACGCGCGCGTCGCCGATCTGGAGCGGCGGCTCGCGGGATTCGACCGCCGGATTGCGGCCTGGACTTCGGCGGTGCGATTCAACTCGGCGCTCGCCGTATCGGTGGTGCTGCATGTTTTCGCGATATTTTTCGTGTCGTTCGTGATGCCCGAGCGCGGCCCGCTGCGCGATTTCGCGCAGCCTCTGGAGGTCGTGCTGGTCAACACGCGCTCGACCGCTGCCCCGGCGAAAGCCGATGCGCTGGCACAGCACAATCTGGACGGCGGCGGCAATACCGACGCGGCGCGTCGCGCGAAAAGTCCGTTGCCGGCCACGCGCGAAGACGCGCCGTCCACGGAGATCACGCTCGCCCAGCGCAAGGTGGAACAGCTGGAACGGGAGGCAAGGCAGCTGCTTGCGAAGCGCGGCGCCGCGCAGGTGGAGTCCGCGCCGCCGCAGCCGCAGGAACAGAGCGACGCGCGCGCGGCGACCGACACCACGGATCTCATGCAGCGCAGCCTGCAGATCGCGCGGCTGGAGGCGCAGATCAGCAAGGACTGGGATGCCTACCAGCAGCGCCCGCGCCGCAAGTTCGTCGGCGCGCGCACACAGGAGTTTCGATTCGCCCGCTACATTGAGGACTGGCGGCTCAAGATCGAGCGCGTGGGCGAACTCAACTATCCGCAGGCCGCGCGCGACCAGCGCATCTACGGCAGCGTCGTGGTGACGGTGTCGATCAAGACCGACGGCACGCTCGAAAAGGTCGAAATCAACCGCTCGTCGGGCCAGAAAATTCTCGACGATGCGGCGCGCAACATCGTGAACCTCGCGGCGCCGTTTTCGCCGCTGCCCGCGGATATCGTGAAGGACACGGACATCCTGAGCATCACCCGCACCTGGGTGTTTACGCGGTCCGACCGGTTTCAGTCCGAATAGCGCCGCATTCGTTCCGTCGTCCGAGGCACGGGCCGTCATGTCAGACAGATATGCCGTCATCGGCAATCCGGTGGAACACAGCCTGTCGCCGGAAATTCATGCCGAGTTTGCCCGCGTCACCGGGCAGGACATCGTGTACGAGCGCATCCTCTCGCCGCGCGACGGGTTCCGGGACGCGGTCCTGCGCTTTCGCGATGCGCGCGGCAAGGGACTCAACGTCACGCTGCCGTTCAAGCACGAAGCGTGGGAACTGGCCGCCAAGCGCAGCGGCTTTGCGCTCGCCGCCGGCGCCGTGAACACGCTGCGCCTCGGTGCCACCGAAATCCAGGGCTTCAACACCGACGGAATCGGGCTCGTGCGCGATCTCGTGCGCAATCTCGGCGTGCCGGTCGGTGGCAAGCGGGTGTTGATTGCCGGCGCGGGCGGCGCGAGTTACGGGGTGCTCGAGCCGCTGCTGCGCGAGCAACCCGAATGTATCGTGGTGGCCAATCGCACCGTCGAAAAGGCCGTGACGCTGGTCGGGCGTTTCGCGACACTCCACGCAAACGCTCCCGGCGGCGTGCGCGCCTGCTCCTTCGACGCACTGGCAGGCATGCAGTTCGACATCGTCGTGAACGCCACGTCCGCCGGCCTGTCTGACGCCATGCCGCCATTGCCGCGGGGCGTTTTCGCGGCAGGCAGTCTCGCTTACGACATGGTTTATGCCAAAGCCACGCCTTTCATGGCATTCGCGCACGGCGAAGGCGCCCGGTGCTCCGACGGCCTCGGCATGCTGGTCGAACAGGCGGCGGAGTCGTTTTTCATCTGGCGTGGAGTTTATCCCGAGACCGGTTCGGCGCTCGCGCTGCTGCGCCGTCGCAAGCGCGCCTGAGTCGCTGCCGTCACGAGGATCGGGATGAGACGCATCGCGCGGTGGATCGTTTACGCGCTGCTCACCGCGCTGTGCGGAATTGCGGTAATTCAATTCTGGTTCCTGGTGCACGTCTGGCAC
>CAZMBS010000058.1:0-14977 GCA_964564295.1 uncultured Streptomycetaceae bacterium
CCACGAGGCTGTTGCCCGCCCCTGCAATCGTCGACGCAAAATTCACGTCAACGCCCGTCAGCGTTGCATTGGCCCCCAGCGTCACGGCATCCGTATACGTCTGGTTGCCCGTGGTCGTGATCGTCGGCGTGTTGATCGCCGTCGTGCCGCCCCCGTTGCTCGTGAGGTTCGCAACACCCGTGACCGCGCCGCCGAACGTCGTCGCGCCGCTGCCCGTCACCACGAGGCTGTTGCCCGCCCCTGCAATCGTCGACGCAAAATTCACGTCAACGCCGGTAAACGTTGTCGTCGCGCCGAGTTGGACCGCGTCGCCATAGGTCTGATTGCCGGTCGTCGTCACGGCTCCACCATTGACGACGGTACTGCCGCCCGTGTTGGTGGCGAGGCTTGCAAGGGCATTGCCGGTCCCTACTGCGCCGCCGAACGTCGTCGTGCCCGTGCTGTTGATTGCGAGCGCCTGGGCTCCGGCGGACTGCGCGTCGGTCGTACCTGCAATGGTGATATTGCCTGCGCCGGTCGTGTCCAGCGTGACAGTCGACGCTTGCAATACGACGTTACCCGTCAGGTTGATATTCGCCGCGGCGGAAGTCAGATTCGCGTTGAGGTTGATCGCCTCCGCAGCGTAGGTCTGCCCCGCGCCCGTGCCAATCGGCGTGTTGACGGTGATCGTGTCGGAACCGCCGCCGGCGTTGATCGACAGGGTGCCGACCGTCGGCAGTCCGTTGACCGAAAAACTGTCCCCCGCCGTGCCGCCGCGCAGATCCAGAGTTCCCCAGCTGCCTGTCGTCGTGTACGTGATGGTCGACCCGCCCGCGGCACCGGCGAAACCGGTAATCGAGGTCGCGTTGACAGTCGCGGTCTTGCCGGCGCCTCCGCCGGAATCGCTGATGACGAGTGTATTGGCCCCACCTGCTGCATCGAGCGTCAGGCCCGCCGTGATCCCGGACAGGTTGCCGGTGTTTGTTGGCGCATTCGATGACACGTTGAACGTGTCGGTGCCGGCGCCACCGGTTACGGTTGTGGGTACCGACGTGCCCTGAATGTTGAATGTATCGGCGCCGCCGAGTCCGTTTACCGCGACCGACGTCAGCGTGCCGTAGGAACTGACCGTGGCGGAACCGGTGATCGCCGTGCCGGTGATCGTGAACGTATCGGCGCCGACCGTGCCGTTGACGACGAGCGAATTCGTGCCGCCCGCACCGCCATTGACGGTGCCTATCGATGCTGCCGGACTTACGGTGAACGCATCGTCCGCGCTTCCACCCGTCAGCGTAGGCGTATTGGAGAACGCCAACGTGCGTCCACCGCTCGTCAACGTGCCGGCGTTCGCGCCGGAGATCGCCCATGCGTTGACCGCATTCGGACCCGTGAGCGTGTTGACCGGTCCGGCCGCGCCGACGATGGTCTCGATGTTGCGGAAGAACCCCGTAATGCTGGCCTCGGTGCCGTCGAAGCCGTCTGTTGCGCCCAGCCCCGTGATCACGACGTTGCGGGCCGTTCCGTACGCGGACCAGTCCACAGTATCCGCGCCGGCCGCGCCGCTCAATACGCCGCCGAGCGTCCCGGAGGCACCGAAGACGAAACTGTCCGTATTCGCATTGCCTTGCAAATTCGGAAAATTGTTAAAAATCAATGTATTAGTACTTACCAGCGTCCCGCTGCTCGCCCCCGTTATGTTCCACACATTGGCGGCATTGGGGCCCGTGAGCACGTTGGGCTGGCCGGTTGCGCCGGTCACGCTGTTGATGTTCTGGAACCCGCCGGTAATGCTGGCCTCGGTGCCGTTGAATCCATCGGTCGCGCCCAGTCCGGTGATCGTCACGTTGCGCGCGCTGGTGTACGCGGCCCAGTTCAGCGTGTCCGATGCGCCCGCCCCGTTTACAACGCCGCCGACGGTACCCGCAGCACCAAACACGAAGTTATCGGTATTCGCGTTGCCGGTCAGGTTTTCGATCGACGTGAAATTGATGTTGCCGTTCAACGTTCCCGCGTTGCTGCCGGAAATGTTCCAGGTGTTCGCGGCGTTCGTCGCGATCAGCGAGTCCATGCCCGCGCCGCCATTCACGTTGACGGTCGCCGCCGTCAACGAGGCTATCGCGCCGAGGTCGAGCGTCGAACCGCCGCCGCCCTGACCGATGTTGAACGTGATCGTGCCTGTGCTGACGTTGACGGGCTGCGCGACGATTATGTCGTTCTGCGACGTCAGCGTCGCGTTGCCGCCGGCCGTCGTGATACCCGACACGCCGACCGTGCCGACGGTCACGTTGCCCGCGACGCCGCGCGTCACGCTGAGCGAGCCGGCGCCGGTCAGACTCGCCGCGACGGTGTTCACCGAATTATTGCTGTTGTTCAGTGTGAAGGTTCCCGCCCCCAACAACTGCAAACCCGCGGCGACAATTTCGCTCGACTGGCTCACCGGGCCGCCGGATTGCAGCGTAAGGTTGTTGGTGCCGACGGAAAGTGCCTCGGTAATGCTGATGCCGCCGCTGCCTGCGCCGCCCGTACGCAATGCCAGCGTATCGGTAAACGTGTACGCCGGACCCGGACCGCCGAATTCGATGGCCCCGGTGCCCGTGGCGCGCCCTATGGCGATAGAACTGAAGCCGTCCGCAAGAGTGGAGAGTTCTGATGCATCCAGGTTGAACGTTCCGGTTCCGCCTGCGATGCCTATGGTAGTGGCGTCCGTCGACGGCTGAAGCGTCAGCGCGCCCGTGCCGGCAATGGAGTTCGCCGCGCCGCCGAGCGCGATGGTTCCGGCCGTTATCGTTATCGGCGTCGCGGCGCCACTGGTCGTGATGACCGCGGAGGCACCCTGCGTGTAAGCGCCTGTTCCCGCATCGAGCGTGACGCCGCCGGGGCCGGTAACCGTGGTGTTCTGCGTGATGCCACCGGTCGTCGACGTGATGCCGACCGTGCCCGTGCCACCCGCGGTAACCGTGTCGCTGATCGTGATCAAACCCGGAGAGGACAACGTAACGTTCGCGGCACCGGGTCCGGTGGTGAACACGTTGCCGCCACCCGACACGAGCATGTCGCCCGTCGCGTTCGCGACGGAAATTGTTCCGCCCGGCGCCAGATTGTTCGCGCGCACTAACTGCGTGCTGAGGTTGTTGTTGTACGCGACGTTGCCGGAAACGTTGTTCTGCAGGTTGATCTGCGTCGCCTGATTGGCCACGTTGGTGAGGCTGATGCCCTGGTTCGCGTTAGCGAGTATCCCACCGGTGAGTGTGACCTGACCGGTACCGGTAATGGCGCCCGTCGTCGCGCCGCTCAGGATGGTTTGCAGCCCGAGACTGGTGGCGGTAACGCTGTTGTTGAGCGTGATGTTCCCGCCGGCGGTTACGAACGACAGCACTTTCCCGGCCTGGTTGACCGTTCCATCCGTGGCAATGCTGCCCGTATACGCCGTGTTGCCAACGCCTACGCTCGTCGCCGCGGTGAAGGTGGAAAGTTCCGCATCACTCAACCCGAGGGCCGTCCCTCCGGCACCAAGCGTAATCGCGCGGCTCGCCGTGAACGGCGTGGCGGTCAGCGTCGCCGTCGGCCCGACCACCGTCGTGCTGCTCGTCGGCGCGATCGTCATGTTGTCGGCCGCGTAGGCGAGGAAGGTGCCGGCATTGATCGCGACGGCCGGCGCGATCGACAAGGTGTTACCCGCGCCGCCCGCCTGGACCACCACGGTTCCCGTATTGAGCGCAACGGTCGTGTCGACTGGCGCGTTGAGATCGACATTGCCGTTCTGGGTAGTCAGCACCACGCTGCCGTCGACCGTTGCGATCCCGGTCGTGCCGCCGACGGTGCCAACCGCGAGCGCGTTGGCGTCGGTGTACGTCAATGCATTGCCGGAACCCGTAACGTTCGCGGCGAAAGTCGCAACATCGTTCCCGCTGGAGGTGAGGCTGACCGTACCACCGCCAATGACTTCGAAACCGCTGGCCGCGACGAGACCCGATGCGGTCTGCGATATCGCGCCGCCCGAATGGAGCATGAGGTTGTTCGCGCCGACCGACAGCAGGTCGTCGATCGTGATGCCGCCCGCGCCCACGCCGGGGTTGCGCAACGTGAGCGGATCGAGGAACGTGAATCCGGAACTGCCCCCTGCGCCGTCGCCGAATGCAATCGCGCCGGTGCCGCTTGCGCGACCGATGGTGATCGCGCTGAATCCGTTCGACAGTGTCGCAAGTTCTGCCGTGCCGAGGTTGAACGTTCCCGCGCCACCGGCAAGGCCGATGGTCGTTGCATCCGAAAACGGCTGCAGCAGCAGCGTGCCGGTGCCTGAAATCGAATTCGCTGCTCCGCCCAGCGCGATCGCATCGGCCGTGATCGAAATCGGAGTCGCCGCTCCGCTTGTTGTGACAGCGCCGGATGCGCCCTGCGTAAACGCGCCGGTGCCCGCCGCGAGCGTTACGCCGCCGGGACCGGTGATGGTGTTGTTTGCCGTGATTCCCGTGCCGGTCAGACTCACCGAACCCGTGCCGCCCGCAGTCACCGGTTGATCAATGGTGATGAGACCCGGCGCGGTAACCAAAATATTTCCCGCACCGGATGCCGTGGTGACGCCTGGAATGCTGTTCACCGTGGTGATGGTCAGCGGACCCGTATTCGCGAAACTGACCGTGCTGCCCGCGCCGGTAGCGGAAGCGGCGAGGTTGGTGACGGTGTTTGGATTCGCCGTCAGATCGAGATTGCCGACGCTTTGCGCGCGCAGGTTCGGCGCAACGACCGCACCGGAACCGGAACTGATCAGCGCTGCACCGCTCAAAATCTGCGTCGTGCTCGATCCCGGTGTAATCGCGTCGCTTACCGTGATGTTACCGGTCGAACCGCCGCCTGCGCCGAAGGTAACTGGACCCGACGCGATCAAGCGCGAGACTTCCGTCGCGGTCAGGCTCAACCTGCCGCCGGTTTCCGTCCCGAGGTCCATTTCCCGCGTACCGGTCTGCGGCTGCACCGAAATTCCGGATGCCGTCGTGACGTTGGCCCCGACGTTCAGGTTGTCGGACTGGAATTCCACGTTGCGCGTGGCGGTCAACGTTGCCTGCACGTCCGTCAGTGCGGTGCCGCCGTATACCTTGATGCCCAGCGCAACCGGCGCGATATTGATCGGCGCCGATACCGTGACGCCGCCGGTGCCCGACGTGAGCCCCACTTCCAGGCCCGGCAGGCCACCGCTCAGCGGCGCGGCGGTAATCGTGTTGAGTTCGGCGTTGGTCAAACTGAGCTTGCCGCCCGTCTCCGTGCCCAGATCGATCGCGCGCGACGCGGTAACCTGACGCAGAAATACCGTGCCGTTGTTGCCGGCGATCACGCTGGCGGGTTGCAGGTCCATGTTGTCGGCGTTGACGATGACGTTCGTCGTCGCACCGGCGCCGTTCGTCAACGTGCCCGTGTTCGTGAATATGCCGCTCGACGCCGCATTCGCGGTAACCGTGATGCCGCCGGGCCCGGTCACGACGCTGCTGTTCGACACGTTGCCGCCGGTGAGGGTCACGATACCGGCGCCGCCCGCCGTCACCGGCGTCTCCGTCGACACGGTGCCGCCCGCGGTCAGCGTGACGTTCGAAGCACCCGGACCCGTGGTCGATACACCGGCGCCGCTGAATACGCGCAAGCCGCCCGCTGCGTTGACGTTGGATACGGAGATCGTTCCGCCGGACGCCAGACTCTGCGCGTTGGGCAATTCGAAAGATCCCGCGAAATTGGTCGTCAGCGCGATGTTGCCGGACACGTTGTTGACGAGGTGCGCCCTCGGAATGGCGTTTGCGGCGTTGTTGAGCGTGATGCCATCGTTCGCAGTTGCCGATAGCGTCGCCGCCTGCGTGATCACGCCGGTGCCGGAAATCTGTCCCGTGGTCGCGCCACCGACCGCCGTGGACAGCACCAGCTGGTTCGTGCTGATATTGTTGTTCAGCGTGATGTTGCCGCCGGCAGTCGTGAGGTCGATGTTTTTCGCCGCCTGGCTCACCGCGCCGTCGATGGAAATTGCGGAGGCCCCGGTCGAACCGATCACGTACTTGTTGGTGGCGGACAGCGTGGAAAGTTCCGCATCGCTGACACCCAGTCCGGTCGCGCCGGCGCCCAACGTGATCGAACGCGTCGTGTCGAACGGCGCAATGGAAATGAAATTGTTCGACGGACTCGATACCACGGTGCTGGCACTCGTCGGGTCGAGCACCAGATTGTCACCGACGTAATTGAGCCGGTCGCCGACAGTCACCGACTTGCCGGCAGCAAGAGAAATCGTGTTGCCCGTACCCTGCGCCTGGATCACCGCGAGGCCGGTATTTAAGGCATTGATTGTATTGATATTTTCGCTGATCGTGACGTTGCCGCCCGTCGCCGTCAGCGTCACGTTGCCGTCGTTCGTCGTGATGCCGGTCGTCGTTGCGACCGCGCCCACCGCGAACGTATTCGCGTCGGTGTAGTTCAACACGGCGCCCGACGTCGAGAGGTTCGCCGCGAACGTGCCGATGTCGTTCGTCGTGGACGTGAGGTTCATGTTGCCCGCGCCGGTCACGCGCGCTTTGGAACCCTGCACGGTCAGGTTGGCGCCGCTGATCCCGCCTGCAATAGAATTCAGCGTGATGTCGCCGGTGGCCGATGGCCCACCGATGACGTTGTTCGCTGCAGTTCCGCTGGTGGTAATGGCACTGCCCGTGCCGCTGCCTGTCGCGTTGATCGTGATCGCCGCGGTGCCGGTCGATTCGATCTTCGCCGTGGCCGCCGTGCCCTCCATCGAAAGGCCGTTGGAGTTTCCTACGCCCGCCGTGGCGTTGATCGTGATATCCCCGCTCACCGACGTGATCTGCGTCGTTCCTGGGTTCGCGCCCATCCTGATGCCGGTATTGTTGTCACCGACCGCGCTACCCGTTCCCGAGACGATGATCTGGCCGCCACCGGTCGCCTTGGTGGAACTGATCGTGGAGACGTCCGCAATGACACCGACCGAGCTGCCCCCGGTAGCGGTTCCGGTGAGCACGATGTTCCCCGAGCCGCTCGTTGTGATCGTATTACTAATCACCAAGTCGATACCCGCGCCGCCGACTGTACCGCCGTCACCCGAAATCGAAATCGACCCCGAACCACTGCCGCTGTTCATGGTGGTCGTAACCAGCCTCACGCCGGAGGGCGATCCACCGACCGGAGCAGCCCGGCCGCGGATCGTAATATTGCCCCCGGCGGTATTTATGGAGGTGCCGTTGATAGCGACGCCACGCGGTGTCGACAAATCGACGCCGATCGCGAAATCCGCCGCACCAACGCCGCCACCGATCGTGAGATTGCCGCCGTTGGTCAGTATCTGCGGCGAAGGGGGCTGCACCGTGACCTGCCCGACGGCCGTCGCAACGCCGTCATCGTTGCGCGAATTCAGCACGACGTTCATCGCACCCGTGCCGCCGGCCTTAATGTCCGGGCCCGTGACAAAAATGCTGCGCGAGGCCTGCAACAGCAGGTCCTTTGTGGCGGCCGACGTGATGATGACGTCGTCGTTGACGTTCAAGTCCGAGCCCGCGCCGATCGCGGCAATGGTCACGTTTTCGGTGGAATTGACGCCGACGGTCCCGAGGACGGTGCCGACCGTCAGCGCCCCCGCGTTCTTGAAATTGAGGCCACCGACGGACGACGCCGCCAGCGTGCCCACGTTGTTCGCGGGATTCGTGAGCGTAAACGCGCCGCCACCGCCGACCACGAGCCCGCCGGGTGTCGCCGACGTGATCGGGTTGGTTTGCGACACCGCACCGGTCGACAACAGGCTGAACGCGTTCGCGATCGTCGCGCCGCCGGTGAATCCCGCCACGTTCATCGTTCCCGTGTTGGAAATGAACGCGTTCGCCGTTCCGACCTGCGCCGGATTGCTCGTATCGACGATGATGTTGCCGCCGTTCATCGTCGTCAGGATCGGCGTGCCCGCGGTGCCGATGCCGCCGCCTCCCGCGAACATCCGCAACGACGACGTCGCATCGGTACCGGTGACCGTGAACGCGCCGCTGCGCGTAATCGTGCCCACTCCGACCGTGCTGCCGCCGCCCACGACGTCCCAGTTGCCGGGCGTCGCGGTTTCGTGATCCGCGAGCAGCGTCAGCGCGACGCCTGCGTTGATCGTGATGTTGCCATTGATGTCGATATTGTCTTCGGCGAAGATCGTCGTATTTGCAGCAAAGGTTCCCGATGCCGTCGCGTTCAGCGGGTCGATGATGAAAGAACCCGCGCGATACCCGGGCGCCGCGTTGCCGATCACGCTGCCGGAAAACAGCAGATTGTTGGTCGCGCTGAACTCACCGCTGCCCGCGTCGCCGGAGTTTGTGCCGCCGGAAAAGTCGATGACCTGGCCGTTGCGCGCCACCGCATCGCCGTGCGAATAGAGGTATACCGTGCCGCCGCGGGAATCGACCTCACCACCCTTCGCTTCCACGCGGCTCGTCGCATCGAGGGTCAGATCGCGCTGCGCGACCATCGACACGCTGCCGGCAACCGCATGGTCGGCCGCGTTGGCCTGCACCGTTCCCGCGTTGACGATGCGCTCGCCTTCGACCGATATCGCGCCGCCCCCCGCGCCGGGCCGCTCTCCGCTCGCGGTGGTGACGCTGCCCGATTCGAGCGTGACGTCCTTCACCGCCTTGAAGACGATTTTTCCGTTCTCACCCACGACCGCCGTATTCGCGCTCGCGATGCCGCCCTGCCGCACGATGCCCGCGTACATGCCGATGCGGCCGCCCTCGGCGATCATCTGGCCGAGATTCAGCGCCTGATTGTCCGGCGCGGTGATCTGCACGCGGATTTCCGGCGTGTGCGCATCGACGAGTTCGATGCTCTTGCCCGCCGCCAGCAGGATTTCGCCTTTTGGCGTGCGTATGACGCCGTGGTTCTCGACGTTCTGCCCGATCAGGTAGACCGAACCGCCCGTCGACGTGGTGATCGTTCCCTGGTTGACGACGTTGCCCGCGCCGGGCGCCGCATTGAAGCGGTAACGTCCTGCGAGAAAATCCGCGTCGGAGAGATTCAGCGAAGACGCCGTGAATCCCGCCACATCGATGCGCGCGCCTGCGCCGATGGTGATACCGTTGGGATTGATGAGGAACACGCGCCCGTTAGACTGCAGCGTGCCGAGAATGGTCGACGGATCGACTCCGATGACGCGGTTCAGTACGGTGCTGGCGGCAGACTGCTGGAGAAACTGCGTGATGTTCTGGCTGGGGATCGAAAAGCTTTGCCAGTTGATGATCGCGCCGGGCGTATTGGTGACGGTAAGGACGTTACCCTTCGCGGCGATGGTCGCCTGGCCGGACACCACGGTGGGACCCGTGGGATTCGCCTGCACGACGGGCGTCGAAAAACACGACGCGACAGCCAGTGCCAGCAGCCTGCGCTCGAAACAGCGGGGCCTCGTATTTCGTACGTCTCGCATGACCTGCCTCCTCCCGACCTCAGCCGGAATGCCGCAACGTTCCCCCAAACGTTGCCTTCGAGTTCAATGTGCAGAGTTGCAATATTAACGCAGTCCCGCCTTGCTGCGCAGCCAACTTTTCCCGCTGGCGCCTGTCGTTACGAGACCATGACAAATTCAATATAAGTCATTGAAATAAATGTATTTTTAGAACACGAACGCCGTCGAGAAGTGAATTTTCTTACGGTTTCGCCCACCGGCCGCACCGCCGGTTTGCGTGCCGTCATGCAGGATGTGCGCGAAATCCATGCGCGCGCTGAACCCGGTCTTGTAGTTCGCGCGGAAGCCGAAACCGATCGTGTCGAGGCTTGCACCTTCCAGTTCCCCGGGCTGTTCGTGATTGCGACGCACCACGCCGGTGTCGTAGAAGGCCAGCAGCCGCAGGCGCCCCTCGTTCAATCCGACATGTTTGGCGAGGTCAGGCGTGTAGATTTCCCAGTTGGTGCGGTAGCCCTTGTCGTTCGACACGAAGCGTTCGTTCACGCCGCGCACGTTGTCGGCGCCGCCGATCGCGAAATGCTCCGCCGAAATGAGCGCCGCATCGGTGTACTGTGCGTCCAGGCGCACGCGGTATTGCCAATCGCCGCTGATCGAGCCGCTGACGCTGCCGCCGGCCCGGAATATCCGGTACCCGCCCTTGCCCTCCGGAAACCGCGCTCCGAGCGCCTTGAAGTTCTCGTCCTTGGCATCATTGAGACTGCCGACGAAGTTCTGGACCACGCTCGCGTACAAACCGAATTCCCGTTCCTTCTGCTTGAGCGTCGCGTTGTAGGTCACGCTGAAAGGGTGCACCGTGATATCCGGCACGAGGTTGACTGCGCCGTCCGTGCCGACGGGATTGACCGAATTCTGGTAGGCGCGGTAGTCGAGACCGTACGTGATGCGATGGTCGATGTCGCCCCATCGCGGCAGATTCTGGTTGTAACGCACGCCGTATATCGCGCCCTTGCCGCTGACGACAAACAGATCCTGTACCGTGCCGGAGTCCACGTTGGAATAACCGGCGATGAAATCGATCGAGTGTCCCAGCCCGTAGAGCGGTATCTTGTAGCCGACGCCGTACACGTTGACGTTGTGGTAATTCTCCGGCGACGTGATGAACTGCGCCGTGATCACGTGGTCGCGGTCAAACAGGTTGGCGTGCTGGTAGGCAAGGCCCAGCCGCAGACGCCCGGTATTGCGGTTGCCGGTGTTGTCCAGACTCACGCTGTAGCGTTGCGGATCGACGTCCGCCACCCGCACGACCGCGTCGCTGACGCCTTCGCGGTCCCCGGCGCGCAGCAATACGGCGACCTGTTTCGCGGGGCTTTCGTTCACGAGGCGGGTATTCAGCGCGATGCGATCCGCGTTCGGCGTTTCACCTTCCCGCAACGACGTGATGCTGCGCCGGATGTTCTGGACACTGAAGCGTTCGTTGCCTTCGATGGTGACCTTGCCGATCCGGGTCTCGACCACCTTGAACAGTACTTCGCCACGGTCGAGTTCCTGTTCCGGCAGCGTCACGGCAACTCCGACGTGGCCGCGGTTGAGATAAGCCGACTGCAAGGCCTCCAGCGCGCGCTGCACATCGCCGAAATCCTTGTCCTTGCCGGTGAACGGATTCATGATGCCGGCGAGTTGTTCCGAGGTCAGTAGCGAATTGCCCTCCACGCGATAAGCCCGGATTTCAAAGCGCGGGGCCGCGGGCACCTCGGTCGCCACAGGCGCGGTACCGGAAGCCGGCGCCTGTGCCAAAAACAACGACCGAATGGAGCGCCCTGCGGAGTTACCGCCTGTCGCGGCGCCGGCGGCCCACGTGTCCGTACCGGTCGCGGCAGCAGCAGCCGTCAAGCACGCCAACCACGCGAAGAAACATCGATATTTGATTGATTTATATGGCATTATGGTACGTACCACGCCAAGTTCCTAATATACCCGAGTTTTGGTCAAGGAACAGTGTCGCTACTTCGCTCTCCTCGACAGAGCATCCGCAGGACTGTTAAATTGTTGTTTTTTTGCCGAAAACCGACACTTTTATGGCACAGACCACCCGACATTCCCGCCTGCTGATCCTCGGTTCCGGACCCGCCGGATACTCCGCCGCCGTGTACGCGGCACGCGCGAACCTTCAGCCGGTGCTGATCACGGGGCTTGCCCAGGGTGGTCAACTGATGACGACGACTGACGTCGACAACTGGCCTGCCGATGCGATGGGCGTGCAGGGACCGGAACTCATGGAACGCTTTCTGAAACACGCCGAGCGGTTCAAGACCGAGATCGTGTTCGATCACATACACACGGCAAAACTGAAGGACTCTCCACTCACGTTGATCGGCGATCAGGCCACCTACACCTGCGATGCGCTGATCATTGCGACCGGTGCATCCGCCATGTATCTCGGGCTCCCTTCGGAACAGGCGTTCATGGGCAAGGGCGTTTCGGGCTGCGCGACCTGCGACGGTTTTTTCTACAAGGGACAGGAAGTCGCGGTGGTCGGTGGCGGCAACACCGCGGTGGAAGAAGCCTTGTACCTCACCAACATCGCAAGCAAGGTCACGGTCGTACACCGACGCGACAAGTTCCGCGCCGAAGCGATCATGGTGGACAAGCTGAACGAACGCGTGGCGGCCGGCAAAGCAGAAATTCTGTGGGACCACGTGCTCGATGAAGTCACCGGCGACGCGAGCGGCGTCTCGGGCATGAAGGTCAAAAACGTCAAGTCCGGAGCGGTGACCGCGAAGACGCTCTCGGGCGTATTCATCGCGATTGGCCACAAGCCCAATACCGAAATCTTCGAGGGTCAGGTCGACATGAAAAACGGATACATCCGGACGCGCAGCGGCCTCGAAGGCGGCGCGACGGCGACCAGCATACCCGGCGTATTCGCGGCCGGCGACGTGCAGGACCATGTCTACCGGCAGGCGGTAACCAGCGCCGGCACCGGCTGCATGGCCGCGCTCGATGCGCAAAAGTATCTGGAAGGCAAGGGCCTCATCTAGCGCTTCGCACCACGTCACGCGGAACCGCGATGAAAAAACGCGCGCCGGCCACGACGTCCGCGCCCGGAGGCGACCGGGAACTGTTTCGTGCCTCGGTTGCGGATGCCGTACCGCTGCGATCGGTCAATCGCGCACGCATCGCAAAGCCGTCTCCCCTGCCGGTCGCAACCCAGCACGATCGCGACGAACGCGCGGCGCTGGACGACGCGCTCGCGGGCCCGCTCGACTGGGATGACGGCGCGGAAACCGGCGAGGAACTGCAGTATCTGCGCGACGGCATCGCGCGCGATACGCTTCGAAAACTCCGCCGCGCACACTGGAAAATCCAGGCGGAACTCGATCTGCACGGACTCACGTCCGGCGAAGCGCACGTCGCGCTCGCCCGGTTCCTGGCCGAATCCCGGGCGGCCGGCATGCGTTGCCTGCGGGTCATACACGGCAAGGGGCTTCGATCCGCGAATCGCGAACCCGTGCTCAAGCGCAAGGTTGCGCGCTGGCTCGCGCAGCGCGACGACGTGCTGGCGTATTGTCAGGCGCGCCGCACGGACGGCGGCAGCGGCGCGGTGGTAGTGTTGCTGAAGTCCGGGGGAAAAGTCCCGGTCGCTCAGATCGCCGCTTCGTCGGTTTCGCCGGTGCGGATGCGCAGAACCTGATCCACGCTGGACACGAAAATCTTGCCGTCACCGATCTTGCCGGTGCGCGCGGCCTTGACCACGGCGTCGATCGCGGCGTCGAGCAGCTTGTCCGGCACCACGACCTCGACTTTGACCTTGGGCAGAAAATCGACGACATATTCCGCGCCGCGATAAAGCTCCGTGTGGCCCTTCTGGCGGCCAAAGCCCTTCACCTCGGTCACCGTCAACCCACTCACGCCGATTTCCGACAAGGCTTCGCGCACCTCGTCGAGCTTGAACGGCTTGAATATCGCCTCGATTTTTTTCATGTCGCCCCCCGGCTGAAATCACGCGTGATAAGGACAAATAAGGATAACACAGGCGAAGGCGCCGCCGTTCAGTCGAAGCGGTGGCGATACCGGTTCGTGATCGGATAGCGCCAATCCTTGCCGAAGCCGCGGTTGGTGATGCGTATGCCGATGGGTGCCTGCCGCCGCTTGTATTCGGTCACGCGAACGAGGCGCACCACGCGCTCGACATCCGCCTTGCTGAAACCACGCGCGATGATGTCCTCCGGCGCGACGTCCTGCTCGACGTAGGCCTCCAGGATGGCATCGAGCACGTCGTACGGCGGAAGGCTGTCCTGGTCCTTCTGATCCGGCCGCAATTCCGCGGACGGCGCGCGGTCGATCACGCGTTGCGGAATTACCGGCGCGACGCTGTTCCGGTAGTTTGACAGCCGGTAGACAAGCATCTTGTTGATATCTTTCAGCACGCCGAACCCGCCGGCCATGTCCCCGTAAAGCGTCGCATAACCCGTGCCCATTTCGCTCTTGTTGCCGGTCGTAAGGACGATGGCGCCGGTCTTGTTGGAGAGCGCCATCAGCAGCGTGCCCCGGATGCGGGACTGCAGATTCTCCTCGGTCGTGTCTTCGGGCAGCCCCTTGAATTCGTCCGCAAGCGCCGCCTTGAATGCGCTGAACATCGGCTCGATCGCGATTTCCGTGTACCGTACCCTGAGCGCCTCCGCCTCGGCGCGCGCATCCTCGCAACTCATGCCGGCGGTATACCGCGACGGCATCATGACCGCGCGCACGCGTTCGGCGCCCAGCGCATCGACCGCCACCGCAAGCGTCAGCGCCGAATCGATGCCGCCGGAAAGCCCCAGCAATACGCCGGGAAAGCCGTTCTTTCCGATGTAGTCCCGCACGCCCAGCACGAGCGCCTGGTACACCTCCGCCGCGAGCGGCTGCGCCGGACTGATCGCGCCCTGCCGGGGCACGCCATCCCGGAAATCGACAAATTCCACCGACTCGACGAACGACGGAAGCTGATGCGTCACCGTACCGCGGGCATCCATGACGAACGATGCGCCGTCGAAAATCAATTCATCCTGACCACCGACCTGATTCGCGAACAGCAGCGGCATGCCGGTTTCCGCCGCGCGCCCGCGCACCACTTCGTACCGTGTCTGCTGCTTGTTCATGTGGTACGGCGAGGCATTGAGCACCAGCAGCACCTGCGCGCCGGCCTGCCGCGCAGCCGCCGCGGCAGGCTGCTCCCACACGTCCTCGCAAATGTTCACGCCGAAACGCATGCCCTCGTGCTCGAATACGCACGGCGCCACGCCTGCGTCGAAGTAGCGCTTTTCGTCGAACTCCCGGTAATTCGGCAGTTCGCGCTTTCGATACATCGCGACAACCGCGCCGTCGCGCATCACGGTGGCCGCGTTGTATATCCGGTCGCCGGCAGAAAGCGGATGTCCGACAACCAGCGTGATTCCGCGCACCGAACGCCGCAGTTCGTCGAGCGCCGCATCGCATGCGAGGCAAAAGTCCCTGCGCAGCAGCAAGTCCTCCGGCGGATAACCGCTGATGGCGAGTTCGGTCGTGAGCATCAGCGATGCGCCGCCTTCCCGGGCCCGTGCCGCCGCATCGGTG
>CAZMBS010000059.1:0-13498 GCA_964564295.1 uncultured Streptomycetaceae bacterium
CGCGAGCGCCAATACGACCGCGGTGTTCCAGTTTGAATCGCGCGGCATGCGCGATCTGCTGAAGCGCGCGAAACCCGACCGTTTCGGGGACATCATCGCGCTCGTCGCGCTGTACCGTCCGGGGCCGATGGAGCTGATCCCGGAATTCTGCGACCGCAAGCACGGCAAGCGTTTCCATTTTCCCGACCCGCGCGTCGAGGGCATCCTCGCCGAGACCTACGGCATCATGGTCTACCAGGAGCAGGTGATGCAGATGGCGCAGCTCGTCGGCGGCTACAGCCTCGGCGGCGCGGACCTGCTGCGGCGGGCCATGGGCAAGAAGAAACCGGAGGAAATGGCGGAACAGCGCGGCATTTTCCGCGCCGGAGCGCAGCAGGGCGGTTTGTCACAGTCGCGGGCCGACGAGCTTTTCGACCTCATGGAAAAGTTCGCGGGCTACGGGTTCAACAAGTCCCATGCCGCGGCGTACGCGCTGGTCGCGTATCAAACGGCCTGGTTCAAGGCGCACCATGCGAGCGCGTTCGCGGCCGCGAACCTGTCGGCGGTGATGAACGATACCGACAAGGTCCAGCAACTGCATGACGACGCGCGCGCAAACGGCCTCACGATCTTGCCGCCGGATATCAACAGCGGCGAGTACCGGTTCACGCCGCTCGATGCCACACGCATCCGTTACGGCCTCGGCGCGGTCAAGGGAACCGGGGAGGCCGCGATCGATCACATCGTCGGGGAGCGCAACCGGGGCGGACCGTACGGCGACCTCGTCGCGTTTTGCCACCGCGTCGACAAGCGCGTCGTGAACCGGCGCGTGGTCGAGTCGCTCATTCGCGCGGGGGCCTTCGACACGATCGACCCCCATCGCGCGAGCCTGATCGCGTCGGTTGCGATGGCGCTGGAGAGCGCGGAGCAGGCGAGCCGCGCCGCGCACCAGGTGAGCCTGTTCGGCGACACGTTGAGCGAAACGAAGGCGGTCGCGCTCGCGCAGGTGCCGCCGTGGTCCGAGCGCGAACGCCTGCAGAACGAGAAACTCGCGCTGGGGTTCTACCTGTCGGGCCATCCGTTCCGGATTTACGAGCGCGAGCTGCGGCATGTCGTGCGCACGCAGCTCGATGCGATCGCGCCGCAGCCGCACCCGGTTCTGCTGGCCGGCATCATCCACAGCCAGCGCATCCAGATGACGCGGCGCGGGCGCATGGCGGTGATCCTGCTCGACGACGGCAACGCGCGCGTGGAGCTGACGGTGTTCAACGAACTCTTCGAGCAGCATCGCGCGTGGCTCAAGGACGACCAGTTGCTGGTCGTCGAAGGCAGGGTCACCCACGACGATTTTTCCGGCAGCCTGCGGGTGTCCGCCGAAAAGCTCTACGACATCAACATGCTGCGCGGCCAGTACGCGCGCGGCCTGCGGCTCAACTGCAACGGCCAGTCGTCGGGTTCCCGGTTGCGCGACCTGCTCGCGCCGTACCGCAACGGCCGGTGCCCGGTGGCCGTCGTGTATGCGGGCCGCGGCGCGCAGTGCGAAATCGATCTCGGCGAATCCTGGCGCGTGAATCCCGATGAGCGCCTCATCGAGTCGCTTGCGCTCTGGCTGAAGCCGGAAAACGTCGACGTGTTGTACCAATGAGCGCCGCCCGCTGGTTCCGCGCTGCCGCCACGGGCTGGTTGCTGGCGACTGCCGCCGCCCCGGTGGCAGGCAGCGAGGCGCGCTGGAAGGCATTGAACGAACAGATCGTGCCGCATCTCATGCGCGGCGAACTCGATCAGGCGGAGCGCCTGGCAGGCGAAGCCCTCGTGCTCGCGGAACGCGAATTCGGACCCCGGCATCGTCACACGGAAGCCAGCCTCGCGAACCAGGCGCTGGTGCTGCGGTTTCGCAAGCGCTACGCGGAATCGGAAAAGCTGTACCGTCGCGCGCTCGCGATCCGTGAACAAGCGCTGGGGCCGGACCATCCGTCCACCGCGCTCATGATGAACAACCTCGCGGACGTGCTGCAGGCGCAGAAGAAGCATGCGGATGCCGAGAAGCTGCACCGGCACATACTGCCGATATTCGAGAAGGCGCACGGCGAAGATCCGAAGACCGCGACCAGTCTCAACAATCTCGGCGCGGCGCTGCACGGCCAGAACCGCGACAAGGAGGCCGAGCCGTACCTGCGGCGCTCGCTCGCGATGAAGGAAAAGGTGCTGGGGCCCGATCACCAGAGCGTCGCGCACACATTGAGCAATCTTGCGGAAGTGGTGCACGCGCTCGGGCGCAAGGCCGAAGCGGAGAAGCTCCGGGCGCGTGCGGCGCAGATCATGACCGCCAGGAGATGAGCGCGCCGCGCGCCGTTCGCCCGGATCGACGCGGCGGATCGCTCACGCCGTCGGCAGCGTCCTGAAGTCCGTGAATTCGCCGTCCGTTTCCGTGACCTGAACGTCCGCGACCTGCGCGCGCGGCGGCCCGCGGCGCGCCCGGGCGATGACGGCGTCAACCGCTTCGGCGCCGCCCTGGATCACGGCCTCCACGCTGCCGTCGAGACGGTTGCGCACCCATCCAGTCACGCCGAACCGGCGCGCCTTGTATTCGAGGTAATAGCGGTAGCCGACGCCCTGCACGCGCCCGGAAATCCGGAGATGTCGGGTCGTCGCCATTCCTGTAAGCTTACCAGATGCCCGTTGCCCACATCATCAGCAGCCCACGGGTTCGCGCGCTGGGTTTGATTGTTGCGGCATTGCTTTCCGGTTGCGCGAGTTCGCCCTCGCCCGACGAGCGGTCCGTCGCGTCGCCAAAGGACGCGGCGGCGGCCGCGCACGAGAACTTGCGCGAACGTGTTCGTGGCTGGGCCAGCAAGCATTGCGGTTCCTGCCATCAGGCGTCGGCAGCGACTGCCAAACCGGCGGCGCTCGGCGTTTTCAATCTCGATGCCTCGGACTGGTCGGCGTCGCTGAGCCCGGCGCGGTGGCGGATGCTCGCGAAAAGTCTGGGCAGCAAGCTGGACGATGATGGTCGACAGCAATTGTCGAATTTCGTCGAGCGCGAGATCGTCTTGCGCGAGAAGTAGCGGCTGCGTAGAGCATGTTTTTCCGGATACTGGGCGCCGTGCTGTGCGGTATGTCCATGGCCGCGACCGCCGCGTACCCCGAGCGTCCGGTCCGGCTCGTGGCACCGTTCGCGCCGGGCGGCAACATCGACATCACGGCGCGCACGGTCGCGCCGGGGCTGACCGCGGAACTTGGACAATCGGTGGTCGTCGAGAATCGGGGCGGCGCGGGCGGGCGCATCGGCACCGAGTTCGTCGCCAAATCGGCACCGGACGGCTACACGCTGCTGCTCGGGTCGAGCGGGTCCCTGACGGTGAACCCATCCTTTTCGAACACGCAGTCGTACGATCCGCTGCGCGATTTCGTGCCCACGTCGATGGTTTCCCTCGTGCCGCTCGTGCTGGTCGTGCATCCGTCGCTGCCGGCCCGCAGCGCGAAGGAATTCATCGCGCTCGCGAAATCCCGTCCCGGCCAGGTCATGATGGCTTCCGCCGGAACCGGCAGCAACACGCATCTCACGGGAGAACTCTTTCAGCTGATCGCGGGCGTCAAGCTCACGCACGTGCCGTACAAGGGCAGCGGTCCCGCGCTGATCGATCTCATCGGCGGGCAGACGCACCTCATTTTCGACCAGGTGTCGACATCGAGCCCGTACGTGAAGGCGGGCAAGTTGCGCGCGATCGCCGTGGCATCGGCGAAGCGGTCTCCGGCACTCGCGGAGGTACCGACCATGGCGGAATCCGGTGTGCAGGGATTCGAGGCGTCGACCTACACCGGCATTTTCCTGCCGGCGGCAGTACAAAGGGACATCGTCAATCGCGTTTATACTGCGCTGCTGAGGGTGCTCGACCAGCCCGCGACACGCGACGCGTTCCACCGGCTCGGCGCCGAGGTCGTCAGGAGCACGCCGGAGGAACTGTCGCAACGGCTGCGCAACGATCTCGCGAAGTGGAAACGGGTCCAGCAGCAGACCGGCTTGAAAATCGACTGAAAATCATCGGGATACGCATGGCAAAAACGTTTCTGGTTGTTCCGGACGCGCCCGTCGAAGACGTGGCGCCGTTGCACGCCAACCGCACGATCGGCTCGGGCGGCATCCGGCTCGGCGTGCTCGACAACAGCAAGGCCAACGCCGACCATCTGCTGAAGCTCATCATCGAGGGCGTGAAGCAGGAATTCAAGGTCGATACCGTCGTCGTGAAGCGCAAGCCGGCGTCGAGCCGCCCCGCGACCGACCGGATTCTCGACGAACTCGCGCAGGAGGCGGATCTCGTGATCAGCGCCATGGCCGATTGAGGGTCATGCACGTCGTGGAGTGTCCACGACATGGCGCAGTTGACGAAACGGGGTCTCATCGCCGCGGTGGTGTGTTCCGACACGTTCATGAAACTCGGCTCCGCGCAGGCGAGAGTGTTCGGCGTGCCGGATCTGCCGCTGCTCGAGATTCAGCATCCGCTGGGCGGACTCAACCTCGACAAGGTGCGCGAACGCGCGGCGGTGGCGTTGCCGCAGTTGCTTAAAGTCCTGCGGGAGAAGCAGGCATGAACTCGCTCGATGCCATGCTGAAGGCTCCGGGGGCGCTGGTGGAGTGCGACGACGACCCGGAGGCCGTCTACGAGTTTCTGTGCGCCAGGGGCTGGAGCGACGGTCTGCCGGTGATTCCGCCGACGCCGGATCGCGTCGAACGCATGCTTGCGTACTGTGACCGTGACTTCGACCGGGCGGTCGCGAAAATTCCGCCGCGATTCGGGGCGGCGACGCCGATCCGCCTCGCATCCAACGCAGTGATGGCGGGCTGCAAGCCGGAGTATTTTCCGCTGGTGCTGCTCGCGATCGAAGCGCTGGCCGAGGAACCGTACAACCTCTACGGCACGCAGGCAACGACGCACCCCTGCACGCCGATGCTGATATTCAACGGCCCGGTCGCGCGCGAGGTCGGGCTCAACGCCGGCCACAACGTGATGGGGAACTATTTTCGCGCGAACGCCGCAATCGGTCGCGCAGTGCGGCTCGCGCTCGTCAACATCGGGGCCGCGATTCCCGGCACCGGCGACATGGCGACCGCCGGCACGCCTGCGAAGTTCACGTTCTGCGTCGCCGAGAACGAAGCCGCCAGTCCATGGGACCCGCTGCATGTCGAACTGGGATTTCCGGTCGATGCGACGACCGTCACCGTGGTGGCCGCCGAAGGGCCGCACAACATCAACGACCACGAAAGCATCACGGCCGAGGGCATACTGACGATGGTTGCGGGTACCATGACCATCACCGGTTCCAACAATGCGTACTATGCCGGCCAGCCGGTGCTCGCTTTCGGTCCCGAACACGCGCAGACGGTTGCCGGCGGCGGCATGAGCAAGGCGGACGTGAAGCAGTGGTTGTTCGAGCACGCGACGCTGCCGATGAGCCGATTTTCGGCGGAAAGCATCGACCGGCGGTTCCGTCGCAAGCTCGCGGACCGGTACGCCGATGCGCCGCCCGATGCCCCGGTGCGCATGGTCACGACTCCCGAGGATCTCGTCGTGATCGTGACCGGCGGCGCGGGCAAGCATTCGCAGTACGTGCCGACATTCGGTAACACACGCGCCGTCACGCGGGCGTTACGGCGCAGCGACGGCGAACTCGTGAAAGCGATCGGCGAGTTGCGCCGCGGCTAGGATGCGACGCTGCCAGCGCGTCGTCGCGATTCGTCCGGAGCGGTATGGACATTGTCATGCACTCGCCACTGCGGTAGTGTGCGATCGAGAATGGGATATTCGTGAGGAGGATGTGATGAAAACAGGATTGCTGTGTGCGTTTTTTGCATCGTTGATGCTTGCAGGTCATGGCCCGGTGCTTGCCGCCGACGCCAACGTTGCCGAGGACAAGGTCGTTTATCACGTCAATGACGCGGCGCACGCGACCGCGGCGCTGCGCAACATCGGCAATCATCTCGAGGTGAATCCGAAGGCGAAAATCGTCGTGGTCACGCACGCGCAGGGCGTCGACTTTCTGATGGATGGCGCGAAAAACGCCGGCGGCAATCCGTACAACATTCCGGTGGAGAGCTTGAAGTCGCGCGGCGTGCGGTTCGAGGTCTGCGACATCACGCTGCGGAACCGCAAGCTCACGCGCGCCCAGTTCATCCCCGAGGCGACATTCGTTCCGTCCGGCGTGGCCGAGATCGCGAAGCTCCAGCAACGGCAGGGATACGCGTACCTGAAACCCTGAATGTCGCTGCCGACAGGTCAAGGGCAGCCGATGGCTGCCCTTTGTTTTTATTGAACAAATTGCGCATGCGTCGGTAAAGCGCATACAATCCGCAATGGTGGCGGAAGCGTCGGCAGGTGAGATGAGTGTCGAACGCGCCGATTCCGTGCCAGCTTCGCGACAATGATTCCGTCCGCCTTTTCCGCTCTCGATACCGTTCTGTGCGTGGTGTTGTACTGGATCGCACTCGGACTCGCCGGCCTGGCAAGGCCGCACAACGTGCGCTTCGTCAGCCGGTTCCTGTTTCCGCTGGGTGCCGCGGGCGGGGTCGTCGCCATGGTCGCGGCCGCCGCTGCGCTGCCGGCGCAGCCGGAAGTTCTGGTGCTGCCGCTGGGATTGCCCGACTTGCCGTTTTATCTCCGGCTCGACGCGCTTTCCGCATTCTTTATCGCATTGCTGGGCATGGCGACGACCGGCGTGTCGCTGTTCTCGGCCGGCTACTTTCGCCGCGGTCAGGGCACTGCTCCCGGATTGCTTTGCCTCCAGTACCACCTTTTTCTTGCAAGCATGGTCGTCGTGATGCTTGCCGACGACGCGTACCTTTTCATGGTGTCGTGGGAGACGATGGCGCTGGCGTCGTACTTTCTGGTCACCACCAGCCACAAGATTCCCGAAATACGCAGAGCGGGTTTTCTCTACCTCCTGATCGCCCATATCGGCGCGATCGGCGTCCTGCTCTGCTTCGGCGTGATGCATGGTGGAGCAGGAGACTATACGTTTGATTCCATGCGGGCCGGTGATCCGTCGACCTTCTGGGGCAGCGTGGCTTTTCTGCTGGCGTTGTTCGGCTTCGGTGCCAAGGCGGGTTTTCTTCCGCTGCATGCGTGGCTGCCCGAGGCGCATCCGGCCGCGCCCTCGCCGGTATCCGCGCTGATGAGCGGCGTCATGTTGAAGACCGCCATCTACGGCATTTTGCGTGTCGTCTTCGACCTGTTGCCGTTCCAGTTGTGGTGGTGGGGCGTCATCGTGATGGTTCTCGGCCTCGTGACGGCGCTGTTCGGCGTCATGTTCGCGGCGGTTCAGGTGGACATGAAGCGTCTGCTCGCCTACTCGTCGATCGAGAATATCGGGATCATCCTCACCGGCATGGGGCTCGCCGTCATATTCCACGCGTACGGCAATCCGCACCTGGCCGCGCTGGCGCTGGTGGCCACGCTGTACCATTGCCTGAACCACTGCTGCTTCAAGAGCCTGCTGTTTCTCGCGACCGGATCCGTGTTGCACGCCACCCACGAGCGCAGTCTCGGCAAGCTGGGCGGGTTGATCCACAGCATGCCCTGGGTCGCCGTGCTGGCGCTGGTCGGCACGCTTGCGATCGCCGGGCTGCCTCCGCTCAATGGATTCGTCTCGGAGTGGCTGCTGCTGCAGGCATTTCTGTTCTCGCCGGGGTTGCCGAATCCCTATCTCAACATGCTGGTGCCGGTAGCTTCGGCGGCGCTCGTGCTGGCTGCCGCGCTCTCCGGCTACGTGATGGTCAAATTCTATGGCGTGATTTTTCTCGGCCAGCGGCGGGAGGAAAAACTGGGTGTCGTGCACGATGCGGGCGGCTGGGAGCGCGCGGGCCTCGCCTGGCTCGCGGCTTGCTGCGTGGCGCTCGGCGTGGTTCCCATCGCGGTGATTCTGGCGCTCGACCATGTCACGCTGCCGCTCGTGAATTACACGCTGGGCGTGACCGCGGGTCCGGGCGGCTGGCTGCTCATTGCGCCGGTTTCTCCGGCACAAGCGAGCTACGGTCCGTTGCTGTTCCTGTTCGGGATCGTCGGCACCGTATTGCTTGCTTTTCTGCTGGTCCGGAGGCTGTACCACGGACGCGTGCGCCGCGGCGATCCGTGGGATTGCGGTTTTCCCGCGCAGAACGCGCGCATGCAGGACACCGCGGAGGGCTTCGGCCAACCCATCAAGCAGATTTTCGAGCCGTTTTTCCGCATCCGGCGGGAATTGCCCGGTGCGTTCGACAGGAACCCCGAATATCGCGCATCCGTGGATGACCGGTTGTGGCACTGGCTTTATCTGCCCATCGCGCGTGCCGTGGAGAAGATGTCGACCTGGATCGGCATCCTGCAACACGGCCGCATCCATCTGTATCTGTTGTACAGCTTTCTGACGCTGCTCACGCTGCTGCTGTTCGTGCGCTGATGGAATACGCCATCTCATTTCTGTCGCAACTTGCCCAGACCATGCTGGTGGTGCTGGCGGCGCCGCTGATGCTGGGCTGGGTGAATCAATGCCGCTCCTGGCTTCAGAGCAGGCGCGGACCGGGCCTGTTCCAGCCGTACCGGGTGCTCGCAAAGCTTTTGCACAAGGACGTGTTGCTCGCGCATGGCGCATCGCCGCTCTACCGGTGCGCGCCCTACGTCCAGTTCGGATGCATGGTGCTGGTCGCGAGCATCGTGCCGGTCATCCAGACCAACCTGCTGTTCGCGCCGGCCGCCGACGTGATCGCGCTGGTGGGCATCTTCGCGCTGGCCCGCGTGTTTTCCGCGCTGGCGGCGATGGATGTCGGCACCGCGTTCGGCACGCTCGGTGCGCGCCGCGAAATGCTGGTGGCGAGCCTGTCGGAGCCGGCGCTGCTGATGGTATTTTTCACGCCGCTGCTGATCGTGCAGTCGAGCTCGCTCAATACCATCGTGGATACGCTCGCGCACCGTGAATTCGCGCTTTACCCGAGCCTCGCCTTTGCCGCCGTGGCTTTCGTCATGGTGCTGCTCGCCGAGAACGCGCGCATCCCGATCGACAACCCGTCGACGCACCTCGAACTGACCATGATCCACGAGGCGCTGATACTCGAATACTCGGGCCGTCACCTGGCGCTGATCGAGTGGGCAACCGCGATCAAGCTCACGGTGTATTGCGCCCTGGGAATCGCGCTGTTCGTGCCCTGGGGCATCGCGTCGGCCGACTACTGGCACACGCTGCCGCTTTCCGTGGCCGCGTTCGGGGTCAAGCTCGCCGCCGCGGGCGCCGGACTGGCGCTCATCGAGACGGTTTCCGCCAAGATGCGCATATTCCGCGCGCCGGAGTTCCTCGGCATGGCGTTCATGCTGGCCGTGCTTGGCATGCTCATCTTTCTGTTGCTGGGGGCGTGAGCGATGCCGCTCGGAACGCAATTGATCAACCTGATGGCGGCGCTGCTGCTGCTTATCGCGTTTGCAATGCTCTCGCAGCGTCGCATCCTCTCGCTTATTTACCTGTTTGCGTGGCAGGGGGCGGTGCTCGCAGCCAACAGCGCGGTCGTTGCATACTCGACGGGACAGTCGCACCTGTATTTCTCGGCGCTGCTCACGCTTGTGCTCAAGGTGATCGTGCTGCCCTGGATACTGCACCGCCTCATCATCCAGCTCAACATCAAGTGGGACGTCGAGACGCTCATCAACATACCGGCGACCATGCTTGTCGGCATCGCGCTCGTCGTGCTGGCGTTCAATCTGGCGTTGCCGATATCGCAGCTTGCCGGGACCATTACACGCAGCACGCTCGGCATCGCCATCGCGATCGTGATGCTGTCGTTCCTGATGATGCTGACGCGCCGCAAGGCGGTGCCGCAGGTCATCGGGTTCCTCGCAATGGAAAACGGGCTGTTTTTCGCCGCAACCAGCACGAACTACGGCATGCCGATGGTGGTGGAGCTCGGGGTCGCGCTCGATGTGCTGATCAGCGTGCTGATACTCGGCATTTTCTTCTTCCAGGTGCGTGAAACGTTCGACAGCCTTGACCTGAAGCACATGGAGAAGCTGAAGGAGACCGACGGATGAACGAGATCGCCCTCGTGCTGGGCGCGCCGCTCGCCGGCGGATTGGTGCTCGGATTTCTCGGTGGTCATCCGCGCGCCGCGCTGATCAACATCGCGTTCTGCCTGCTCACGCTGGTCGCCGCGGCCCTGCTCACGCTCCGCGTCGTCGGCGAGGGATCGCTGCTCGCGTTCGACGAGTCGTTCTTCGTGGACTCGTTCAACGTGTTTCTGGTGGCGCTGACGGCATTCGTCGCGCTGACGACGGCGTTGTTCAGCCGTCCGTACATGATGAACGAGCTCCAGCACGGAAAGCTCACGGTCTCGATGCTGCGCCTCTACCACGGCATGTACCAGTTGTTCATCTTCACGATGCTTCTCGCGCTGTTGACCAACAACATGGGCATCCTGTGGGTCGCGATGGAGGCGGCAACCCTCACCACCGTGCTGCTGGTGAGCCTGTACCGCACGCCGGCGAGCGTCGAGGCGGCATGGAAGTACTTCATCCTGTGCGGCGTGGGCATTGCCCAGGCGCTGTTCGGAACCATCCTGCTGTATTTCGCCGCGGAGAAGGTGCTGGGCGCCGGCGGCACGGCGCTGTTATGGACGCACCTCAATGCGGTAAAGGGCGAACTGGAGCCCACGGTGCTGTCGCTTGCATTCGTATTTCTGCTGGTGGGCTACGGTACCAAGGTCGGCCTGGTTCCGCTGCACAACTGGCTGCCCGACGCGCACGCGGAAGGTCCGACGCCGATGTCGGCGGTGCTCTCGGGACTGCTGCTCAACGTCGCGCTCTATGCCGTCGTGCGCTGCAAGGTGCTCGTGGACGGCGCGCTCGAAACGCGCTTTGCCGGCGATCTGATGATGGGCTTCGGCATACTGTCGGTCGTCGTGGCCGCGCTGTTCCTGTCCCGCCAGCGCGACGTCAAACGCATGTTTGCCTATTCGTCCATCGAGCACATGGGGCTCATGACCTTCGCGTTCGGGATGGGCGGACCCGTCGCGACCTTCGCCGGGCTGCTGCACATGACGGTGCACAGTCTGACCAAGTCCGCGATCTTTTTTACCGTCGGCCATGCGGCGCAGAAGACGGGCACGCAGATGATGGATCAGATTCGCGGTCTGGTGGACACCAACCCGACCATCGGCTGGGGGCTGATGCTGGGCACGCTGGCGATACTCGGCATCCCGCCGTTCGGCGTGTTCGCGAGCGAATTCCTGATCATCACCACCGCCATGCAGGAGCAGCCGTGGGCCACGCCGTTCCTGTTGATCGCGCTGGGCATCGCGTTTGCGGCGATCTTCACGCGCGTGCAGGAAATGGTGTTCGGGGAGACCACGGCGGTGCGTCTGCCGCATCGGCCGGCGCTGATTCCGGTGTTCGTGCATCTTGCGATCGTGCTGCTGCTGGGGCTGTACATCCCGCCTTATCTGGCGGATTGGTACCGTCATGCGGCGCAGCTGATCGGATAACCTCGACACCCGCGATTGCTGGAACTCATGAGACTGGACGGACTGGACATCGACGTCGAACCGATTCCCTCCGCCGTGCCGGCGTGGCGCGGCGTGGTCGGCCCATCGGATTGGCGCGCGACCTGCCTGCGCATCGCCGCCGACGGCGGCCGTATTGTCGCGCTGTGGGGCAGTGACGGCGCCGATCCGGGACGGAACGGACGGATGGTCGAAGGCGCGTTCGTGGTGCGTTCGGGCCTGGTCGTGCTGGCACTGCCGCTCGCCACGCCCGAGTATCCCTCGGTAAGCGATATTTTTCCCGCGGCGAGCCGGATGCAGCGCGCGACCTACGACATGCTTGGCTTGTCCGCGGCGGGCGCCGGCGATACCCGGAAGTGGCTGCGGCATGTCGCGTGGCCTTGCGATGTGTTCCCGCTCCGGCGGGATGTTCCGGGGGACGGTGGGCCACCGGCTTCGAAACACCGGGCAGATGGACCCGTTGGTGACAGGGACGACTACACTTTTGTCCGGGTCGAAGGCGACGGCGTGCACGAGATACCGGTCGGCCCCGTGCACGCGGGCACCATCGAGCCGGGACACTTCCGTTTTTCGATCGTCGGCGAGCGCGTATTGCGGCTCGAGCAGCGCCTGGGTTACAAGCACAAGGGCATCGAGAAGCGTTTCGAGCAGATGGGCATGATCGAGGGCGCGCGGCTCGCAGGGCGCGTTTCGGGCGACTCGACCGTGGCCTACGCATGGGCCTATGCGATGGCGGTGGAAAGCGCGGCCGGTGTCGCGCCGCCGCCGCGCGCCGTCTGGTTGCGCGGGCTGCTGCTCGAGAGCGAGCGCATCGCGAACCATCTGGGCGATCTTGGATTTCTCGGCAACGACGCCGGACTCGCTTTCGGCCTGACGCAGTTCTCGCTGCTGAAGGAGAACGTCTTGCGCCTGAACCGGGAATTGTTCGGTCACCGTTACCTCATGGATACGATCGTGCCGGGTGGCGTGGCGCGTGATATCGATGGCGCGGGAATGTCCCGGCTGCGCGCGCAGTGCGACGACCTCGAGAAGACGACGTTGCTGCTGAAGGGCATTTATGACGAGCACCCGGGGCTGCAGGACCGTTTCATGCATTGCGGCCGGGTCGCCCCGGAACTTGCCGCGCAGCTGGGCCTCACGGGTTTCGCCGCGCGCGCGAGCGATCAGGCCCGGGATCAGCGGGTGCAATTCCCGTGCATGCCGTACCGGGAAATCGAAGTGCGGATGTGCACGCACCGCAACGGGGACGTCGCCGCGCGCGTGACCGTAAGGTTCGACGAGATAGTGGAGTCGTTGCGGCTGATCCGCCTCATGCTCGATCGGCTTCCGCTCGGTGATGTCTCCATTCCGGTGCCGGTCCCGGCCGAGAGCGCGCGCGGCGTAGGCTGGATCGAAGGCTGGCGCGGCGAGGTGATGGTGGCGTTTGAAGCGGGGCGCGACGGCCGGATCCGGCGCTGCCACCCGCATGATCCGTCGTGGCAGAACTGGCCGCTGCTGGAACATGCGGTGCTGGGCAACATCGTTCCGGACTTTCCGCTCATCAACAAGTCGTTCAACCTTTCCTACTCCGGGCAGGACCTCTGACATGTTTCGGCTGCTGGAACAGATCGTTCATACGGGTATCAAGACCGAAGCTTATCCGGAGTCCGACGACGCGTTGCGGGCAACGGCGGAACGGCTGCGCGCGGAAGTGCTCGAGCGATTTCATGGCGCGCTGACGATACGCCACGTCGACGCCGGCTCGTGCAACGGCTGCGAGCTCGAGATACACGCGACGAACAACCCGTACTACAACCTCGAGGGTTTGGGAATCAAGTTCGTCGCGAGCCCGCGCCATGCGGACATGCTGCTGGTCACCGGCCCCGTTTCGCGCCATATGGAAGTCGCGCTGCGGCGGACTTACGATGCCACGCCCGATCCCAAGCTCGTGGTCGCGATCGGCGACTGCGGCTGCACCGGCGGCATTTTCGGCGAGAATTACGCGAGCTGCGGGCGCGTGTCGAACGT
>CAZMBS010000059.1:13598-14916 GCA_964564295.1 uncultured Streptomycetaceae bacterium
ACCAGCTTTTCGTCGAGTTCGATGCCGAACCCCGGCGCCGTCAGGACGTCCATCATGCCGTTCCTGACCCGCGGGCGGTTGACCCAGACGTGCTGCCACATCGGATCGCGGTCGGGGTGCGCGAAACACTCCGCGTAGCTGCCGTGCGGCACTGCGGCCAGCAGGTGCGACGCAATCTGCGCCTCTTCATGGTGCGCCATGCGCACGCCGGCCGCCGCGCAGAGACCGGCGACACGGCGCCAGTCGGTGACGCCGCCGCCCTCGGACACATCGTAATTCACGAAATCGACGGCGCCGGCATCGAGCAGCCGGCGCGCGCCCTGCGACGTGATCTCGCACTGGCCCGCGGTGACCGGCATGCGAACGGCGCGGCGCACGCGCGCCATCAGGGCCGCGTCGTCGTGCCAGTGGCACGGCTCCTCGAACCACGCGATATCGAGATGCTCGATCAGCCGGGCGAAGCGAATCGCATCCGCCGCGCTCCAGCCGCGATTGGCATCCACGCACAGCACGAAATCGGCGCCCGCGGCCCTGCGCGCGACGGCCACTCGTCTGGCGTCGTCTTCCGGTGACAAGCCACCCACCTTGAACTTGCAGCCCGCCATTCCGGCCTTGCGGTAGGACTCGACCTCCTTGCCGAAGTCGGCGAGTTTCTTGCCCGGCATGTAGTAGCCGCCGATGGAAATCACCGGCAGCGCGTCCCGGTAACCGCCGAGCAGTTCGCGCACCGATTTTCCGACCGCCTTGCCGATGAGATCCCAGATCGCGCAATCGAAGCATGCAATGGCCTCGAGCAGGACCTTGCGGTTGCCTTCCGCGACCGTGAGCGCGAACATTTTTTCCCAGATGCGCTCGTACTCGAACAGGCCCATGCCTTTCGCGAGCGGAAACAGCACATCGCGCACGATCCGCGCGATGTCGCCCGCATGTTCGCGGTTGTCGCCGTTGTAGACGTTGCTTTCGAGGCCGTCCTGAGTGCGCAGTCGCGTGACGACGGTGCTGCGCTTTAGCACGCTGTAGGTCGAGCCGCCGAAATTCCGCTTCAGCGGAATGTCGAGTGCGATCACATCGACGCTATGTATCTTCACGGAATCGCCGGCTCGCGACAGCATTAAAAATTCAATAAAAACAGATACATACTGGATTACTTCACTTTCATGCCGGGCTGCGCGCCGGAGTCGGGTGACAGCAGGTACAGGCCGGGCGCATCCGCGCTGGCGGCGAGGATCATGCCTTCCGACACGCCGAATTTCATCTTGCGCGGCGCGAGGTTCGCGACAACGACCGTGAGCCTGCCCACGAGCGCCGCCGGGTCGTA
>CAZMBS010000060.1:0-14821 GCA_964564295.1 uncultured Streptomycetaceae bacterium
GCGCACTTTCGGCCGCCGCACATGATATCGCCATTTTCGATCAGGGTGCGCGCAACCCGGCTTCGCGTACGACCCGCGAGAACGTCGCGATCATGCCGCGCAGCACGCGATCGACCTCGTCGGGGCCGGCCGGTGTCGGCACGAAGGTGATGGCCTGCATCTGCTGCCGCACGTCGGGAGCCTCCAGTTGCTGCGCGACGTCGCGCGCGATCTGTTCGCGGATCGCGCGCGGCGTACCCGCGGGCGCCAGTATCATGTGCGAGGCATCGCGCTCGAACGTCGGCAGCACCTCCTGCATCGCCGGAACGTCGGGCAATTGAGGCGAGCGCTGCGCCGTGAGCGTCGCGAGCGCTACGAGCCGTCCTTCACGAATATGATGCAAGGCGGGACCGAGGCTCGGCATGCCGAAGTGAATGCGGCCCGACATGATCTCCACGAGCATCTCGGGCTGGCCCTTGAACCCGACGTGCACGGCCTTGATGCCTGCGATGGAACGAAACCGCTCCGCGGTGATGTGAATGCCGCTGCCGGCGCCCGCGGACCCGAACAGTATTTTCCCCGGACGCTCGTTCGCGAGGGCGATGAAGTCCTTGAGCGTCTTCACGCCCAGTTGCGGCGCAACGACCATGACGCCGCTCGTAAAGCCCACCTGCGCGACGCCGGTAAAGTCCTTGAGCGCATCGAAAGCGAGGTTGGGCTGCAGTACTGCGTTGATCGCGAACGCCGCCGACACCAGCAGCAGCGTATGTCCGTCCGGCGTGGCCTTCGCCACGATCGCGGCCCCCACCGAACCGCCGGCGCCGGTGCGATTCTCGATGACCACGGGCTGGCCCCAGGCATCGGCCAGCTTCGGCGCCAGAATGCGCGCCGTGATATCGGTCGCGCTGCCGGCGGAAAACCCGACCACGATGCGCACCGGCTTCGTCGGATACTTCTCCTGCTTCTGCTGCATCTGTTGCTTGAGCGGCTTTTGCTGCGCCGTCGCATTCCCGGGCGCAAACACGGCGCTCGCCAATACCAGCACGACACAGGCAAATGTACGCATGACGATCTCCCGTTTGCGGGCGTGCCGCGCCCCTGTCGATCAGGCAGCGAGCGCCTTCATGACGCGATGCAAATTGGCTTTGGTCTCGAATCCCACGCCCGGCGCATCCGGCAGCGCGACGTGCCCGTCGATCACCGGCGTGCCGTCCGCGAAGCCGCCGAACGGCTGGAATACCTCCGGATACGACTCGTTGCCGCCCAGCCCCAGTCCAGCCGCGATATTGAGCGACATCTGGTGGCCGCCATGCGGAATGCAGCGGCGCGCAGACCATCCGTTTTCCCTGAGCATATCGATGGTCCGCAGATATTCAACCAGTCCGTACGACAGCGCGCAGTCGAACTGCAGCCAGTCGCGATCGGCCCGCATGCCGCCATGGCGAACGAGGTTGCGCGCATCCTGCATCGACAGCAGGTTCTCCCCCGTGGCCATCGGCCCCGCGTAGTGCCGGCCCAGTTCGGATTGCAGCGCGTAGTCGAGCGGATCGCCCGCTTCCTCGTACCAGAACAGCCCGTAGGACTTCAGGGCCCGCGCGTATTCCAGCGCCGTATCGAGATCGAAACGGCCGTTCGCATCGACGGCCAGCCGTGCGCCCGATCCCGCAACCCGGATCACCGCTTCGATGCGCCGCAGATCGTCGGCCAGAGACTCGCCGCCGATTTTCATCTTGACGACCGAGTAGCCCATGTCGAGGTAACGCCGCATTTCGTCCTGCAACGCCGCCAGATTCTTGCCGGGGTAGTAATAACCGCCCGCCGCATACACGAATACCCGCTCGTCGGCACGACCGGCGTTGTAGCGGTCGGCAAGCACCCGGTACAGCGGCTTGTCCTCGATCTTCGCCACCGCGTCCCAGATCGCCATGTCGATGACGCCGACCGCGACCGCCCGGTCTCCGTGCCCGCCCGGCTTTTCGTTCGCCATCAGGCAGGACCAGACGCGATGCGGATCGAGATTCGTCCCCGCGTCGTCCAGCAACGATCCGGGGTCGGCCGCCATCACGCGTGGAACGAATCGCTCCGACAGCAGCCCGGGCTGCGCGTAGCGTCCGTTGGAATTGAAGCCGTAGCCCACGACGCGCCTGCCGTTGCGCTTCACGTCCGTCACGACGGCAACGACGCTCGCGGTCATTTTGGAGAAATCGATGAACGCATTGCGGATCGCGGACGCGATCGGAACGACGGCGGAATGTATGGCGGTGATTCTCACGGGAGTCCCGTTGCGACCGACGGCAGTGTATCGGAGTGGCGGTGCGGCGTCATCCCGCCGGGACCACGGCATGCAGGCGGTCGCTCGCAATGCGCCCGTCGACGAGTTCGACGATGCGATCGCATCGCGCGGCGAGCCGCGGGTCGTGCGTCACCACCACGAAGGCGGTCGACTGCTCCCGGTTGAACCGCCGCAACAGCGCAAAAATGCTGTCGCTCGTGCGCGTATCGAGGTTGCCCGTGGGCTCGTCGGCCAGCACGAGCTGCGGCGACTGCACGAGCGCCCGCGCAATCGCGACCCGCTGCTGCATGCCGCCCGACAACGCGGCCGGTTTCTTGTCGTGCGCATCCGCGAGCCCGACGGCGTCGAGGAGCCAGGCGGCCCGCTCGCGCATGCGCGCCACCGCCGGCGCCCGATCCGCGGAGCGGTCGATGCGCATGAGCGCCGGCAGCATGACGTTTTCCAGCGCGCTGAACGCCGGCAGCAGGTGGTGAAACTGGAAAATGAACCCCAGTGTCGCATGACGCGCCTCCGTGCGCGCGTCGTCTCCGAACTCAGTCACGTCTCGACCGTCGAGACGGTAGCTGCCGCCGGATGCCCGTTCCAGCAGGCCGATGATGTTGAGCAGCGTGCTCTTGCCCGAACCCGACGGCCCGATCAACGCGGTGAATTCCCCCTTGCGCACGACAAGGTCCACGCCGTGCAGCACTTCCTCGGCATTGGGCAGCCCTTCGTTGTAGGTCTTGCGCAGGCCCTGCAGCGCGACGAGTTCCGCGGCCCCGCTATCCGGCGATTCCACGACTCAGCCCCGGATCGCCTGCGCCGGATCGAGATCGGCGGCATTGCGGGCCGGCAGCACGGCCGCGAGCAGGCCCAGCACCGCGGAGGCGACCACCACGAGGGCGACCAGGTGAAAATCGAATTCGAGCGCGAACAGCGGCGTGCCCGATGCGGAACGCAACACGTGGCTGAAAATGCCGACGAGCGCCATGCCGAACACGGAACCCGTCAGCGCGCCGGAAATACCCACAATCACGCCCTGCAGCAGAAAGATGCGCAACATCTGCCGGCGCGTCGCGCCGATGGCGCGCAGTATGCCGATTTCCTTGCGCTTCTGCACCACCGACACCACGAGCACGCTCGCGATGCCCAGCGCCACGACGACGGTCACGAAACTGCGGATCAGCAGCGTCATGATGTTCTGGTTGTTGATGGCGGTGAACACGAACCGGTTGGTCTGTATCCAGCTTTCGACCTGCTGGCCGGACCAGCCGCGCAGCCTTGCCGCGATATCGTCAGCCTGCATCATCGCGCGCACCGACGCGATGAGGCTCGTGATCTTTCCGGGAATGTTGAACAGGCTTTGCGCCGACCGCAGCTCCACGAATACCGTCCGCCGGTTGAGTTCCACCGAGCCGAGGTCGAGCAGGCCGCGTATGAGCAGCACCTGGCTTTCGCCGCCCGCCACCTGGGCCCGGATCCGGTCCCCCACGACGGCCCCGAGATCACGCGCGAGATCGGTGCCGATCAGCGCATCGCCGGGATCGAGCCGCAGCGCTCCCTGCGCGAGCTTGTCGTCCAGCCGGACGACGCGCATGTAGGCGTCCAGTTCCATGCCGGTCAGCGTCACGGCTCTTGACGCATCGCCCTTGACGGCAAGCGCCGAACCCGCGGCGACCGCGGCCACCGCCGCCACACCCTCCGTCGATTCCACGGCACGTGCCAGCACCGGCCAGCCGTCCAGCGTCGTCAGGCGCTGCGGCCTTGCCTGCACGGCCGCGCCGCGCCGTGCGTCCGGGCGATCGGCGACGAGCGGCAACACGACTTCTTCAGGCGGCTTGACGACGATATGGGGCTGGGATCCGGTCACGCGGCGAATCAGATCCGACTGCACGCCCACGAGCACCGCGGTGATGAAATAGATCACCGCAACCCCGACCGCGGCGCCGCCGACGATCAGCGCGGTCTGCATGCGGCCCTCGCGCAGGAACCGCAGCGCGACCGTCCACTCGAATCCGAGGCGTCCCATGCGTGGCTTGGTGCGGGGCAGCCGCGCTAGCGCCGGTCGCGCACGCGCGCGCCGTCCTCGATGTCGCGATTGAGTATCACGCGATCCCCCGCCGCGATGCCCGTGTCGATCCGGACTCGTCCCTGCAATTGCACGCCGGTTCGTACCGGCGCACGGACAGCGCGACCGTCCCGTTCGACGAGCAGGTAGGGCGCGTCGGTCTGGTGCTGACGCACGGCGTCCGCCGGCACGAATATGGCCTGCCGGATCAGCGGACCACGCACGTCGATCGATACCGTCATGTCGGCGCGCAGAAACGCCGGCGGACGCGCGACGTCGAGCCGCAGCTCGACGGTGCCGCGGGCCGGATCGATTCCGGGCGACAGATAGGCGATCACCGCGTCGAAGCGCTCGGTCGGAAACGCGTCGGCTATCACCGTTGCCGGACGCTCCAGGGCGAGCAGCGGCAGATTTTTCTCGTCGACTTGCACGATCAGCCGCGTGGGGCCATCGAGCGCGAGCCACATCATGCGGCGTCCCGGCTGCGCGATGTCTCCCGGTTCGACCAGACGCTCGAGCACCACGCCGTTCCCCGGCGCGCGTATGTCGGTCTGCGCGAGCCGCGCCTGCGCGAACGCAAGCGCGGCCTGCGCCTCGGCGAGCTGGCTGCGCGCCTGCTGCGCTTCCGCGCCGGGAGCCGCCTGCGCCTCAGCCTGCGCCTGCGCGCTCGCAAGCTGGCTGCGCGCAACCTGCACCTGGCGCTCCGCATCGTCCGCGCGCGACTGGCTGACGAATCCTTTCGACACCAAATCCTGCGCGCGGCGCCATTCGTTCTCGAACATTACGAGATTGGCCTTTGCCTGATCCACCGCGCTGCGCGCCGTCGGCAGCGCGAGCTGCTCCACCGACGCGACGCGCGCGCTGGCGCGATCCCGCGCGGCCCTCGCCTGCGCGACCGCCGCATCGAGCTCCCGGCGTTCGAGCTGCACGAGCGGATCGCCGGCGGCGACGCGCGCGCCCTCACGCACGAGAACCTTTTCGACCCGGCCCGTCACGGTGGCGCCGATCTCCACGCGCGCCTGCGGCAGCACCCGCCCGCTCGCGACGACGCTCGTCTGCAGGTCCTCCGCCTTCGCGACGATGATGTCCACCGGGACCGACTTCGGGCGCGTGACGCCATACCCGATCGCTACGACGGCGACCGCAAGCAGCATCCAGCGCCAGGTTCGCGAAGCGCGGTCCATCATGCGGCCTGCCGGACCCGCGCGCGGGCGCCCGCAGGATCCCGGTTCCCGCCAAGCATCAATTGCATGCGGTGGAGTGTTGCAAGTTGCGCCAGCGCCGTCAACCGGATCGGCATCCGCGCGCGCGCAACGCTACAATTCGATACTGCGTCTCACGCCGATTCTCCCCACGCTCAGGTAATGCCGATGAAACATACGACCCAGCACGTCTCCCCGCTCATGAAAACGCTGAGCGAATATGTCGCGACGGCAACGCGCAAGCCGTTGCCGCCGGCCGTTGTCGAGCGCGCGAAAATACATCTCGTCGACACGTTCGCCGCGATGATATCCGGCTCGCGGCTGCCGCCCGGGAAGTCGGCGATTCGCTACGTGAAGACGCTCGGCGGCACGCGCGATGCCGGCGTGATGGGCACCCGCATCGTGACGACGCCGGCGAATGCGGCACTCGCGAACGGCATGTTCGGACACGCCGACGAAACCGACGACACGCACCCGCCGTCGCTCACGCATCCCGGCACGAGCGTCGTGCCGTCGGTGCTCGCCATCGGCGAGCGCGACCGGGTGCCCGGTCGAACCGCGCTGCGGGCGATCGTGCTCGGGTACGACATCTGTTCGCGGCTGCTGCTCGCGCTGAAGCCAATGCCGTTTCTGCGCTCGGGGCACCATGCGGGCGCGTTCGGGCAGCTCTTCGGCGCCGCGGCGGCAACCGGCGCCATGCTGGGTCTGAACGCGCGGCAGATCCGGTTCATGCTTTCGTATACCGGCCAGCATGCGTCGGGGCTCTACACGATGTTTCGCGATCCCGAACATGTCGAGAAGGCCTACGCGATGGGTGGCATGCCCGCGCACAACGGCGTCGCGGCCGCGCTCATGGCGGCGAACGGATGGACCGGGGTGGAGGACATTTTCTCGGGCGAGCGCGACTTCTTTTTCACGTTTGCCTCCGAAGCCGGCACGGACCCGTCGGAACTCGTCCGCGGTCTCGGACGCGATTACGAGATTCTGCGCGGTGGCATCAAGCGCTGGTCGGTCGGCGGGCCGATCCAGGGTCCGCTGCACGTGCTGCGCGATCTGATCCAGCAGCACGGCATCCGCGCCGACGCTGTCGCATCGCTTATGGCGCGACTGCCCGACAAGGAACTCGAAATCGTCAACAACCGGCCGATGCCCGACATCTGCGTGCAGCATCTGCTCGCCGTGATGCTGCTCGATGGCACCGTGACGTTCCGGACCGCGCACGACTTCAAGCGCATGAACGATCCCCGGGTCCTCGCGCTGCGCAAACGCATCGAAGCCGTGGGCGACCCGGCGCTTACCGATGCCCAGCGCCGCTGGCGCTGCGTGATGGAGATCCGGCTCAACGATGGCCGCGTGCTGAACCACCAGACCATGGCCGCCAAAGGCAGCTTCGAAAATCCGCTCACGCGTGCCGAGGAGGCCGAGAAGGCGCTCGACCTGCTCGCACCGGTGCTCGGAAAACCGCGCAGCAAGACCTTGCTCGATGCGCTGTGGAACTTTGACACGCTTCCCGATCTGCGGGCGCTTAGAAAACTTTATTCCGCATAATCAACATGTTACGATACGCCGTCACCCAGCGTACGGCAGTCGCAGCGGAATCCGGCGCTCGGCCGGCGCATACCACCCCTGCGCGGCGTGATCGTTCGTGTGCAGATAACACTGCATGCGTGCTTCCGCGCTGCCTTCGGTAAACGTCAACAGCCGGCTCATCGGAAACAGCGGCCGCGTCTTGTGGCCGTGATGGCGCGTCATCGCGGCGACGTTCGCAAAGGTCACACCCCAACGCGTTTCGACGTGGCTCTTTCCTCCGAAGCAGTCGTCAGGATGCGTGTGCGTGTGGCCCGCAAGCCAGAGGTCGATCGCGCCGGGATGCTGCGCGAGATAGTCCTGGAACGCCGTGGAATCCGTTTCGTCGCCGACCCAATACAGGTAGGACGCACCCTCCGCGTCGCCGTATTTTCCGTGATAGCCCGCTGCAATGCCTTCTCCACGCCCTGAGGCCACCGTCGTGTCGCGCAGCACGTGATGCGCACAGGTGACGATGATCCTGTCCTGGTTGGCCTCGACCATGCGCTTCCACCATTCAAACGTCTCGCGCGTGATCGCTCCCGCCGGCCAGCCGCCGAATTCCGAGCGGCCTTTCGGCGGTCCGCCGTCGTTGCGGTCGCTCATCATCAGAAACAGCACGTTTCCCGCGCGAAAGCTGTAGCGTTCCCAGTTGCCGTCGATCGGGTACGGCCGGCGCTCGCGGCGCACCTGCGAAAATTCCGGATGCAGCCCTTCCGGGTCGATCCATTTGCGGTACCACCACTGCGTTTCCTCGCCGGGACCGCTGGCGTCGTGATTGCCGATCAGCGAATAAATCTGTTCGATGCGGTGCTTGTTACCGGACGTGAACTGCTCGACCACGGGCGGTCCGTCGCTGTCCGCCGGCGGCGTCTGCGTGCCGGAGATGTCCCCGAGATGCAGAAAAATGTCCCAGTCGAACGGCGGGCCGCCCTCCGCCCCGCCGAATTCGCTTTGCGCGATCGCCTCCGCGATGCTTTTGCGGCCCCGCTTGAGATCGCTGTGCACGTGCGCGCACGCGCCAGCCCAGACCCGGAATTCCTTCATTCAGCCAGTCTCCTATTCCAGAACAATATTGGAGTCCCGTATGACTCTTCGCCACTTTGCGATGTCGGCGCGCAGAAAATCTGCCAATGCCTGTGGACCGGTCACCATGAGTTCCGCACCTTCCTGGGCGAGAGGACCCTTCAGGACCGCGCTCTCTCCCGCTCTCCGGAACTCATTGTACAAGCGCTCGATAATCCGAGGCGGCGTCCCTTTAGGTGCCACGACTCCATACCACTGCAGCACTTCAAAGTGTGGATATCCGGATTCGGCTACGGTAGGCAAATCAGGAACCACGGCCGTGCGCTTTGCGCTGGTCACGGCGATTGCGCGCAGGCGCAACGACTTCACTTGCGCCATCAGAGTCGGCAGCGCGGTCATAATCAGATGTACCTGACCGCTGACCGTGTCGATCACCGCCGGCGTCCCACCCTTGTAAGGTACATGTGTCATGCGTACGCCGGCTACCTGACTGAAATACTCGGCAGTCAAGTGACTGAACGAGGCTTGCCCGTTGGATGCGTAGAACAACTGATGCTGCGTTGACTTGGCCAGGACTACAAGATCTCTCACGGCCCTCACCGGTAGCGCCGGATGAACAGCGATCATCATCGGCGCGGTTGCGACCATCGTGATCGGCGCGAAATCGCGCTCCGGATGATAAGGTTGCTGCCTGCTGACAAACGGCGCGACGGAAAACCCACCCGCGGTGGACACCAACAGGGAATATCCGTCGGCGGGAAGCGTCATGACCAACTGCCCGGCAAGTGTACCGCCGGCGCCCGGGCGATTGTCAACAACCACTTGCTGCCCCATTTGTTCGTTTAGGCGCTGCGCAACGGGCCGCATGATGACATCTGCACCTCCGGCAGCCGGGCCGGGCAAGATCAATCTTACCGGCTTGGAAGGATAGTCCTGTCCATGCGCAAACCCGCTCATACAATATGCAAGAAGCAATAACGAACAGCGTCGTATTTTTTGAGGCCTTGAATCCATAACCTTCTCCCCCTATCGAATTGGTATGCCCATTGGGTTGCAAGGCAAGTACTCGGAGTACGCGGCCATGTTGACGTCGCAATACAATTCCCGCAATCATCTGATGTTCATTAATTGATAACCAGAGGTTATCGATATGGAGCCACGCGACCTTCACTATTTTGCAGTCGTCGCCGAGCACGGCAACCTGAGGCGCGCGGCCGATGCCATCGGCATCAGCCAACCGGCATTGAGCAAAACCCTGCGCCGACTGGAAAAATCAGCCGGAACACGAGTCGTCAAGCGTACGCCAAAGGGTGTCGAGTTGACGGCGATGGGCAATGCATTGCTGGCCTATGCGCGGCGCTTGCAACTCACCATGGATGACGTCTTGAAAGAAGTGGCCGATCTGAACGGCGGCCGTTCCGGCTTATTGCGCATCGGAGCGAATTTCGATGCCGCCGAGAATTTACTTCCCATTGCTTGCGGAATCTTGATGCAACGCTCACCGGAAGTGGTCATTAAAATTACCGCCGGCACGAATGAGGCATTGGTACCGGCGGTACGCCAAGGACATCTGGATCTGATCATTATCGGCATACCGAGATCTGGCGAGATAGACCTCATTCAGGAACGCCTGTGGGAAGACAAGTTCGTAGTTTGTGCCGCGGCAAGCCATCCACTCTCACGACGCAAGCGGGTCATCATGTCCGATCTCGTGCAGGAGCGCTGGGCGCTGCCTTCGGCAAACTTGCTGTCTTGGCAACAGGTTTTTCGTGCATTTGCCGATAGCGGCCTGCCGCCGCCGCGCGTCGCGATGGAAACCAACTTCAGGCAGATCAGCCTGCATGCAATAGCCCGATCCGGTTTATTAGGCTTCATCCCGAAATCGGAATTGAAAAAGACCGCGCAGGGTGTTCGGTTGGTGGAAATTCCCGTCAAGGAACTGGTTTGGACCCGGCAACTCGGCGTGCGTTATCGAAAGGATGCCTACCTGTCGCCAGCTGCGCGCAAATTCATTGAGATTCTCAAGATCGAAGCCGCAAGACTACGCGCGAGCGAAACGTAATTGAAGCATCGAAAATGAACCAGGCGCCGTGGATCGACTGGCACGACCCTCAGGAGACCGGGGTTCCTGGAGCCACGGATGAACACGGCCAGCAATATTGCGAAGGCGGGAATACCGAAATCACCGAAGCGCGCAAAATAGCCGGGCGCGCGGGCAAGGTGTCCGGGAAAATGTTCGCGTAATCCAGTCGTCCGATGTTCGTCAGGTCCGGCACCCGGCACTACTCCGCCTTGATGCCGGCGTCCCGGATGACGTCCGCCCACGTCGCGGTCTCCGCGCGCATGCGGGCCGCGAGTTGCTGCGGCGTGCTGGTTTCGGCATCCAGTCCCTGGCGCCCCATCGCCACCTGCACATCCGGAAGCTGCAACGCCTTCAGCGCGTCGTCACGGATGCGATTCACGACGGCCATCGGAGTCCTGGCGGGTACCAGCAACGCGTACCAGGAACTTACGTCGAATCCCGGGAATCCGAGTTCGGCCACCGTGGGAAGGTCCGGCGCGACTTTCGAGCGCTGCGTCCCCGTCGTGGCAAGCGCCTTCAGGCGACCCGTCTTCACGTGCGGCAGCGACGACGCAATGCTGCCGAAGATGACCTGCGCCTCCCCCGCCAGCACGGCCGCCGCCGCGGGCCCGCCGCCCTTGTACGCGAGGTGCGTCATCTCGATACCCGCGCGTTTCTTGAAGAGTTCGCCGGCAAGGTGCAGCGGACTGCCCACGCCGGCGGACGCGTAGTTGAATCCGCCCGCCTTCTGCCGCGCGAGCGCGACGAATTCCTTGAGGGTTCCCGCCGGCACGCTGGAATGCACGACGAGGATGTACTGCGCGGTCGCGAGCATCGAGACCGGCTGCAGGTCTTTTTCAACGCTGTACGGCAGCTTGTACAGCGAAGGATTCACCGTGAGCACGGTCGAAAACCCCATGAACACGGTGTGCCCGTCGGGCGCGGCTTTCGCGACCGTGTCCGCGGCGATGTTGCCCGCGGCACCGCCCCGATTGTCGACCACCCACTGCTGCCCCATGAAATCGGACAGCTTCGGCGTCACGATGCGCGACAACGCGTCGGCCCCGCCGCCCGGCGCGAACGGAACCAGCAATCGAACCGGGCGCACCGGGTAGCCGGGTTCGGCGCCGTATGCGAGAGGCGCGCAACACGCGACAAGCACCGCAAGCGTTTTTATCATCGTTCACTCCGCGCGTATGTTGGCTTCCTTGATCACGGACGCCCATACCGCGCTTTCGGCCCGGATCTTCGCCGCGAGCTCCTGCGGCGTGCTCGTCACCGGATCGAGCCCCTGACGGCCCATCGCTTCCTGCACTGCCGTCATCGCGACCGATTTCACGACCGCGTCGTGCAGGCGATTGACGATCGACGACGGCGTGCGCGCCGGCACCAGCATCGCGTACCACGAAGTCACGTCGAACCCCGGAAACCCCGATTCCGCGATGGTCGGCAATTCGGGCGCGACCTTGGACCGGTTCAAACCGGTCGTCGCGAGCCCGCGCAGCTTTCCCGCGCGCACCTGCGGCATCGTCGATGCCACGCTGCCGAACAATGCTTGCGCTTCTCCCGAAATCACGGCGAGCGACGCCGGGCCGCCGCCCTTGTAGGCAAGATGCACCATGTTCACGCCTGCGCGCGTCTTGAACAGTTCCGCCGCCATCTGCGTCGGGGTGCCGGTGCCGGCGGAGGCGTAGTTGAGGCCTCCGGGCTTCTGTTTCGCGAGCGCGATGAAATCTTTCAGCGTCGCCGACGGCACGCTGGGGTGCACGACGAGGATGTACTGCGCGGTGCCCAGCACGGAAACCGGCTGCAGATCCTTCTCGACGTTGTACGAGAGCTTGTACAGGCTGGGGTTCGTCGTGACGACGTGATTGAGCCCGATCACGGCGGTATAGCCGTCCGGCGCGGCGCGCACGACGGTTTCGATCGCGATGTTTCCGGCGGCTCCGCTGCGATTGTCGACGACCAGTTGCTGGCCGAGGATTTCGCCGAGCCGGGGCGCGAGTATCCGCGCGAGCGCGTCGGTTCCGCCGCCCGGCGATGTCGGCACCATCAGGCGGATCGGCCGCGTCGGATAGGGCTGGGGCTCGGCACCTTGCGCAGTGGCGCTCGCGAACCCCACCAATAGCCAGTTGAGACGACGCATGTGGAACCCCTAAATCGCAGCAAGCCGCTTCACGATGTCCGGGAATCGCTTGACGAGTCTGAAAATTCCGGACACAAGAATCCGAGCTTGCCGGCGCAGCCACTGGGCGGCAGCTTCAGATCACGCCTGATCACGACCAGCCCGGCGAGCTACGCGATGCCGGGCGCCGGCAATTCTTAGACCTTGATCCGAGACGGCGGGACCAGGACGACCTTTCCATCGACGACAGTCGCGACCGGATTGCCTGCTCGCTTGTGGTCACGCAGCGCTTCACGCACAGCCATTCTGGCTGCGCGAATCAGCGCGCGTGGCTCGAAACGGAAATCACCGTGCCGGCGTCGCACGGACATGCTGCCAGCAGCCTTGGAGGATGTCTTTCTCATATTCCTTGCGGAGTCGTTCCCATGGTCCGTTCCTTACTATCTGGATTGGGCCTCCTTTATTGCGCCACGCGATCGGATTGGGCGCATCCATATCGGAATTGTCCAACATGAGCCAGGAATCCGCAATCGGCCGATAGAGATTGAAGAAATTGTCCAAACTGCGCGTGTAACGCCTCCGCACGATGTCATCGGGCACGTGGTGCCCGCCCTTCCTTACCCGCTCGGCGACCCGCCGCACAGCCAGGTCCGCACCGGAGAGCCACAGGTAGATCAGGTGGAAGACGTACCCGTCGGTTCGCATTTGCTCGATCCGTGGAGCAAGACTGCGGCTGGATAGCGTCGACTCGAGGGCAAAGTCGGCTTTGGCTCCCGCAAGTTCCTGAACGCGTCCCAGCATGATCCTGCCTGCAGCCAACGCGACACGCTCAGGGCGAAATGCAGACAGGCCGGCAGCGATGTCGTCGGCATTGATGAATTCGTTCACACGGAGCGTATCCCGCAGCAACCTGGGTGCCGTCGTCGACTTGCCCGAGCCATTCGAACCGCCGATTACCACCAAATTTGCCATGATCCGCCATTTTGCAGCAGATCGAAGCTCGGCACACGGCCAATCGCTCCAGCATCCTGGCCGCTCTGCCTATTTCGGCACGGTCAATCGCACGATCTCGCCGGCTTCGGCAAGCGTATCGAGAGCCCATAACCGTTCCAGCAGCCGGTCCGCCCCGGCGGCAGACAGCACCTTCGTCGCAAGCGAGCGGAATTTCGCTTCGACCTCGGCATCGGACATCGGGTTCTTCCAGTGCCCGCGATGAAATTCGACCGCGGCCCTGTGCGTTTTTCCGTCCTTCGTGTCGAGTTCCAGCCGGCACAACATGCCGTGCGGCATGCTGCGGTCCGCTTCTTCGGTGGCCTTCGCCTTCACCCGCCGCGTGAGCGCCCGCAGCGCTGCGTCGTGCAGATAGGCATCGCCGAAATGCTTTTCCTCGACGGTGCCGTGCACGAGCGCGACGGCAACCGTGTAGGGCATGCTGTGATCGGCGGACTCCCGCGTCTCCGGCTCCCACTTGTCGGGATCGCCGGCCATCAGCCGGATTGCCGTCGTGACGGTCTCGATGCGCACTTCGGCGATCTCGTCGGCCGATTTCACCTTGTCGCGAACCTGCAGCGCAGCCTCCACCACGGTCTGCGAATACTGGCCGAGCGGAAAACGCTTGAGCAGGCACTCCTTGATCTTGAACGGTGCGCCGTCCCGCGCGCCGAGCGTGTCGAGCGCGAAGGGCTTGCGCGCCACCGCCTTGAAATAGCCGCCGACACCCTCGAAGATCGGCGCGGGTCCCGTCATGCCGCGCGCGGCCAGCATCGCCGCGAACACCGCATTGCGGCTCGCATTCGCGTACGCGCAGCCCTTCCACATCGACACGTGGCCGATGCGCGTCTGGTACAGCGCGTTGTTGGGCGCGATGCCGAGCTGCAGGCAATGCTCGAACGACTTGCCGCGCAATCCGAACAGCCACGCCGCCGCCGCGGCGCTCGCGATGCCGCCCACCGTCACGTGATCGAAGCCCAGCGGCTTCAGGTCCACCGTGTCGCAGATGCGGCAGAACATTTCGTACGCGAGCACCGTCGCGACTATCACGTCCCTGCCGGAACGCCCGTTGACCTCGGCCGCCGTGAGCACCGCCGCGATGCTGTCGCTGGGATGGCCCGATTCGCCGGTGCTGGTGTAGCCGTCGTTGAAATCGAGGTAGCGGATCATCACGCCGTTCGCAAACGTCGCGAGTTCGGGACTGGTCCTGATCCCGCTGACCATCACGGTGGCCGGCTGCGTGCTGGTGGTCATCGACGCGAGGTCGCGCGCGATCTTTTCGGGCGCGCTGTCGTACCCGCCGAGCGCGCAGCCGATGGAATCGACGACGACCGTCTTCGCGAGCTTGACGACGTCGGCGGGAAGGTCTTCGTAGCGCAACCCGCCCGCGTAGGCGGCCAGTTGTTCGACGAGCGTCGTGGGCGGCATGGGTTACAGCCAGTTCCGCACGTCGGGCGCATCGCGCAGCCGCCAGACGCGCGCGATGATGCGCCGCATTTCGTCCGCCGTCGCGCCGCCGGCATACACGCCG
>CAZMBS010000061.1:0-4582 GCA_964564295.1 uncultured Streptomycetaceae bacterium
TCTGCGCGAGTCCGGTGGACTCCGGCAGGCCGAACATCAGATTCATGTTCTGCACTGCCTGACCGGCGGCGCCTTTCACGAGATTGTCGATCACCGACAGGACCACCACGGTGTTGCCGCCGCGCGGCCGATGCACGGCGATGCGGCACCAGTTTGCGCCGCGCACCGAGCGCGTGTCGGGGTGGCTGCCGGCGGGCATGACGTCTACGAACGGCTCGTTCGCGTAACGCTGTTCGTAGAGCGCCTGCAGGTCCGCTTCCCGGGTGATGCGTCCGTAAAGCGTGGCATGGATGCCGCGGATCATCGGCGTGAGGTGCGGCACGAACACGAGATCCACGGCTTTGCCGGCGATGCGGGCAAGACCCTGCGCAATTTCGGGCTGGTGGCGATGACCGGGTACACCGTAGGCCTTGAAGTTGTCCGACGCTTCGGCAAGCAGCGTGTGCACTTCGGCCGTGCGACCCGCCCCCGAGGTGCCGGATTTCGCGTCGGCAATGAGCTGACCCGGATCGATGACACCGGCTTCGAGCAGCGGAAGAAAGCCGAGTTGCACCGACGTCGGATAACAGCCCGGGTTCGCGACGATGCGCGCGGTCCGGATGCGGTCGCGATTGACTTCCGGCAACCCGTACACGGCCTGCGCGACCAGATCGGGGCAGGCGTGCTGCATCTTGTACCACTGTTCCCACAGCGCGACGTCCTGCAGGCGGAAATCCGCGGCGATGTCGATGACGCGCACGCCGGCGTCGTAAAGCCGGCGCGTCTCCGTCATGGCAACCCCGTTGGGTGTCGCAAAAAATACGACGTCGCAGGTTTCGAGCGAGGCGCGCGCGGGATCGGAAAACCGCAGCGACACGCGGCCGCGCAGATTGGGAAACAGGTCCGAGACCGCCGTGCCGGCCTCCTTGCGGGAAGTGATCGCGACGAGTTCCGCGTCAGGGTGCTGCGCAAGCAGGCGCAGCAACTCGACACCGGTGTAGCCGGTGCCGCCCACCACGCCGATCCTGATCTTTTTCTGCGTCATCCTGCGGTCCTTGTGTTTCGACAAGGCGCCCGCCACGGGGGCGGGCCGACCCTTCAGAGACGACAAAGCCGCCCGCAGGCGGCCTTGTTGGCGCGATGCGGATTATCGCTTCGAGAACTGCTTGCGGCGGCGCGCTTTGTGCAGGCCGACCTTCTTGCGTTCGACTTCGCGCGCATCGCGCGTCACGAGGCCCGCTTTCTTGAGCACCGGCTTCAGCGTCGCGTCGTACTCGATCAGCGCACGCGTGATGCCGTGCCGCAACGCGCCCGCCTGTCCCGATTCGCCACCGCCGGTCACATTGGCCGTAATGTCGAAAGTCGCGAGGTTGTTGGTGAGTTCCAGCGGCTGACGCACGATCATGCGGCCGGTCTCGCGAGAGAAAAACTCGTCGACCGGGCGGCCGTTCACGGTGATGGCGCCCTTGCCGGACCGGATGAACACGCGCGCCACGGCGCTCTTGCGCCGGCCGGTTCCGTAATTGTGTTGCACTGCCATGGTTCGTCCCCGACTCAGATAACGGTTCAGATTTCGAGCGGCTTGGGCTGCTGCGCGGTATGCGGATGCGCCGTGCCGGCATAGGCCTTCATTTTTTTCAGCATCGCGTAGCCCAGCGGCCCCTTCGGCAGCATGCCTTTCACCGCGAGTTCCAGCACACGGCGCGGATGCTTCGCCTGCATTTTTTCGAACGTGGTCGTGTAGATCCCGCCCGGATAGGTGCTGTGCCGGTGATACTGCTTGCCCTTCGCCTTGTCGCCCGTGACTTTGAGCTTGTCCACGTTGACGACGACGATATAATCCCCGGTATCCACATGCGGCGTGAATTCGGGCTTGTGTTTGCCCCGCAGGCGCCGGGCAATTTCAGTCGCAAGCCGGCCCAGCACCTTGTCGGAAGCGTCCACGATGAACCAGTCTTGCCGCACTTCGTGCGGCTTGGCGGAATACGTCTTCATGATCAGCCCTGCCCGCCCGGCGACGGGCGGTCTCGAATTTCGGGAAACCGCGAATTTTATTGGAAATCAGGCATCTGTGTCAAACTGCCGCAGGGTATGGGGTCCGCGATGAAAGTGCGCATCAAATGGCTGGAAAACGTGAGTTTTGTGGCTGAATCCGAGTCGGGACACGCCATGGTGATGGACGGCGCGGCGGAGGGCGGCGGGCGCAATCTCGGTCCGCGGCCGATGGAAACGGTGTTGATGGGCACGGGCGGCTGCACAGCCTACGACGTCGTGCATATTCTGAGGAAATCACGCGCGCCGGTCACCGATTGCGTGGTCGACATCGACGCGGAACGGGCCGCGGACGACCCCAAGGTATTCACGAAGATTCACTTTCACTTCGTCGTGACCGGGCGCGGACTCAAACCGGCGCAGGTCGAGCGCGCCGTGCAGTTGTCGGCCGAGAAGTATTGTTCCGCGTCCATCATGCTCGCGAAGACCGCGGCCATCACCCACGATTTCGAAGTGCGCGACGCGTAGCCGCCCGGGCCTGCGTGGCGGCGCCCGCAGCCATGCCTACAGCCAGTAGGCGGTTTCGGTCATTACTTTCGAGGAAACCTGCATCGCGGCCCTGACCGGGCCGGGCAGTGCCGTTCCGCCATGGTTAGCGGCACTCGTGGCGTGCCGGGATTCATCCTCGCGCATCTGTTCGACAATCGCGCGGCTGCGCGCGTCGTCGGCCGGCAATCGGGCAAGGTGTCCGTCCAGGTGCCGCACGACCTGCCGTTCGGTTTCCGCGAGGAATCCAAGATTCCAGCGATCGCCGAGCAGGCCTGCCGCTGCTCCGATGGCGAACGATCCGGCGTAGAACAACGGGTTCAGCACGCTCTTGTGGCCGCCGAGTTCCGCGATCCGGCGCTCCGTCCAGGCCAGGTGTTCCGTCTCCTCCTGCGCCGCCTGCTCCAGGGCTTCGCGCGCGACGGAATGCCGCGCGGTCAGCGCCTGCCCCTGATAGAGCGCCTGGGCGCAGATTTCACCCGTGTGATTGACGCGCATCAGCGACGCCGCCCGCGCGCGGCCCTCCGCGTCGAGCCGCGATTCCGGGAGTTCGGCGCCGGGCACCGGCCGCCGCAACGGCGCAGGGGCAAACAGCGTGCGCAAGCCCTTGTCGAAGCCGACGATCCAGCGATCGAGATCGGGCACGCGCGCCGCCATCACGCCGCTCCTCCGAAGAGTCGCGCCAGTTCGGCCCCGGGGGAAGCCGCGCGCATGAACGCCTCGCCGACCAGATACGCGCTCACGCCGGCCGCACGCAACGTCTGCACGTCGTCCGGATTCAGGATGCCGCTCTCGGTCACGACGATGCGATCCTGCGGCACGCGCGAGCGCAGGCCGAGCGTGGTGCCGATTCGCGTCTCGAACGTACGCAGATCGCGGTTGTTGATGCCGATCAGCGGCGTTTTCAGGGTCAGGGCGGCGTCGAGCTCCGGGCTGTCGTGCGCCTCGACGAGCACCGCAAGGCCCGCATCGGCGGCGACCGCTTCCAGTTCGCGCATGCACACGGGATCGAGCGCGGCGACGATCAGCAGGATGCAATCGGCGCCCGCCGCGCGCGCCTCGTAGATCTGGTACGGATCGATCGTGAAGTCCTTGCGCAATACCGGCAGGCGGCAGGCCGCACGCGCAGCGACCATGTCGGCCAGGCCACCGCGAAAGAACTGCGCGTCGGTCAGCACGGAAAGACATGCCGCGCCATACGCTTCGTAGTCGCGCGCAATGGCCGCGGGATCGTAGTTCTCGCGCAACACGCCGCGACTCGGGCTGGCTTTCTTGATCTCGGCAATCACCGCGGCACGGCCGGCCGAAACCCGGTCGCGCAGGCTACCGGCGAAATCGCGCGCGGGGCCTGCCTGCGCGGCGTCGCGGCGAACGGCCTCCAGCGGCCGCACGGCTTTCGCACGCGCGATTTCCTCGGCCTTCACCGCGAGGATGCGCGCGAGTATGTCCGGTGTGCCGGTGGACATGTTATTGATAATCAACCATTTATGATTTCGCAGCGTCAGGTTTCTTGCGATTCGGACTGCGTGAACGCGGCGAGCTCATCCACCTTCCTGCGCGCGGCACCGCTTGCGAGCACACCCTGCGCCGTCGCGACTCCGGCCGCAAGCGACTGCGCCAGCCCCGCGACATAGATGCTCGCACCGGCGTTCAACGCGACGATGTCGCGCGCGGCGCCCGCCTGGTTGTCGAGGGCCCCCAGCAACATCGCCTTCGACTGCTCGACCCCATCGACACGGATGGCGTCGGCCGGATGGGTCTTCAATCCGGCGTCGCCGGGGGACACGGTGTATTCGCGCACTTCCCCGTCCTTCAACTCGCCGACGCGGGTCGGGCCCGAGATCGAAATTTCGTCGAGCCCCTCCTCGCCGTGCACGATCATCACGCGGCGACTGCCGAGACGCTGCAGCACGCGCGCCTGAATGCCCACGAGATCGGGATGAAAAACGCCCATGAGCTGCTGCTTCGCGCCCGCCGGGTTCGTCAGCGGGCCGAGTATATTGAATATCGTCTTGACGCCCAGTTCCCGCCGCACCGGCGCCGCGTGTTTCATCGCGCCGTGGTG
>CAZMBS010000061.1:4682-14820 GCA_964564295.1 uncultured Streptomycetaceae bacterium
CCGCACGTGTCGACGAGGTTCGGCGCGTCCGGCACCGGCACCCGGGTCGCGAATTCCCGCATCACTTCGGCGGCAGCCGCGATTTCGCCGATCGTTTCCTTCTTCACGCGCAACGCGGCGACGATGGCGGCGATCAACACCGGCGACACCTCGCCGCGCATGACTTGCCGCATGAGCGACAGCATTTCCTCTCGGAAAATCTCGCGGTGATCGACGACGCGGGCCAGCGCTTCCTGTGGTGTCATGTGCGGTGCTCCTCCAGAAAATTCCGCAGCAGTTGATGTCCGTGTTCGGTGAGTATGGACTCGGGGTGAAACTGCACGCCCTCCACCGCGAGCGACTTGTGGCGCACACCCATGATCTCCCCGTCGGCGGTCCACGCGGTCACCGCGAGGCAGTCGGGCAGGCTTGCGCGCTCGATCACGAGCGAATGGTAACGCGTCGCCTGAAACGGATTCGGCAGCCCGCGAAACACGCCCGCGTCGCCGTGTTCGATCGGCGAAGTCTTGCCGTGCATGAGTTGCTTCGCGTGCACGATTTTGCCGCCGAACGCCTGCCCGATGCTTTGATGCCCGAGGCACACGCCCAGTATGGGTATCCGCCCCGCGAAGCGCCCGATGAGCGGCACCGATATGCCCGCCTCGTTGGGCGTGCAGGGTCCCGGAGAAACGACGATGCGCGCGGGTTGCATCGCCGCGACGTCGTCGAGCGAAATGGCGTCGTTGCGATGCACCGCCACCGTCTCGCCCAGCTCCCCGAAATACTGCACGAGGTTGTAGGTGAAGGAATCGTAGTTGTCGATCATGAGCAGCATGGCGGGCCCCTCAGTCGAGCCTGGTGTCGAGGCCGGCCTCGGCCATCTCGGCCGCGCGCAACAGGGCGCGCGCCTTGTTCTGCGTTTCCTGCCATTCGGCGGCCGGGTCGGAATCGGCGACGACGCCTCCGCCGGCCTGAACGTGGAGCATGCCGTCCTTCACCACCGCGGTGCGCAGCGCGATGGCGACGTCCATGTTGCCGTGAAATCCCAGGTAGCCGACGGCGCCCGCGTAGATGCCGCGCTTCACCGGCTCGAGTTCGTCGATGATTTCCATCGCGCGCACCTTGGGAGCACCGGAAACGGTCCCCGCCGGAAAAGTCGCGCGCAGCACGTCGATCGCGCTCACGCCCGCGTTCAATTTTCCCTCGACGTTGGAGACGATGTGCATCACGTGGGAGTACCGCTCGATGACAATCTGCTCGGTGACGCGCACGCTGCCGGTCCGCGCCACGCGACCCGCGTCGTTGCGTCCCAGGTCGACGAGCATGATGTGCTCCGCGCGCTCCTTGGCGTCCGCGAGCAGTTCCTCTGCCAGCGCCTGGTCCTCGCCGGGCGTCGCGCCGCGGCGGCGCGTGCCGGCGATGGGGCGCACCGTCACCGCGTCGCCCTCGAGCCGGACCAGAATCTCGGGCGACGCCCCGACCACGTGAAACTCCGCCAGATCGAAATAAAACATGTACGGCGACGGATTGAGCGTGCGCAGCGCGCGATAAAGCGCGAGCGGCGTCGCGTGAAAGCGCTTCGACATGCGCTGAGAGGGCACGACCTGCATGATGTCGCCCTCGAAGATGTAGCGCTTCGCGCGTTCGACCGCCGCAAGGTAGGCCTGTTCGCCGAAACCGGAGACCGCGGGCTCCGACGCCGCGGTCGCGCTCGCGGGTATGCCGGCCGGCCGGCGCAGCGCTTCCAGCAGCTCGGCGAGCCGGCGGCGCGCGCGCGCGTACGCGCCGGGCAGACCCGGCTCCGCGTACACCACCAGCGAGAGCTTGCCGGAGAGATTGTCGACGATCGCGAGTTCCTCGGATGCGAGCAGCAGGATATCCGGCGCGCCGATCGGATCGGGCTTCACGACGCCCGCGAGCTTCTTCTCGACGTAACGCACCGTGTCGTAGCCGAAGTAGCCGACGAGTCCGCCGCAGAACCGGGGCAGCCGCGCGTCCTTCGCCACGTTGAACCGGCGCAGATAATGGTCGACGAACGCCAGCGGATCCGCGTGGGTCGATTCGTCGAGCTTGCGGCCGTCGCGAAATTCCGCGCAGACGTTTCCGCGCACTTCGATGCGGGTGCGTGCGGGCAACCCGATGTAGGAATAGCGCCCGAAGCGCTCGCCGCCGACGACGGATTCGAGCAGGTACGAGTACGGACGATTGGCGAGCTTCAGAAATATCGAGAGCGGCGTGTCGAGATCGGCGAACGTCTCGAGCACGAGCGGCACGCGGTTGTAACCCGCGGCGGCGAGCCGGTTGAATTCCACTTCAGTCATGAGGCACTCCACGAACGAGAATCTGTCGGAACGACGCGCGAGATCGCGCGCCCCTGCGCGGCGCTATCGACGCCAGCGCCAGCAGCCGGCGCGCGGCGTCCAACCGGTTCCGATCCTCGTGGAGAACATTGGAATTAAACCTTTTGAATCAATGGCATAGAATCCAAAAGCGACGGTACTATAGCATCAATGTCCAGTTCGCGCACATCGTGCCCCTCGTTGTAGCCGTAGCTCACGCAGAAAATCGGGCAGCCGGCAGCGCGCGCCGCCTGCGCGTCGTTCAGCGAGTCGCCGATCATCAGCATTTCCGCGGGGGCGATGCCGAACGATTCGCATACGTGCGTGAGCGGCATCGGATCAGGTTTCTTTTTCGGCAGCGTGTCGCCCGAGACGACAATCCGGAAGTAGCGTGCCATGTCCATGACGTCCAGCACCGGCCGCGTGAACCGGTCGGACTTGTTGGTCACGCAGGCGAGCGGAAACCCCGCGGCCCGCATGCGGTCGAGTCCTTCCCGCGCGCCCGGATACACGGTCGTGTGCCTCCCGTTCACTGCGGTGTAGCACCGTTCGTAGATCGGCATGGCGCGCGCTACCTGCGCCGCATCGGCCCCGCCATCGAGCGTGCCGCTCAGCGTGCGCTCGACGAGGTTTTGTATGCCCTTGCCGACGAACGTGCGGATCAGCGCCTCGGGCAATTCGGGTCGACCCAGCTCGCGCAGCATGCCGTTCGCGGCCGCGGCCAGATCGGGAATGGTGTCGAGCAGGGTGCCGTCGAGATCGATCATGATCGCCTTGACGCGCACGGGAAGCGGGAAGCTCACGGCATCTCCGGAAAAAACATCGATGGGTTCGGTTCAGAACTTCGCGAGTTCGCCGCGCATCGCGGCAATGGCGGTCTTGTAGTCCTTCGCGCCAAAAATCGCGGAACCTGCGACAAACGTATCTGCGCCCGCGCGCGCGATTGCTGCAATGTTGTCGACCTTCACGCCCCCGTCCACCTCGAGCCAGATGTCGCGCCCGCTCGCCGCGATGCGCGAACGCACGGCCTTCAGCTTCGCGAGCGCCTCGGGAATGAACGCCTGGCCGCCGAATCCCGGATTGACCGACATGATCAGCACGAGGTCGAGTTTGTCGAGCACGTGATCCAGGCAATTAACCGGCGTCGCCGGATTCAGCACAAGACCCGCCTTGCAGCCGTGGTCCCGGATCAGCCCGATCGTGCGATCGACATGATCCGACGCCTCGGGATGAAACGAAATGATGCCGGCGCCGGCCCGCGCGAAGTCGGGCACGATGCGGTCCACCGGTTTCACCATCAGATGCACGTCGATGAGCGCAGTTGTGAGCGGCCGGATCGCCGCGCATACCATCGGGCCGACCGTCAGATTCGGCACGTAGTGGTTGTCCATCACGTCGACGTGCACGAGATCGGCGCCCGCAGCCACGACGCCGCGCACCTCGTCGCCGAGCCGCGCGAAATCCGCCGACAGGATGCTGGGTGCGATGCGAAAGGCCATGCGCCGATTGTACCCGTTCATCCTGAACGCGGACAGAACGCCGCGGCGGCGGCCGGCCCGTTGCGGCGGAGCGCCCGAAGATGTGACAATGTCCGCATGCCCGCCGCCAAATACGCCATCGCGGTTTCGACGCGAACGCTGTTCATTCCCGACCAGTCGGACGTCGCGAACGGCAAGCACGCGTTTGCCTACACCATCAGGATCACCAACACCGGCACGGTGACCGCCCAGTTGCTGAGCCGCCACTGGATCATCGCCGATGCCGAGAACCACGTGCAGGAAGTGAAGGGGCTCGGAGTCGTCGGCGAACAGCCCACGCTGAAGCCCGGCGAGAGTTTCGAGTACACGAGCGGCACGGTCATCGGGACGCCGGTCGGCACCATGCGCGGCACCTACCAGATGATCGCGGAGGACGGCACGCGCTTTGACGCGGCGATTCCGGAGTTCACGCTGTCGATGCCGCGCGTGTTGCACTGACGCGCGGCAAAGCGCCCGCCGCGATGTCCGGCGCGTTGAAAACAAGCTATACGCTGCTCGCGCCGTTCTACGATCTTGTCGCTCGTCCGGTGTTTGCGTCCGCGCGCCGGCAAAGCCTTCGGGCGCTTCCCGATACGGGGCGTTGCGACGTGCTGATCGACGGCGCCGGCACGGGACTCGACCTGCCGCTGCTGCCGCGCGCGCACCGCTACACGGCGCTGGACCTTACGCGCGCGATGCTCGCGCGGGCCGCGCCACGGGCCGAAGGACTCGACATCGCCTGGGTGCAGGGCGACAGCCTTGCGCTGCCGTTTGCGCCCGCGCGCTTCGATTACGTCGTGCTGCACCTCATCCTGGCCATCGTGCCCGACACCGCAAAGGCGCTCGCCGAAGTCGCCCGGGTGCTCCGGCCCGGTGGCCACGCATTGGTCCTCGACAAATTCCTGAAGCGCGGCGAACGCGCCGTGCTGCGCCGGCTGCTGAGCCCGCTCGTCGCGCGCGTCGTCACGCGCACGGACGTCGTGCTCGAAGATGCGCTCGGGGCGAATCCGCAGCTCTCGGTGCTGGCCGACGAGCCCGCGCTCGCGCGCGGCTGGATACGCCGCATCGTGCTCGGGCGATCATGAATCGCGGCGATCGGCCGGTCCGGCGCCAGGGGAATCGTCGGGCTTCCGGCCGCGCATGGTCCACCAGACGATGCCCACGAGCAGCGCCACGGCAAACATCGCCTCCAGAACCAGCCACCAGAATGCGTCCATGTTGAGCGCCGCGATATACTGCATGGTTAATGGCGAACCGCAGCCCGCACTGTAATCAATCCCCGGAGATGCGCCAATCGTCGATTCGTTTGACCGCCGGCCTGCTCCTCGTGCTGCTCGCCGGATGTGAAGCGCTGCAGAAGACTCCCGATCCGGCGCCGACGCCGGCCGTTCAGCCGGCCGTGGATCCCGCGCCCTCGCCTCCCGCGCCTGCGCCGCCCGCGGTTACTCCAAAGCCGGCTGCAAGTCCGGGCCAGATGTATCGTCCCGCGTCCTGGCAGGACCTTCCCGGATGGCAGGCGGACGATCCCGCCGCGGCGTGGAGTGCGTTGCTGGGCAGTTGCCAGGTGCTGCGCGCGCGCGATGTCTGGCGCGACGTGTGCGCGGTCGCGCTGCAGATCGCCAAACCGGATCGCAGCGCGGCACGGCGGTTTTTCGAGGCCCATTTCTCGCCGTATCAGGTCGCCAGCGCCGAAGGTGTTGCCGACGGGCTGATCACCGGCTATTACGAACCGCTGCTGCGCGGCAGCCGCAAGCCTACGCAGCGCTTCCGGTTTCCGCTGTACGGCGTGCCCGACGATCTGCTGGTGATCGATCTCACGGAGCAGCACCCCGAGCTGAAGGGGTTGCGGCTGCGGGGGCGCCTCGACGGAAGGCGCGTCGTGCCGTATTACGACCGCGCCCAGATCGAAGGCGGGTCCGCGGCGGTTCGCGGCCGCGAACTCGTGTGGGTCGACGATGCGATCGAGTTGTTTTTCCTGCAGATTCAGGGGTCGGGGCGGGTCCAGCTGGACGGCGGAGAATGGTTGCGCGTGGGATACGCCGACCAGAACGGGCATCCCTACCGGTCCATCGGAAGATTGTTGGTCGAGCGCGGTGAGCTGTCGCTGGAACGCGCTTCGATGCAGGGCATCAAGGCCTGGGCCCGACAGAATCCCGCGCGCGTGCAGGAACTCCTGAACCAGAATGCGAGTTACGTGTTTTTCCGTGAATTGCCGGCTCAGCCCGGAGGTCCGCCGGGCGCGCTCGGCGTGCCGCTGACCGCGCAGCGCAGCCTTGCGATCGACCCGCGCCACGTGCCGCTCGGCGCGCCAGTCTATATCGCGACCACGTGGCCGAATACCGCGAAACCACTCAACCGGCTCATGCTTGCGCAGGATACCGGCGGCGCCATTCGCGGCGCCGTGCGCGCGGATTTTTTCTGGGGATTCGGCGACGCGGCCGCGCGCGAAGCGGGTCGCATGCGCCAGTCGCTGCGGCTATGGCTGCTGTGGCCGATCGGCGCGCCGCTGCCGCAGGACTAACGCAACCTGCCCGTCGTTTCCGCCGGATCGTAGGTCACGCCAATCAGCACTCGGCTGCGCACGGGTCGCTCGCCCCGGCGCGCCGGCGTGAAACGAGCGGCCGCAAGCGCAGCGCGCGCGGCTTCCTCGAAATATCCGGCCGGCTCGGCGTGCGCGACCGTTACGTCGGTAACGACTCCGGCCTCATCAATCTTGACCATCGCCTGCACGCGCCCGCCGACGCCGGCGCGCGCCGCGCGGTCAGGATAATCGAGCTGCAGCACGCCGTTCAACGCCGGCAATACGTCGAGCTGCCGCACCGGGTAGTACTGCAGGTCGGGAAATGCGGCGCTCGGCCCCGGGGCCGCGGATGGCGCGATGCCGGCATGGGGGGGCGGGATAACGGGCTCGGCGGGAGCAACGGGTTCGGCCGGCGCGCGCGGTCTTCGATTCGTGCGGCGGTCTGCGGGTGGCGCTTCGTCGCCCTCGACCGCAAGCGCCGGTTCGGCCTCCGGTGGGACCACCGGCTCGCTGCCCAGACTCGCGTGGATCGGTGCCTGGAATATCTCCGTGCCCGCATCGCGAGCTACGCCGGTGCCGCCGTTCGCCGCGAGCCACGCATGCACCGCGACGGAAGCCGCCACGGCAAACGCAAAGCGCGTGCGCGAACGCGCGGTCGCGGATCGCTGCGGTGGCAGTATTGCGTAGGGCATGCGACATCCAACGCGGCGTCGCCGCGCCTTGTTGACGGCCGTTCGTTGTCAGCCTACTTCTGGCCGCCGCTCGCGAGTGCCTGCTCGAGCTTGTCCGCCGGCAGATAACCGCCGATCTGCTGCCCGTTGCCGAGGTAGACCGCCGGCGTTCCGCGCACACCGAATCGCCGCGCCATCTTCTGGTTTTTCTCGAGCGGCGTATCGCAGGTCCGACCGCCCTCGGGCGTGGCGCCCTTCAGCATCAGATCGTCCCAAGCCTTCAGCCGGTCCTTCGCGCACCAGACCGCGCGGGACTTTTCGGCGGAGTCCGGCGACAGTATCGGCAGCAGGAACGTATAGACCGTCAGATTGTTCACCTTCAGCAGTTCCTTGGTGAATTCCTTGCAATATCCGCAATTCGGATCCTCGAACGTGTAGACGACGCGCTTGCCGTTGCCGCGCACGCGCTTGATCGCGAGATCGTGCGCGCCTGCAAGTGCGCGCGAGACAATACGTGCCATCGTCTCCTGCGTGAGATTGCGCGGCGGCGTGCCGCGAATGTCGAACACGTTGCCGCTCAACAGGTACTCCGCCTTCTCGTCGGTGTAGACGATTTCGCCGTCGAGCACGATCTCGAACAGACCCAGATACGGCGTTCGGGTCACGCTTTCGATCGTCATGCTCGGAAACTTGCCTTGCACGGCCTGGCGCACCTTGGCCTCGCTCGCCTGCGCGGCCGGCGGCACCAGCGCCGATGCGAGCAGGCACGACATCATCCATTTGCGCAACATAAGTGCCCCATGGGAAAGGAACGAATACGGGTTGTGATCGCGGAAACTCCGGCTGTCAGGCGATGGCATGCCGGATCAGACGGTTCTTGAGCGGCGGCAAACGGTCGGTCATCCGGAGCCCGGCGTTGCGCAGCCTCTCGATCCAGACCGCGTCCCGCGCGAAAAGTTTCTGCAGTCCGTCGGTCGCGGCCTGCATGACCAGTATATCCTCGCGCCGTGCGCGCTCGTAGCGGCGCAGCAGCGCGGTGTCACCGCAATCGCGCTGCGCACCGCGTGCGGCCAGCACGGCCGCCAGTTCCCGGGCGTCGCGAAACCCGAGATTGACGCCCTGACCCGCGAGCGGATGCACGTTGTGCGCGGCGTCGCCGATCAACGCCACGCGGGGGGCGATCAGGCGGCTTGCGCGTGCGAGCCGCAACGGAAAACCCACGGCCGTCGAGACCGCCGCAAGCTCGCCCAGCACGCCGCGCGATGCCTCGGTCACCCGGCGCGCGAGCTCGTCCGGAGGCGCGGCGAGCAGCGCCTGAGCGTGCGCGTCGTCGGTCGACCACACCATCGAGACGTGATCGCGGCCCATCGGCAGCAGCGCCAGAACGCCGGCGGCGCGAAACCACTGATGCGCGGTCCCTTCATGCGGACGCGCGGCGGAAAAATTCGCAACGACGCCCGACTGGCCGTACGGCTGCTCGGCCATCGCGATGCCGGAGCGCGCACGTACGACGGAACCGGCCCCGTCGGCGCCCACCAGCAGGCGCGCGGACAGCGCGGTGCCGTCGGCGAGATCGATGGCGACGCGCTCGGCGCCGGTTTCGATCGAAGACACTTCGGTGGGCGCAAATACGCGCACGTGGTCCGCCTCCTTCAGGCTGTCCCACAAGGCCTGCTGCAGGCGCCCGCCCTCGACGATAAACGCGAGTTCGCTTACGGCGGCGTCGTACGCGCTGAACGTCAGCCCGGAGTCCGGCGCATCGCCGTGCACGGCCATCGTTTCGACGCGCGTGACGCGCTCGGGCGCAAGCCGATTCCATGCACCGCAGGAATCCAGAAACGCGGCACTGCCCGGACTGACGGCATACAGGCGCGCATCCCACCCGCGGTCCGCGGGCACCGGGCGCGGCGGAGCAGGCTCGATGACAGCGACGCCGACACCGGCGCGTGCGAGCGCGGCCGCGAAACTCGCGCCGACCAACCCGCCTCCGGACACGACGATGTCAAAGCTATGGCGCATGCGAGCAGGCCGTGACGAGCAGCGTGCAGTGTAGCCGCCGGAACCGCGTTTGGCTACGCTGGAAATTCCGGAAATTTGCCAAAAATAGTTTATAAATCATGCAGATGGAGTAACTTGCGGGCTTGACAACACCGACCCTGCTGATTAGACTGCGCGCCTTCCCGTGGCGAGTTAGCTCAGCGGTTAGAGCAGCGGAATCATAATCCGTTGGTCCGGGGTTCAAATCCCTGACTCGCCACCATTTTTCCTGGAACCTATGCTATCGTGGCCGCATGCGTAAGCTCCTGCTTTTATTGATTTTATCGGCAACGCTTGGATCCGGCGCCGGAATCGGGTCCGCACAATCACAACGTCAGCTGCCGCAGAAAGCGGAGCGCGGCGTTACCGGCCAGAGCCTGCCGCTGCCGATGATCGAGATTGACGGCAAGCCGCTGCGCCTTGCGGCCGGCGGCATCATATTCGACGAAAACAATCGCACCATCGTTCACGCCCATGTTCCGGTTGGCGCCGCGGTGTTGTACACGGTCGACTCGGCCGGATACATTCAGCGCCTTTTCGTCCTCACTACCACCGAACAGGCGCGGCTCGACCAGGCAGGCCGCTGATTCGTGGCAAAGAAAGTCTATATCCGGACCTTCGGTTGCCAGATGAACGAGTACGATTCCGCCAGGATGGCGGACGTGCTCCGGGATGCCGACGGGCTCGAATCCACCGACGATCCGGCACAGGCCGACGTCATACTGTTCAATACCTGTTCCGTGCGGGAAAAGGCGCAGGAGCGTGTGTTTCACGACCTCGGGCGCGTCAAACACCTGAAGCGTGAAAAGCCCGGCGTGCTGATCGGCGTCGGCGGCTGCGTAGCGAGCCAGGAAGGCGCGCAGATCGTGGCGCGCGCGCCGTACGTCGATGTCGTTTTCGGTCCGCAGACCCTGCACCGGCTGCCGCAACTGATTGCCGAGCGCCGCGCGTCCGGCAAGCCGCAGGTCGACATCTCGTTTCCCGAGATCGAAAAATTCGACCGCCTCCCGCCGGCCCGCGGAAACGGCGTTACCGCGTTCGTATCGGTGATGGAAGGCTGCAGCAAGTACTGCT
>CAZMBS010000062.1:0-14796 GCA_964564295.1 uncultured Streptomycetaceae bacterium
GCTCCGCGTCGTATTCCGCGAATGCCTCGCGCGCGGCCGCGAACGCACTGAGGCTCGCGTAGACGCCCGCGTAGACGTACACGTGGAGCAGAATTTCCCCGATTTCACGCTTCGTCCAGCCGGACCGCAGGCAGGTTTTCACGTGCAGTTTGACCGCACCCGCCTGGGATTGCGCCGCGGTTGCCGCGAGCGACAGCGCGGCACGGGTCTTGTGGTTGAGGCCGGGCCGCGCCCACACCGTGCCCCAGCAAAACTCGTCGGTGACTTCCTCGAACATCATCGCGAAGGCATCGGCCTCGCGATACCGGCGCTCGACGTGCCGGTCGCCATGCACCTTGCGGCGGACGACTTCTCCCTTGCGCGCGAGCGCGCTGCGGCGTTTCTTCATGAATGCTCCCGTAACAAGGATAGACCGGCCTGCCGACTAGCCGGGGACCGCCCCGGCGCCGGCCGCGCGGATCAGTTCTTCTTCGCCATCGTCGACTTGTTGAGCGAGCGCGGATCGCGCGGGCGCCAGCGCCCGGTGTCCACCTGCGCGAGAAACTCCGCCGTGAGCTGGTTGAACAGCGCCGGCTCCTCGATGTTCACCGCATGCCCCGTATTCGGCACGACCGTGAGCCACGCCGACGGGCACACCCGCTTGATGAATACGCCGGGCTCGATGCAGTTGTTGTCCTCATCGCCGGTGACGACGTGCAGCGGCACCTTGAGTCGCGACAGGCCGCGCTCCAGGCTGTAGAGCGACGGGCGCCGCGCCTGCACCCCGCGCAGTGTATTGGCGGAACCGATATTGGAGTGCTTTGCGAATTCGACGCAGAAATGCTTGAAGCCGATCGGGTCCTTGTTCTGGAACTGAACGCGCGCGGGACCGATCTGGTAAGGCTTGATCGCCTCGGCCGTGCCCAGTTCCTCGAAGCGCCGCGCCATGACCTCGGTGTCGCGCATGAACTGCGCTTTCTTGTCGGGGTCGGAGCCGTAGCCCGCGCCGATGGCGGTGAGCGACAGCGCGAGGCGCGCATGCCGCAGCCCGAAATGCACCACCGCGAAGCCGCCCATCGAGCATCCGATGATGTGCGCCTTGCGTATCTTGAGGTGCTTCATCACGTTGGCGATGTCATCGGTCGCAATCGCCTGGGAGTACTGCTTCCACGACCGCGGCACGTCGGACGGTGGATAGCCGCGCGCGTTGAATGCGATGCAGCGGTAGCGGCGGCTGAAGAATTTCATCTGCGGCTCCCAACTGTTCAGGTCATCCGCGAATTCGTGAACGAACACGATAGGCGTTCCCTTCCCGGCTTCTTCGTAATACAGGCGGACACCGCCCGACATGGCGTAAGGCATCTTGAGTCTCCTCGTAACGGGAAAAGCGATTATAAGGCCCGTCCGCGACTTCAGCGGATCGAACGCGGATCCCGCGGGCGCCAGCGCCCGGCATCCACCAGCGCGAGAAATTCCTCCGCAATGCGGTTGAACAGCGCGGGTTCCTCGACGTTGACCAGGTGGCCGGTCGCGGCCGCGATGCTCAACCGCGCGGCAGGGCAGACCCGTTTCACGAAAAGGCTTGTCCCCAGCGCGCCTTCATCCTCGTCGCCCGCGACCATGTGCACGGGAACCTTGAGCGTGCGCAACCGGCGCTCGAGCGTGTAGATTGACGGCCGCCGCGCCTGCAGGCCGCGCAGTGTCGCGGCCATGCCGGTACCGGAGTGTTCCGCGAAGCGGGCCCAGAACTCGCGGAACGCGACGGGATCCTTGTTCTGCAGCTGCACGCGATTGGGCAGCGCCTGATACAGCGGCGCGACGCGCGCAAGCGGCTCGGACTCGAAGCGCTGCGCCATGGCTTCGTTGTCGCGCAGAAACTGCGCTCGCTTGCCGGGTGCGGGCCCCGCTCCCGCGCCGATCGCCGTCAGCGACAGCGCTTTGCGCGGGTGCGTCAGGCCGAAATGCAGCGTCGCCATCGATCCCATGGAGCAACCGACGATGTGCGCCCGCGCGATCCCGAGATGGCGCATGACGGCCGCGATGTCGTCGACGGCATGCGCCTGGGAGTAATGCCGCCACGATTTCGGCACGTCCGACGGCGGGTAGCCGCGCGCGTTGAATGCGATGCAGCGGTAGCGGCGGCTGAAGTGCCGGATCTGCGCGTGCCAGCTGCGGCAGTCGCCCGTGAATTCGTGCACGAACACGATTGCCGTGCCTTTGCCGGACTCCTCGTAGTACAACCGCGCGCCGTCCGAGTTGACGTAGGGCATGATGGTTCTCCTATCCGGTTCAGGGTTTGCCGGGTTCCGGCTGCATCGCGCGCACGAACTGCGACGCATCGTGCAACGTATCGAGCATCCAGGTCAACTCGATCACGTCCCAGCTGTGACACTCGGAATACGCGCCGGCTGCAAGCGCCTTGAACTTTGCTTCGAGATCGCCATCCGACATCGGCCGCTCGAGGCTGCCGAGCGCATGCGGCACCGACCGCTCGCGGGTGCTGCCGTCGCTGAGCGCGATGCGGACGTGCGCGGCCGCCTTGTCGAGTCCGTCGTCCGGTTCCGTGACGATCTTGTCGCGCAAGGCAATCACCGCCGGGTCGCGGGCGCATGCGTCGCTGAAAGCCGAAACCCCCGCCGCGCCGGTGAGCAACCCCACCGCGGCGGCATGCGAGGCCGACAGCTTGCTCTCAAGCCCCGTGGCAGGCGCCGCCTTGCCCGCGAGCTGGAGCGCCAGCGGATGCAGCCGCAGCGTGACGCGCGCAATGCTTTCCGGGCGCAGGGCATGTTCGGCACGCAGCGCGAGGCAACCGTCAATCGCGGCGTGCAGCACGATGCCGCAGGGATACGGCTTGTACGCGTTGTTCGCGATTTCCCAGCCGGCTCCAAGCCCGCCGGTGATCGCGTCGAGTCGCGGTATTTTCCCGAGCACGTTTGCGAACCCGCGCGGGGCTTCGAGCGCACGCGTGGAACTCGTGAAGTTTTCCGCGGCAAGCCGGGCCGCCAGAAGGCCGCTTTTCGCCGCGTGCCCGAGGTTGTAGCTCTTCGCCATGCTGCCGAGCATTTCGGTGAGCCCCGAAGATTGCGTTGCCGCTATGCCCAGCGCATGCGTCATCTGCGACGCGGAGAGGTCGAGCAGTTTGCCCGCCGCCGCTGCCGCGCCGAATACGCCGCAGGTGGAGGAGATATGCCAGCCCGCGGCATAGTGCGCGGGCGACAATGCCCTGCCGATGCGGCACGCGGACTCGACGCCGAGCACGAATGCGTGCAGAAGGCGCGCGCCCGTGACGGGACGAAACTCGGCGAGCGCGAGCGCCGCCGAGGCGACCGGCACCGACGGATGGATGACCGTCGGCATGTGGGTGTCGTCGAAGTCGAGTATGTTTGACGACACACCGTTGACGAGTGCGGCGTTCGGCGCATCGAACTTTTCGCGGCGACCGATCAACGTCGCGTGCGGCGGACCAGCGAATTCCCGCAGCCCGTTTACGAGGATGTCGACCGTCGGGTCCCGGCAGCCGCCCAAAGCGCAGCCGAGCCAGTTGAGCAGCGCGCGTTTGCCCTCGTGCCGGATCGACTTCGGCACATCGCTCCAGCGCGACTCCGCGAGGAACGTGGCGAGCGCCGCAGTGGCCGCAGGAACAGGAGCGCCGTTCATATCCCGTTGATTTTACTGGATCATGCCTATTGCTCGCGCGGCAGCGACGCGCGGTGCGTGATCGCGATGCCGATCAGGATCAGCACGCCGCCGGCGATTTCGACGAGCCCGAGCGTTTCGCCCAGCAGCGCCCAGGCAAAGCCGGCAGCCATGACCGGTTGCAGCAGCAGGCCCACCGACGTGAATGTCGCGGGCACGTGCGCCATTGCGTAAGCGATGAGGCTCTGACCCGCGGCTTGCGCGACCAGCGCGAGGCCGAGCAGCGTGAGCCAGCCGTTCGCGGTGGCGGGCAGGAACGGCCCGTCGGACGCCAGCGCAAGCGGCAGCAGGATCAGCGCCATCACGAGCGCGCTCCACGCCATGGTGTTCGCTGTGGACACCGAGCGCCGCAGCCGCGTCACGGTCAGCTGGTAGGCCGCGTAGAACATCGCGGTCACGACGCCCAGTGCGTCGCCGAGCAGCGCACTGCCCGAGGACCGGAAATCCGCGCCGAGCAACAGCACCACGCCGGCGAGTGCCGTCGCGAGACCCGCGGCAAACAGCATTGCGGGCCGCCTGCGGAACAGCATCCATGCCGCGAGCGTGACGAATACCGGCGCGAGGTTCGCGAGCAGAGTGGAATTCGCGACGGAAGTCAGCACGATGGACCAGTGCCAGAACGCGAGGTCGCCGGCGAAAAAGACACCCGTCCATATCATCGCTCCCCGGTTCCGCGCGAAATCGGCGCCGAGCGCCGCCGGGCCGCGCATCGCCGCCCATGCCCACAGCACCGGCAGTGCCAGAAACACACGCCAGAACGCGCTCGCGACCGGACTCGTTTCGCTGACCTTGACGAACAGCGCCGAGGTGGCGATCGCCGTGGCGCCAGCAAACAAGGCAATCAGTGCCAGTGGGCGCGCACCGTCGGCAACGGGCGGCATCGCGCTACTGCGAAAGGCGCAGCTTCAGCCAGTCGACGATGAGGTTGCGGACTTCGTCTTCCTTGACGCCTCCACCCCGGCCCATGTGGCCGCCTTTCGGAAACACGCGGGCTTCCTTGGGGTTGCCGTGCTCCATGAGCAGATGGATGTCCTCGATCGGTGCCTGGTCGTCGAGTTTGCCGTTCACCGACAGCAGCGGCGCCGATGGCCGGTCGAGCAATCCCTGATCCAGCAACGAGAGTTTGGGGGCAACCGCGAGAAACTCGTCGAGTGACTTGACGCCCATCGCGCGGCTGCGCGACTGGTAGAGGCCGATCGGGCCGAATATCGCCGCGGACGCTTTTTCCGTGAGCGCGGGCCGCAGCCAGTCCGGCTGAAAACCGAAGTGGACGTTGCTGCCATGAAAAACCGCGCCCTTCAGCCGCGCGGCCTCCACGAACGCGAGTTTCGCGGCCCAGTAGCCGCCGAAGCTGCCGCCCCAGACTCCCAGGCGCGTGGCGTCGATGTCGTCGCGCGTGAGCAAGTGGTCGATGAAAGCGGAAAACGTGCGTTCGGCGCGTTGGTCGGTAAACAGAACCGGGCTTTCTCCGGTGCCGGGCATGTCGATCGCGAACCCGGCGAGGCCGGCTTCGTGCATGCGCGCATGCGCGCGGGTGCGATCCTCCTTCCAGCCGTCCACGCCGCCCCAGTGCATGACGACGGGCGGTTTCTTCGCGCCGCGGGGAATCTGCAGGTAGCCGATGAGTTTCCTGCCTTCGAACGGCAATTCGATGATTTCGAGCGGCGGATCAAAATACTTCGCCGCCTTGCGGAAATTGCGCAGCGAGTGTTCGTAGGCCGCTTCGGTATATGGCGTCGTGGGGCAGGGGTAACGGCCCACGCGCCAGTTGTTGAATGCGAGCAGGTACAGCTCGGCGATTCGACGCCCGTCGCCGCCGCTTTTTTCCAGCGCATCGGCCTCCGCTTCGTAGCGCGCGCCGAATGTTCCCCAGGCCCGCGCCCATTCGTCGCGATCGAGGCTTTGCAGCGACTGCGCCACGACTGCCGCGTCGGCCGGGTTGATGCCGTCCAGCGGATTCCAGTGTCCGGCGCGCCGCAGGACCTCGGATTTCACGTCCTCCAGCGGGCGCGCGCGGATCGTGGTTGCCGTCATTCCGCCGCCGCCTATTTTCCCGTGAACCGGGGTTTGCGTTTTTCGATGAACGCGGCCATGCCTTCCTTCTGGTCCTGCGATGAGAACAGGATCTGGATCGCCTTGGTTTCCAGCGCAAGCCCGGTGTCGAGCGACGCGTCCATGCCGCGCAGCACCGACTCCTTCGCCTGTTCGATCGCGAGCGGCGGCAGTTCCGCGATCTGCACGGCCATCGCGATCGCGCGCTGTTCCACTTCGGCATCAGGAACGATTTCGCTCACGAGCCCCATGTCGAACGCCTCCTTCGCACCGAACAGATCGCCGGTCAGGATGTAGCGCATGGCCTTGTACTTCCCCGCCGCCCGCGTGAGCCGTTGCGTACCGCCGCCGCCGGGAATGATGCCGATTTTCACCTCGGGCTGGCCGAACTTCGCCGACTCGCCCGCCAGAATGATGTCGCAGGTCATCGCGAGTTCGCAGCCGCCGCCCAGCGCGAAGCCGTTGACCGCTGCGATGACCGGCTTCGGACAGGCCGAAATCGCGCGCCACAGCTTGTGCGTGCCCCGCGCCAGCATTTCGATCGTTCCGGCGCCGGCCATTTCCTTGATGTCGGCGCCGGCCGCGAACGACTTTTCGTTGCCGGTCAGCACGATACAGCGTATCGACGGGTCATCGCCGAATGCGGTGAGATGGTGCGCCAGTAGCTTGCGCACTTCGAGATTCAATGCATTGCGCGCATCGGGGCGATTGATCCGGACGAGACCCACGCCTTCGGCGGGACGCTCGATCAACACGACTGGGGCAGCGGAAGCATTCATGAACGTGGCGCGCCAACTCGCAGGAATATTCGGGGAACACGAAGAATACCCGCTTGCGTCAGTGCCGCCAACCACCGTCACGCGCCCGCTGTGCGAATACCGTCTACAATCTTGCCGCACGCCCGAATCAATTCCAAAGAGTTCGAGGAGGAAACATGGATCGCAAGCCCGCGCTGTTGCTGCTCCTGCTGCTGTCCGTGCCGCTGCCGGTGGCGGCGCAGGCCTGGCCGTCGAAACCGGTGCGCATCATCGTGCCGTTTTCCCCGGGCGGCAGTTCTGACATTCAGGCGCGCCTGATCGGAAAAAAAATGCACGAGAGTACCGGCCATCCGTTCATCACGGAGAATCGGGCCGGCGCGGCCGGCATGATCGGCGCGGAGGCCACCGCGCGCGCCCCGGCCGACGGCTACACGATGATGCTGATGTCGGCTGCACTGTCGGTGAACACCACGCTGTATGCCTCGCGGGCGAAATTCGATCCGATCAAGGACCTGGCCCCGGTTACGCTGATCTCCTCGGCGCCCATGCTGCTGCTCGTGCATCCCAGCGTGCCTGCCAAATCGGTCAAGGAACTGGTGGCGCTTGCCAAACGCACGCGCGCGGGCCTCAACGGCGGCCACAACGGCGCCGGCACCACGAGCCACATCGCGCTCGAAATGCTGAAGCAGCAGGCCGGTGTCAACGCGGCATCCATCGCCTACAAGGGCGGCGGTCCGACGCTCGCCGCGATCATGGCGGGAGAAGTCGATTTCACGTTCGCCACGCTCACGACATCGAAGCAGCAGATCGAATCCGGCAAACTGCGGCCGATCGCCGTCACCGTCGCGAAACCCATCGAGGCCTACCCGCAGTTGCCGACCATGAAATCGATGTATCCCGATTTCGAGTCCGACAACTGGTTCGGCTTTTTCCTGCCGTCGAAAACGCCGCGCGACCTGCTCGTGCGCATCCACGGCGGTCTCGTCGAAGCCATCCGCTCGCCCGAGGTGCGTGGATTCATCGCGAAGGAGGGCGGTACGCCCATTGCAAGCACGCCCGAAGAGTTCGAGCGTCACTTGCGTGAAGAAGTGGCGCGCTACGCGAAAGTGATCAAGGTCGGCGATATCCGGATCGACTGAGGCGCGGCCTGAAAACATGTTGAGCGCGATACGCGACTTCGATGTGCTTGTGATCGGAGGCGGGCTCGCCGCGATACGCGCGGCGGTTGCCGCGGCTGAAGCCGGCGCCCGCACGGGCATGGTGCTCAAGGGCACGCTCGGCGCGAGCGGCAGTTCGGCCATCGCGGGCGGCGGGCTCGCTGCCGTGATGGGCGGGCCGGATGCGCCGGACGACAGTCTTGCGCGGCACTGCCACGACACGCTGGTTTCCGGCGACTTTGTCAACGATCCCGACCTCGTGCGCCAGCTCGTCATCAACGCGCCGGGCGCGATCCGCGAGCTGGAGGCGATGGGCGCCGAGTTCGTGCGCCGGGGCGACGCGGAAATTGAATTGTTCCTCGCCCCGGCGCACACCGCGAAACGCTCGGTGCGCGTGGCGGGCGGCGGCACGGGCCGCCTGATGGGGCCGCTCGCGGCGTTCGTGAGGCGCCAGCCGATCGTGCTGTTCGAGAACGCCATGGCGCTTGATCTGCTGGCATCCGACGAGGCCGTCGCCGGAGCGGTGGTGCTTCACGCGGGCCGGTTGACGACCTGCCGCGCGGGAGCCGTCGTGCTCGCGTCCGGCGGCGCGGGGCGAATTTATCCGCTCACGAGCAACATGGAAGAATCCACGGGCGACGGATACGCCATGGCGATGCGGTTGGGACTCGCGTTGACCGGCATGGAGTTCGTGCAATTCACGCCGACCGCGCTCGCGTTTCCCGAACCGCTCGAGGGCACGAGCACCGGCGGCGTGTTGCTCGGCCTGCCGGGCACGCGGCTCTGGAACAGCAGGCGGGAGCGCTTCATGGAGCGTTACGATCCCGAGCGCCGGGAGGCTTCCACACGCGCCATACTGTCGCGCGCTTTCCAGTCCGAGGTCGTCGAAGGGCGCAACTCGCCGCACGGCGGCGTGTTTCTCGATCTCACGCGCAACGATCCGGCGGTGCTCGAACGGCTTGCCGCGCCGTTCATGAAGAAACTCGAGCCGTTCGGCATCGACATCCGGCGCGATCCGATCGAAATCGCGCCCGCGGTGCACTACTTCATGGGCGGCGTCGAAATCAACGCGCTTGCGGAAACGGCGCTGCCGGGACTCTACGCGGCGGGCGAAGTGACGGGCGGCTTGCAGGGATCGAACCGGCTGAGCAGCAACTCGCTGACGGACGTGAACGTCTTCGGCGCCATCGCGGGCCGTGAAGCCGCGCGTCACGCGCGCGTGCGATCCGCAAAGCCCGATCTGAGCCGCGCGGCGCGCGAAATCGCGCGCGACATGCTAGACCCGCGCGCGAAGCCCGCGTCGGAGCGGTTGTCCTCGCTGCACGAAGCGTTGAAGCGCGTCATGTTTGCCGCGGCAGGCCTCGTGCGCGAGAAAACCGCGATGCGGCGCGGCCTCGCCGAAATCGCACGGCTGCGCGCGCGGCTGCGGGCAGTGGGCCCGGTGCGCGCCGCCGATCTGCGCCGGCATTCCGAGCTGCGCAACATGCTCGATACGGGCGAAGCCGTGATCCGCAGCGCGCTGCTGCGCACGGAAAGTCGCGGCGCGCACTATCGCTCGGATTATCCGCAGAAGAACGAGGCGTCGTGGCGGGCGGTCACGCGCGTCTATCGGAACGGCCGGGTCCTCGCGGCATCCCGCGGGCGGGCCTGGACCGGAGGGCAGCCGTAAAAGCGCCTAGCGAGCGAGCCCGATCTCGGTCAGCACGGCTTTCATGTCGGCATAGTCTTTCTCGAGATCCTTGCGAAACCGGGCGCTCGTGACGAAGTCGTCCGTCCAGTAGTTCTTCTCGAGGTCGGCTTTCCATTCGGGCGTTTCGGTGGCGCGCCTCAACGCGTTTTCCCAGTATTCGATCTGCGCCGCGGAGAGCCCGCGCGGCCCGACGATCGCGCGCCAGCCGCCCGCCACGACGTCCACGCCCTGCTCGCGCCACGTCGGCGCATCCGCCAGCGCGCCGCCGAAACGCTGCGGCGCCGACACGGCGATGACGCGCATGCGTCCGGAAGCCACGTGCGGATGGGCGTTGGCGCCCGCCGTGGTCACGAGATCGATGTGCCCGCCCAGCGCGGCGGTGACGGATTCGGCCGAACCCTTGAACACCACGGTCTTCAGTTCGCGCACGTTGGCGCCGGTGGCCTTCATGACGAGTCCGATGGCGACGTGGTTGTGACTGCCGACGTTCGTGAGACCCGCGATGACGCCTTGCGGATTCTTGCGTAGCCGCTCGACCAGATCCCTTCCCGATTTGATCGGCGAGTTCGCATTGACCGCGAATACCACGTAGTCATTGAACAGCGACGCGATCGGGGAAAAATCCAGGTAATTCTGCTTGTTCGTGCCCATGATGTGGCCCGACAGCAGGCCGGGCGTGCCCACCATGAGAAAGTGGCCGTCTCCCGGATGTGCGTTCGTGTAAGTGAAGGCGATCGAGCTGCCGCCACCCGCCTTGTTCATCACGGTCATCGGCACGTTGACGATGCGATGCGCCGTGAGGATGCGCTCGACCGTGCGCGCGGTCTTGTCGTTGCTGCCGCCGGGCACCGAACTCACGACGATCTCGACGTTTCTTTGCGGCGACCAGGCCTGTCCGGCGGTGGGCGACGGCTGCGCGAGGGCGAGCCCCGCGTGTGCAACGCACGCGATCAGAAGTCCGGTTCGTATCCGCATGAATCCCTACTGCTGCTTGGCCAGTCCGATGTCGGTCAGCACCGCTTTCATGTCCGCGTAGTCCTTCTCGAGGTCCTTGCGGAACTGGGCGCTCGTGACGAAATCATCGGACCAGTAGTTGCGTTCGAGGTCCGCCTTCCATTCCGGCGTTTCGGTGACGCGCTTCAGCACGCCTTCCCAGTACGCAACCTGCTGCGCCGACATGCCTTTTACGCCCATGATCGAGCGCCAGCCGCCGTAGACGAGATGGATGCCCTGATCCTTCCACGTGGGCACGTTGGCGAGCGCGCTGCCGAGCCGTTTTTCGGCCGATACGCCTACCACGCGCAGCACGCCGCTTTGCACGTGCGCGCTCACGTTGCCGGCCGCCGTGGTTACGAGGTCCAGATGGGAACCCATCAGCGCTGTGACGGCTTCTGCCGATCCCTTGAACGCGACGACTTTAAGGTCGCGCGGATTGCCGCCGGCCGCCTTCATCAGCAGTCCCGCCGCGATGTGGTTGTGGCTGCCGATCGCCGTCGCAAACCCGATGGACACCGACTGCGGATCCTTTCTCAGCCGTTCGACCAGATCCTTGCCGGTGCGGATCGGCGATTTTGCGTTCACCGCGAACACCACGTAGTCGTTCAGCATCGATGCGATCGGCGTGAAGTCGAGGTAACTCAGCTTGCTCGCGCCGACGATGTGATTGAACAGCACGGCCGTCGTGCCGACGAGCAGCGTATGGCCGTCGGCGGGGCGTTGCGCGACGTACGTGAACGCGATGTTGCTGCCGCCGCCGGGCCGGTTGACGACGGTGATCGAACTGCTGACGAGTTTCTGCTCGACGATCGCCCTTTCGATGGCGCGCGCGGTTTTGTCGTTGCTGCCGCCGGGCGCGGAGCCCACGACGATCTCGACGTTCCTCTGCGGCGACCACGCTTGCGCAAGCACGGGACCGGCGATCAGCCCAAAAGCGATGATTGCCAGTAAGTGATTGATTTTATTCATATAAATCTCTCGTGTTTATATTGCCGTCAGCGTCGGCCACAGCGCGTCCGCGCCGAGCGCGAGCGTTGCCTGCCCGAGCGCCGTGGCCCACGCCACCTCGTTGCCGAACTCTTCGCGCCACGCCCAGAGCCGCAGCGTGTGGTGGTGCAGCGCGTATTCATCCGTCACGCCGATCGCACCGTGCACCTGATGCGCGATCATCGAAGCTTCACGCGCGGCGTCCGCCGTGCGTATCTTCGCCGCACCGATGGCGAGCGCCGCTGCGGCAGACTCCACTCCTTCCCGTTCGGCAACGCCTGCCGCCGACAAAGCCGCCGCGACCGCAGCGGCGACTTCGCCGCCGAATCGCGCAATCTCCTGCTGGATCGCCTGAAACTGCCCGATCCTGCGGCCGAACTGGGTGCGTTGTTGCGCGTACTCCACCGACAACTGCAGCGCGCCTTCGAGCGCGCCCGCCATCAACACCGATCGTGACAGCGCGCCGCGCTGATGCAGCGCTGGCAGGCTCACGCCGTCACCGGCCGGTACCGCGTCGATGGCGCCCACATCGTCGAGCACGATGTCGTCGCGCGGCTCCGCGGCGAGATTGCGCCCCGGCGTGATATCGCACAGCGCCGGATCGACGCGGACCACCATGGGCTCGTCCTTGTGCTGCGCCAACAGTACGAGAAAGCGCGACGTCCGCGCCCACGGCACGCGCGCAAGCTTGCCCGCAACGCACCACTCGCCGCCCGTGCGCCGGACCGTCAGCGTTTCGCCGTGCACCGGCCCCGCTGCGAGCGGCCCGCGCGGCACCGGCACGCCGGAAGCCGCGAGCATCCAGCCTGCCTGCAGCGCAGTTTCGGCAAGCGGAACCGGTGCGCTGTAACGACCCGCCACGCGCAGGATCGCCGCGGCATCCGACAACGTTCCACCGGCGCCGCCCATATCTTCGGCAATCGAAATGCGCGGCAGTTCGGCCTGCTCCAGCACCTCCCACAGCGCAGCGGAACAGCCGTCGCGCTTCGCCGAATCCAGCATTTTCGAGTCGACGTGATCGCTGAAGACGCGTGTCGCGGCATCGACCAGCATCGTGCGAACTTCGTTCTGGCTAGCGCGCATCTTGCGTCCCGGTTTCCGTGTCGGGGCCGACGCTCACTTGAGCGATCCCAGCAACCGCCGGGCGATCAGCGTGCGCAGCACCTGGGTCGTGCCGCCGCGTATCGTCGAGACCGGCGCGCACACGATGGTTTCCGCGAGAAAACGCTCGAACGTGTCGGCGGCGTCCAGGGTGGGCTCCACGGTCACGAGCAGTCGCGCCGCATCGATGATCTCCCGCTCGTAGAACGTGCCCATGTCTTTCACGAGTGCGGCCTCGGTTCCGAGGTCGGCGGAATGCGCGTCGGCGCTGCCCGGGTCGAGCGCCAGCGCGATCGCGAGCGACATGCGGCGCAGCACCCACAGTCGCGCCGTCAGGCGCCCGACCATCTCCTGCGCACGCGGGTCGGCCGACTGGCCGAGGCGGCGTATGAGTTCGATCAGCAGCGGAAACGTGGTCATGAAGCGTTCCGGACCGCTGCGTTCGAACGCAAGTTCGGACGTAACCTGCTTCCAGCCCTGTCCGACCTCGCCCACCACCATTTCGTCGGGCACGAAAACGTTGTCGAGAAATACTTCATTGAACGAATGCCAGCCGTTCATGAAATGGATCGGTCGCACGGTCACGCCCGGCGACGTCATCTCGACGATCAACTGCGACAGGCCCTCGTGCCGGTTGCCCGCGTCGGGCGAAGTGCGGCACAGCACGAAAAACGCGTCCGCCTTGTGCGCCCAGCTCGTCCACACTTTCTGGCCCGTGACGCGCCAGCCGCCAGCGGCCTTCTCGGCGCGCGTGCGCACGGACGCGAGGTCGGACCCGGCGCCGGGCTCGCTCATGCCGAGCGCGAAGCAGACGTCGCCGCGCGTGATCGCGGGCAGATACTTCTGTTTGAGCCATTCGCTGCCGTAGCGCAGCAGGCTCGGCCCGGTCTGGCGGTCGCCGAACCAGTGCGCCGCACACGGTGCGGCCACTGCGAGCATTTCCTCGGTCATGACGAACCGCTCGAGATACGAGCGTTCCCCGCCACCGTACTGCCTGGGCCAGGTCAATCCGATCCATCCGCGCGCCGCGACCCGCCGCGTAAACTCGAGATCGTGTTTCGCGTGGCCCAGATGCGGCACGAACGTGCCGTTGGCCACCTCGTCGCGCAGAAACGCCCGCACCTCCTCGCGCAGCGCGAGCGCGGCGTCCGGCAACTCCAGCGTGGAAAAATCGATGTCGTTGAAGAACACGGAATCGGCCCTTGAGCCGGGTATTGTAGGCTGAAGTTGCCCGGCGGTACTTCGACCTCCGGACCCGCCTTGTCTGTCCGTCTTGCGCGCGCTACCGGCGCGCCGGTTCTTCCAAAACGCCGGTCGGGCGGCCCTCGTCTCGCAAAACGACCAGCGCGTCCGCAGCGACGACACCCGACTCGCCGACAAACAGCGGGTTCACGTCGATTTCGGCGATGCGGTCTTCATGGTCGGCGGCGAGTTGCGACAGGCGCGCGAGGGTGTCCGCGAGTGCGCCAATCGCGAGGGGCGGGCCGCCGCGATAGCCCGCGAGCAGTTTCGCTGCTCGGGTTTCTGCGATGAGTTCGCGGGCGGTGTCGGCGTCGAACGGCCCGAAGCGTCGCGCGACGTCCTGCAACAATTCCGCGAGCGTGCCGCCGAGGCCGGCCATGACGACGGGGCCGAAGTAGCGGTCGTTAATCGCGCCCGCGATGATTTCGACACCGCCGGCCATTTCGCTCACGAGCACGCCGTTGATCCGGCAGCCGGGCTTGTACCGGCGCGCGGCAGCGAGCACGTCGCGTGCGGCTTGCCGCAGTGCATCGGCGTTCGCAACGCCGAGACGTACGGCGCCCGCCTCGGTCTTGTGCGGAATGTCGGGCGAGTCGATTTTCACGGCAACCGGAAATCGCAGCGCCGGCAACGCGCCCGAACCGACGTCCTCCTCCCGCAACAACGCCTCGCGTGTGACGGGGATTCCGTACTGTGCGAGCAGTTGTTTCGACTGCGATTCCGACAGGGTGCGCGCGCCGGCCGGAAACGCCGGATCGTGCCGCGGGACGATCCGTGCGTGCGGTTTGCGCCGGAGCAGGAACTCGCGCTTGCGGCTGAATTGATACAGCATGCCGGCCGCCTGTGCGCAGCGTATCGGGGTGAGTATCCACGGGATACGCTCCTTTTCCAGCACTTGCATCGACGGCTGCGCGGCATCGGGCACGCGGCTCCACGCGACGAATATGGGTTTCGTCGTTTCGCGCGCGATATCCGCGAGACCCTCCGCCCACTTGCGCCCGCCTTCTCCCTGCACGGCACCGTAGCGCAGCATCAACGTATCGACGTTCGGATCGGCGATGATTCTTCGCGTGATCTTGTTGAAGCGTTCGTGGTCCCCGGTCACCTGCGCGGTCAGGTCGATCGGGTTCGTGAGCGT
>CAZMBS010000063.1:0-14611 GCA_964564295.1 uncultured Streptomycetaceae bacterium
TGCGGCCGGCGCTGTACGATGCATGGCACGATGTGACGCCGGTCACGGAAGGCAATGAAAACGGGGAGACTTACGACATCGTCGGGCCGGTCTGCGAAAGCGGCGACTTTCTCGCGCGCGCGCGCGCGCTGTCGATCCGCGAGGGCGACCTGCTCGCCGTCCGGTCGGCCGGCGCGTACGGCATGAGCATGGCATCCAACTACAACACGCGGCCGCGCGCGGCCGAAGTGATGGTGGATGGCGGCAAGATGTACCTGATACGCGAGCGCGAAAGCATTCCGGAGCTCATGGCGCGCGAAATTCTGCTGCCTTGACTGTACCTTCGCGCGATTTTCGGCCGCTCATGCCGTGTTTTTCGCGTCGAACCGGTGTTGCGGCGACCCCACACGCGATATTCCAACGTCAAGTAACCCCAACAAAGATGTTGCATTTATTTTTCACTGTGGACTAGAATTGGCGCACCAGGCATGGTGTGCCCGGGTTTTCCGGGTCGAATGATGCTGATTCATCACACATCGTTCTCGTCATCGTGCGATGGGAGTGCGGAATAAAACACCGCGCGAAAGCTGTGCCTTAGTTCACTTTAAAGGAGACTATGATGGCAGCGAAGAAAAAAGCGAAGAAAAAAGCAGCGAAGAAAAAAGCAGCGAAGAAAAAGTAGTAGCGTAGTACGTTAACGAGAGCCGGTTCGTCCGGCTCTCGTTATTTCGGCGCCCCGCATCCTCTTCCGCGCCGCACCCGCACCGCAGTACATCCATCGCAGCACGCGCAACACCGGCCACGCCGCCGCGGATCGCCGGCCACGTTGCACAAAAAATTGATTTAAAACAACTAGTTATGTCGATTCCGCGCAGGATACGGCGCGCGGCAAACCGTCGATGTATCGGCGGCCGATAGTCGCCGATAGTCAGTACTCACTTCGAATCGCGGCGTCAGATCAGAAACAGCGTCGCGAGTCCCAGGAAAATAAAGAATCCGCCGCTGTCGGTGATCGCCGTGATCATCACGCTCGACCCGATCGCCGGATCGCGCCCGAGCTTCTGCATCAGCAACGGAATCGCGACCCCCATCGTCGCGGCGAGCAACAGGTTGAGCACCATGGCGCCGGTCATCACCATGCCCAGTTGCCAGCTGTGATAGATGAGAAACGCGAACAGTCCGACCACCCCGCCCCAGATCAGCCCGTTCAGCGCCGACACCCCGATTTCCTTCGCGAACAGCTTTTTCGCGCTGTCGCGCGTGATCTGGCCCAGCGCCAGCGCGCGCACGATCATCGTGATGGTCTGGTTGCCGGAATTGCCGCCGATACCGGCGATGATCGGCATCAGCGCCGCCAGCGCCACGAGCTTGGCGATGGAATCCTCGAACACGCCGATGACGCGGGACGCGATGAACGCGGTGACGAGATTGATCGCCAGCCACGTCCACCGGTTCTTGACGCTTTTCCAGACCGAGGCGAACAGGTCCTCGTCCTCGCGCAACCCGCCCGCGGACAGCTTTTCGCTGTCCTGCGATTCGCGGATGTAATCGACGACCGCGCTCACGGTCAGGCGCCCGACGAGCTTGCCGTCGTCGTCCACCACCGCGGCGGACACGAGGTCGTAGCGCTCGAACGCCGCGGCGGCATCCTGCGCCTGATCGGCGGGGTTGAGCGTCACGTAATCGGTCTGCATGACTTCGCCGACCCGCTTTTCCGGTTCGGTCACGAGCAGCCGGTTGACCGGCAGCAGGCCCTTCAGCATGCCTTCCCGGTCCACGACGAAAAGCTGGTCGGTGTGGTCCGGCATTTCGTCGAAACGCCGCAGGTAGCGCAGCACGACCTCCAGCGCGACGTCCTCGCGCACTTCGACCATGTCGAAGTCCATGAGCGCCCCGGTCGAATCCTCCGGGTACGACATCGCGGCACGCAATTGCTCGCGTTCCTCGACCGACAGCGACTTGAACACGTCCTGGATGACTTCGCGCGGCAGGTCGGGCGCGAGGTCCGCGATCTCGTCGGCGTCAAGCTGGCCGGTCGCGGCGACCAGTTCCTTCTGGTCCATGTGCGCGATGAGGGTTTCGCGCACGGCATCCGATACTTCGAGCAGAATCTCGCCGTCGCGATCCGCCTTGACGAGGTCCCACACGATGAGCCGCTCGCCGAGCGGCAGCGCTTCGAGCACGTAGGCGACGTCGGCCGAATGCAGGCCGTCGAGGAGCTTCTGCAGCTCGACGAGATGCATCTTGTGCACCAGCGACTCGACGAGTTCCTGGCGCGGGCCTTCCTGACGGTGGACGAGGTTCTCCACGAGTTCCTGCTTGCGCAGGATCTCGGTCACCTGTTCAAGGCTTTCCTGAACGCGGGTCCGGAGCTCTTCGACTTCTGCCATGGCTGTGCCGCCGTACCGATACAGCGGCGCATTCTAAGCGCCGATCCGGCCCGCGTCTAAGGCTTTTGCGCGGAATATCCCGACGGTGTCCCGCGCGAAACGAGACCGCTGCCACCGCGATCGCAATCCGGCATGCGTTACGCGATGATCGCCGGGCGTATTACGGCGCCGCGGTGAACCGGACCAGCTCGGGCGCGAGACTTTCGAGCAATTCGTCCCACCGCCCGGCGGCCGGCTGCGAGTGGATGCGCATCGACGGATACCACGGACTGTCGGCGCGTCCGGAAAACCAGTACCAGATCCTGCCGCGGCCGCGCGGCAGCAGCAGCCAGACGGGCCGGCCCAGCGCGCCCGCGACGTGCGCCGTGACGTTGCTCGTCGTTACGACGAGGTCGCACGCCGACACGAGAGCCGCCAGTCCGTCGAGATCGTCGAAAAGATCGAGGTCGGGCAGGTGCTCCACGTGCACGCCATGCAAGCGGTTGATTTCGTTGCGTTCCTGCGCCGTGTCCCCGTACTGGAGATCGACGTACGTCGCATCCGCCGCGCGCAGCAGCGGCCCCCATGCTGCAAGCGTGCTCGACTTGTCCTGCGCGAAACGCTGCGCGCGGCTGCGCCACGACACGCCGACGACTTTTCGCGCGCCGGCTGCCGCGAGCCGCGCGCGCAGCGCCTGCGCGCGCGCCGCATCGGCGATCAGGTAGGAAGGCTGCGGCGGAAATCGCGTCGGATCCGGGCGCAGCCAGCGCCCGAGTCCCGCGATCGGCACGTGCCAGTCGAAGTCCGCGGGCTTGAGCCGCTGCGCGTCGTCGCGCGGCACGATTTCCATGCCCGGAAACGATCGCCGGAACATCGGCGCGAGCCGGTCGTCGATCTCGACGGTAACGCGCAGCGCCGCGCGCGCGAGTTCCGGCAGCATGCTCGCGTAAAGAATCTCGTCGCCGACGCCCTGCTCGCCCCACACCAGCAGCCGCCCGCCCGTTGTGTCGCCCCACCACGGCGCGAAAGCGTAGCGCGGCGGTTCGGCGCCCGGGATTTTCCAGCGCCAGTCGTACTCGTCCCAGCCGTCCGCGAACTGCTCCACCGCGAGGAGTGCGAGCGCGAGGTTCCAGTGCATGTCCGGCACGTCGGGCGCCATCGCCACGGCTTCGCGATACTCCGTGATCGCGGCCCCCGGATCGCCACCATGCTTCAGCGCGAGCGCGTAGTTGTAGCGGATCTGTGCATCCCGCGGCCGCAGGCGCACGGCCTCGCGATGCGCGTCGAGCGCGCCCGGTGCGTTTTCCCGGCGTTCGAGTATGTTGCCGAGGTTGGTCCAGACATCGGCGAGCCCGGGGTTGAGGGCGACGGCCTTGCGCGCGGCCTCCTCCGCTTCCCCAGGACGGTTCGCGGCCAACAGTATGTTCGAGAGGTTGTTCCAAGCTGCCGCGGACTCGGGCAGCGCCGCAAGCGCCTCGCGGCATTCGCGTTCAGCATCGGCGACTTGCCCCGCCATGCGCAGCGCGTCCGCGAGATTGACGCGAATCGGCGCCATGCCCGGGTTGATTTTCAGCGCCCGCCGCAGACAGTCGATGCCCTCGTCGATCGCGCCCTGATCGAGCCGCAGGTTGCCGAGATTGCTCCAGGCCTCGAAATAGTCGGACTTGAGTTCCAGCGCTTTGCGATACGCGGCTTCTCCGTCCACGATCATGCCGCAGGCTACGCGCGCCGCGCCGAGATTGAACCACGCGGCGGCAAGTCCCGGTTCCAGCGCTACGGCGCGTTCGGCGGCCTGACGGGCGTCCTCCGGCTGATTCAGGAAACGCAGCGCGTGCGCAAGCTGAACGTGGGCCGGTGCATGGTTGGCGTCGAGCGAGATCGCGCGCCGCGCGGCATCCGCCGCGCCGGGCAGATTTCCGGAAATTCGAAGTTCAGTACTGTGGCCGGTCCAGTACGTTGCATCCTGCTGTGACATGGGTATCGCACCAATAAAAACGGGCGCCGTGAGGCGCCCGTCGAGGATACCGCTTTTCCGGTTGAACCGGCTGGAATTTAGAACGTGTGGCGCACGCCCAGCACGATCGCGTCCATGTCCTGACCCGTGTTGCGGGTCGTGCGATGAAGGCGATAACGGCCGGCTGCGTCGTTGTTCAGATCGGCGTAACCGACATACACGTTCGTGCGCTTGGACAGGTGATACGCATACGAAATGGCGAACAGCTTCCCGCCGTTGTCGTTCGCGTTTACGACCAAGCCTGCGCCGTTCGTCGTGGTCGCGCCCGCAACTGCCGAGCCCACGCCGCCAACGCCGCCGCCGTTGCCGCTCGAATCACGCGCAACAGTGAAGCCCGCGATCAACTGGTGCGGGCCGGAAATGCGCCAGTCCGCGTAGATGCCGTAGTTGTTCGACTTCGTCGACGTGCCGGCTGCACCGTCGTATCTCAGGCGTTCCCAGATACCACCGATGCGCAGCACCTTCATGAAGGTGTAGGCCGCATTGATGTTGAACGCGCTGTCGTCAAGGTCGGCAGCACGGTAGTCGACGTGACGCTCGTAGCCGGAACCGATGTACAACGGTCCGTTACGATACGTCGCGCCCAGCGACCACGAACGCGCTTTCTGGTCCGGCGGGCCCGCAAACGCGCCACCCCGTTTCTGCTGGGTGTCGGTCCACTGGAACATGCCCGTGAAACCATTCCACGTCGGCGTGTGGTAGTTGATCGAACCCGAGCTGCGGCGATGGAACGACGTCGTGTTGGACACGTTGTCGCTGGTGGTGGTCTCGTTGTGCAGAATCGAGGCCACGCCCAGAGCGCCCGTCGTGTCGAACGGACGGTAGTTGCTGCCCGACGACAGTTTGTACGGCGAGTCCCACTGGCCGTAGAACACGTTGCCGAAGTTGCCGCGCAGGCCTACCGCGGTGTTGCGATCCGCCCAGCCCGACGGCAAGCCGCCTCCCGCCGCGTCGGAAGCGTTACCAAACTCGCCACCGTCAGCATTGAACGTCTGCTCGATCTGGAACCATGCGGACAAGCCGCCGCCCAGCTTCTCCGTGCCGCGGAAGCCGATGTACGACGAGCCCGGGTTTTCCAGGCGGTCATACGTGGCGCGCGTGCCACCTTCGTCGATGCGACCATACTCAGACCGTACCGAACCGTACAATTGCACGGTGGACGCCTGCGCATAGACCAGCATCGGCGCGCCAAGGGCGCCCGCTACTGCTACTGCGATCAGTTTCTTGTGCATTACTTGATTCTCCTCGAAGATATTTGATTCTGCCGGACCTATCACATCACGTGTTTATGTGACAGGCCCGACCGGGCCGGCTCCCAAATCGGCTCCCAAATCCAAAAGCTGTTTTGTAAGCCTCGTGTAAGCTTGAAGGACGCCCACGACAAACGCAAACAATATCGTTCAGGCCCGGCAAAGTAGGCCGGTTATGTTGCTTATTGGAGACAGTGCGGGGAAGTGCGGCGGATGACTGCGCGAACATCAATGGTTCATACACAACAAACCATTGATATTAATCAGATTTATCAAACCTGGCCGCAAAAAAACGGGCGCCGTGAGGCGCCCGTCGAGGATACCGCTTTTCCGGTTGAACCGGCTGGAATTTAGAACGTGTGGCGCACGCCCAGCACGATCGCGTCCATGTCCTGACCCGTGTTGCGGGTCGTGCGATGAAGGCGATAACGGCCGGCTGCGTCGTTGTTCAGATCGGCGTAACCGACATACACGTTCGTGCGCTTGGACAGGTGATACGCATACGAAATGGCGAACAGCTTCCCGCCGTTGTCGTTCGCGTTTACGACCAAGCCTGCGCCGTTCGTCGTGGTCGCGCCCGCAACTGCCGAGCCCACGCCGCCAACGCCGCCGCCGTTGCCGCTCGAATCACGCGCAACAGTGAAGCCCGCGATCAACTGGTGCGGGCCGGAAATGCGCCAGTCCGCGTAGATGCCGTAGTTGTTCGACTTCGTCGACGTGCCGGCTGCACCGTCGTATCTCAGGCGTTCCCAGATACCACCGATGCGCAGCACCTTCATGAAGGTGTAGGCCGCATTGATGTTGAACGCGCTGTCGTCAAGGTCGGCAGCACGGTAGTCGACGTGACGCTCGTAGCCGGAACCGATGTACAACGGTCCGTTACGATACGTCGCGCCCAGCGACCACGAACGCGCTTTCTGGTCCGGCGGGCCCGCAAACGCGCCACCCCGTTTCTGCTGGGTGTCGGTCCACTGGAACATGCCCGTGAAACCATTCCACGTCGGCGTGTGGTAGTTGATCGAACCCGAGCTGCGGCGATGGAACGACGTCGTGTTGGACACGTTGTCGCTGGTGGTGGTCTCGTTGTGCAGAATCGAGGCCACGCCCAGAGCGCCCGTCGTGTCGAACGGACGGTAGTTGCTGCCCGACGACAGTTTGTACGGCGAGTCCCACTGGCCGTAGAACACGTTGCCGAAGTTGCCGCGCAGGCCTACCGCGGTGTTGCGATCCGCCCAGCCCGACGGCAAGCCGCCTCCCGCCGCGTCGGAAGCGTTACCAAACTCGCCACCGTCAGCATTGAACGTCTGCTCGATCTGGAACCATGCGGACAAGCCGCCGCCCAGCTTCTCCGTGCCGCGGAAGCCGATGTACGACGAGCCCGGGTTTTCCAGGCGGTCATACGTGGCGCGCGTGCCACCTTCGTCGATGCGACCATACTCAGACCGTACCGAACCGTACAATTGCACGGTGGACGCCTGCGCATAGACCAGCATCGGCGCGCCAAGGGCGCCCGCTACTGCTACTGCGATCAGTTTCTTGTGCATTACTTGATTCTCCTGATAGGTTTGTTTTCACCGCCGGACCTATCACATCACGTGATTATGACAGTCCCGACCGGCTCGGCCCCCCAACCCTGGTGAGCTTGAAACGATTGTCCCAATTCGCTGCCGCACGAGGCAACAGAATTCCGTGAAATCCGCCACGCGCGGCCTTGCCGTGTTGCTTATACGAGACAACGCCAACGACCGCCTGAAAAGGTCCGTCAGCCGAATAAGCCATTGTTATGAAATGCTATTATTCCATCGCGTTGCTTGTGCGGCGCAGCATTTGATGGGCCTGTTCCGAGCCGGGACTCCATCCCCGACAAAGTGGAATCCATAATCCATTGTTTTATATGGATTTTTTATGACATCAGCACCGCCGCACCCGGAAATTTCCGCGTTGCTTGATGCGGCGTTGCGGTTGCACCAGTCCGGCGCGCTGTCGCAGGCAGAGCAACTGTACCGTCGGGTCGTCGCGGCGGACGATCGTGCCGCCGATGCCTGGAACCTGCTCGCTCTTGCGTGTTACCAGCAGTTGCGCCTGGACGAGGCGGCCGGCGCAGCGAAGCGGGCCACCGCTTTACGGCCAAAAATTGCGCCCTATTGGTTGACGCGCGGCAACGTCGCCATGGCGCGCCGACAGGCGCGCGACGCACAGTCCCATTTCGGCCGCGCCATCGCATTGCAGCCGGATTTCGCGGAGGCGCATTTTCGACTGGCGTTGTGTCACCACGGCGAAAATCGGATCGCCGAAGCCGTTGCGGCTTACCGCAAGGCGCTGCACGGCGCGCCCGAGGTGGCGGAAATTTACTATCAGCTTGCCGAAGCCCTGCGCATCGACAATCGCCTGCCGGAGGCGATAGAAGCCTATGAAGGCGCGTTCGCGCGGGACCCAGACGGCACATTCGATCGCGTGCCGTGCATGGCATGCCTGCGCAACGTGCGATTCGAATCGCTGTCGGCGTTCTGGCATGCGGAGATCCGGCGATTTTTCGCGCGCGGGAATGTCGACGCAACCCGTTACGCAGGCGTGGCCGCCCGTGCGCTGCTGCTGCTGGATCCTTTTCGCGCGGCGCTCGTTGCAGCGCGGCACTCGCCGGACCGGTTTCGGCAGGACGCGGACGCGCTGGGCGCCGTCATGCGCGATACGTTGCTCCAGTCGTTGCTGCGCGACGCGCTGATCGTGACCCCCGAACTCGAATTGCTGCTGACCCGCGTGCGCGCGGCTTTGCTGGCCGATGCGGAACTGCGCGCGCAGGCGCCGTTCGAGTTCCTGTGCGGGCTCGCGTTGCAGTGTTTCAACAACGAATTCGTGTTCGCCGAGGGCGCGGACGAAGCTGCGCAGGCCGACGAACTGCAGCGCGCGATCGACGCCGGGCCGGGCCGCGCCGGCGCCGAACCCGGGGATGAATCCGCGCTGCGTTCGCTGGTGACGCTTGCGATGTACCGGCCGCTGCACGCCGTTTCCGGGATCGACGCGTTGCTCGCCGCGCCGCACAACGCGGCCGCGCTCGAACGGCTGCTGAAGGAATCGGTGCGCAACGTGCTGAGCGAGCGCGCATTGCGGGCGAAAATCCCGTCCATGGGCGCGATCACCGATACCGTGTCGGTCGCAGTGCGTACTCAGTACGAGGAACACCCGTTTCCACGCTGGTCGGGCATCGATCGCGCCGCGCGCATTTCCGCCGCCGCGTGGCTGGGCCGCGAAGTTCCCGGGTTGCCGCCGCGCGCGTCGTTCCCGGAGAAATTGCGCGTACTGGTCGCGGGTTGCGGGACCGGCCGCGAGGCCATCGGGATCGCGGGCGAAATCGAGGGCGCGGAACTGCTCGCGGTCGACCTGAGCGCGACGAGTCTCGCGTACGCGCGGCGCATGGCGGACGAACTCGGCGTCGCCAACGTCGATTTTCGCCAGGGCGACATACTGGGGCTGGAGGGGATGGACGAGCTGACGGAGCGCTTCGATCTCATCCTCTGCAACGGCGTCCTGCACCACCTGCGTGAACCGCGCGAGGGTTTGCGCGTGCTGACGCGGTTGTTGCGCCCCGGAGGATGGCTCAAGGTCGGGCTCTACAGCGCGCGGGCGCGGGCCGGCGTCAATGCGGCACGCGAACAGATTCGCGACCGCAAACTCATGCCCACGTCGTCCGCGATCCGCGCGTTTCGTCAGCACGTGCTTGAAGCGGGACCGGATTCCGCGTTGGGCAGCCTGCCCGGGTTTCGCGACTTTTATTCGACCAGCATGTGCCGGGACCTGATGTTTCACGTGCAGGAACATCAATTTCACCTGCCCGACATGGTGGCGATGCTGCGCGATCGCGGACTCTACGTGCTCGGGTTCGCGCGGGATCTGCCCGGCCCGGCGGTGGCGGCTTACCGAAAGATGTTTCCCGGCGACAGTCAGTTGACCGATTTCGGCAACTGGGACGCGTTCGAGGCACGGCACCCGGAGACCTTCGCGGGCATGTACAAACTCTGGTGCTGCAAACCAGACGCGGGCGGGCCCTGAATCCGCTCAGGCCGCAGTAAATCCGTACAGCCGCGCCGGATTTTCCACCAGGATGCGGCCGCGCACGGCATCCGGCGCCCAGTCGAGCAGCAAGTCCAGCAGCAGCGCGTCGTCGGGCACCTCGCCGGCCGCGCCTGGAATCGGATGCGGCCAGTTGGTCGCCCAGACCATGCGCTCCGGCGCGCGCCGGACGAGTTCTTTCGCCAGCGCGCCGATGTCCGCGTACAGCGGCGGTCCCGATTTCGACATCATGTACGCGCCGGACAGCTTGACCCAGCAGCGACCCGCATCGACGAGGCGGGCGAGCGCCTGAAAGCCCGGATGCGTGACCGGCACCGGTTCGAGAAACTTGCCGACGTGTTCGATCACAAGCGCGCACGGCAGGCGCCGGAGCAAATCCTCGCGCGACTCGAAATCGCGTCCGTCCATCTGGAACTGAATGTGCCATCCGAGCGGCGCAATGCGCGCTGCCATCGTTTCGAGCAGGTCCCACGGCAACTCCGGCGGATCCAGCATGCGAAATCGCACGCCGCGAATGCCGGCGGCATGCAGATGCTCGAGTTCGCCATCCGTGACCGCGGCATCGATCACGGCAACGCCGCGCGCATCGTCGCCCAGTTCCGCCATGGCCGCGAGCGTGCACCGGTTGTCGCGCCCGTAACAGGTCGGCTGCACGACGACGACGCGCGTGAGCGCCAGCCGGCGCTGCAGTTGCCGGTATGCCGGCACCCATGCATCCGGTTCCTGCCGGCGCGCCTTCGCCGCCAGCGGAAAGCGCGCGTCGAAAAAATGCATGTGGCAATCGCACGCACCGGGCGGCGCGCGCAGTCGCGGCATCCCGGGCGGCATCATGCGAAATTCTTCGGGCATCGCCGGCAACGGCGGGCGCGCCGCCTCTCCGCCCGCCGGCAGCCGTTCACGACCGTCAGATTCCCAATCCGGCCATCTGCTTTTCGGGATAACGCGTGCCGGCGGTGATGCCGGGCGGAAACGCCGCGGTGAGTTGCGCGATTTCGTCGTCCGCAAGTTTCACGTCGAGCGCGCCGCAATTCTGTTCGAGATAGCCGCGGCGCTTCGTGCCGGGAATCGGCACGATGTCCGGCCCCTGCGCGAGCAGCCACGCGATTGCGATCTGCGCCGGCGTTGCGCCGCGCGCGGCGGCAATGCGTTCGAGAGCGGACAGTAACGCATTGTTTTTATTGATATTTTCTTCCTTGAACCGCGGGTGGTCGCGGCGCCGGTCGGACGCAATCAGCGCATCGAGCGACTTGATCGTGGCCGTCAGGTAGCCGCGGCCGAGCGGCGCGTACGCCATGTAGCCGATACCAAGCGCGCGGCACGTCGGCAGAATTTCGGATTCGACGTCGCGGCTCCACAACGAATATTCGGTTTCGACGGCGACGATCGGGTGCACTTTATGCGCGCGGCGTATCGTTTGCGGCCCCGCCTCGGACAGTTGCAGGTAACGCACCTTGCCCTGCTCGACGAGCCGCTGCATCGCGCCGACGGTTTCTTCGATCGGCACGCTTTTGTCCATGCGGTGCAGGCCGTAAATGTCGATCACGTCGACGCCCAGCGCCTTGAGGCTTCGATCGCACGCCTGCGGCACGTAGTCCGGGTGTCCACCGGAGAGCGCCGGGGCCGCGCCGCCTCCGCCGCGACCCGCGAGACCGAGGTTGCCGAACTTCGTCGCAATCAACGCCTCGCCGCGCCGGCCCTGCAGCGCCTTGCCGAGCAGCGCCTCGTTGACGCCCGCGCCGTAGGCATCGGACGTCACGAAGAGGTTCACGCCGAGGTCGAGTGCGCGCCGGATGGTCGCGATCGACTCGGCGTCGTTCGGCTCGCCGTAGCTGATCGACATGCCCATGCAGCCCAACCCGAGCGCGGACACCTCCGGCCCGGTTTCCCCCAGCCTGTGCTTTCGCATTACCGATTCCCCGCGCTTCGTGATTCCGAAGCGCGGGATTGTACCGGAACGGCGGCGCGTCGATTCCGGCCGGCGTTCCTTACACGCTGCGCGAAAAATATTCCGGTAAGCGAAAGCGTGGATGCGCGACGAAACGGCGTCGGGCGGCTTCGGACCGCGTGCGCCGCGCAGCGATGCGCAAAGCGCGGGCCGATCGCGCGACAACCGTAGTTGACAATCGTACTTTCAACCACAACGAAGGAGATGATCATGTTGAAGCAACTGAAAGCTGTTGCAGCCGGCACAACGATGGCGTTGGCCGTTCTTGCCTCCGCGCCGGTCAGCGCGGCGCCCGCCGCAAGCGCCGAACTTGTCAGCGCGTTCTGGAACGAAGAAATGATGAAGCGTATGGACCGGAACAAGGACGGCAAGGTGGCCCGGCAGGAGTTTCTCGACTACATGGCCGCGCAGTACGACAAGATGGACGTGAACAAGGACAAGATGCTGGACAAGAAGGAGTTCATGGACAAGAAGATGATGTCGTTCACGTTCCCGGCGTCGACGGACTAGCGCCGAAAACGCACAGGCCGCCGACCCTGCGGTCCGGCGGCCTGTTTTTCATCTGCCGCGCGAACCGCGCGGGGTCACTACCCTCATTTCGCGTATGCGACGGTGAGATCGCCCACGCCGTCGACATGCCCTTCGAGCCGGTCGCCGCGCTGTACGGGGCCCACGCCCGCCGGCGTGCCCGACATGATGAGATCGCCGGGGCGCAGCGTTATCATTTTCGACAGGTACGAGATGGTTTCGGGAATGTTCCAGATCAGCTCCGACAGATCGCCTTTCTGCGTGACCTTGCCGTTGACCTTGAGCCAGATCGCGCCCTTCGCCGGGTGTCCGACCATTGCGACGGTCTTGAGCGCGGTGCACGGCGCGGAGTCGTCGCACGCCTTGCCCATTTCCCACGGACGGCCCATTTTCTTGGCCTCGCCCTGCACGTCGCGGCGCGTCATGTCGAGACCGACGCCGTAGCCGAAGACATGGTCCAGCGCCGACTCGACCGGAATGTTCTTGCCGCCCTTGCCGATGGCGACCACCATTTCGATTTCGTGGTGCAGGTCTTTCGTGACGGTCGGGTACGGAATCGTCGCGCCGTTGGGCACGATGGCGTCCGCCGGCTTCATGAAGAAAAACGGCGGTTCACGGTCGGGGTCGTGCCCCATTTCGCGCGCGTGCTCCGCATAGTTGCGGCCGACGCAATAAATGCGGCCGACCGGAAACACCTGGTTGCTCTCGGCGACCGGCAGGGTCGTCGCGCCGGGAAAATCGATGGCGTAGTTCATGGTCTGAGGGTCCTTCGCGGAATGTATTGGAGAGACGCCGGAGATCGCGTGCCACATGCCGGAGCCCGAGCGCGGGGCGGGATTATCCGGGAGCGCGGGCCGCCGCGTCAACGACGGATCGCGCGCGGCCGACGCCATGCCGCCGCGGTTATCCCGGCTTGCGTTCGAGTATCGTCCAGAACCCCATTTCCATTCGGGTGAAGCTGCCGAGCTCGAAGCGGTCGAGGAACTTGGGCAGCCACCACGACGCGGGCTGCTGGATCAGGTGTGCATTGCGGCCGTCGGACAGCACTTTCACGGCGGGCTGGGTATGCACCGTGCAGATGAACACGCCGGTGACCACGCGCCGCAGATCGTCCAGCACATTGTCGATAAGCGCCGGCTCGATGTGTTCCAGCACGTCGATGCAGGCCACGAATCGGCACGGCGCCGGTGACGCGGACCATTCGGGAATCGCCGGATCGTAGTGGTGGATGGTCAGCGGGCGCTTGACGATCTCGCGCAGCGTCTGCCCGAGCCGGCCCTTGCCCGCGCCGTAGTCCAGCAGTTCCGAATCGCGGGTCGTCTCGAGTAACTGCGCGACCAGAGGCGCGTAGTGCACCGATGCGACGCCGTAATTCGGGTTCTGGTGCAGTTCCTGCTGCATCCGGCGGTATGCTTCGGAAATGAGTTCGGGACTCGACATGGATGGCGTGCGGCGTAGCGGTCGGGAAACGCCGAGTGTAGGGGAGTTGCCCGCCACGTTCAAATGCGGCCGCGCGGTGGCGCCGTGAGCGAAACCGCGGGTTTGTGGGCACTGTTCGCTTCGAGCTTTCTGGCGGCGACGTTGCTGCCCGGCGGATCGGAAGCGGTGCTGTTCGGCGTGCTCCACATGCATCCCGGCGGGGTATGGCCCGCGCTCGGCGTGGCGACGCTCGGCAACACGCTGGGCGGCCTGTCGTCGTACTTGATCGGCCGTTTGCTGCCGCAGGGCCGGCCGCTGAAGGGCCTCGACGCGGTGCGCCGGTACGGCAGTCCCGTGCTGCTGCTGTCCTGGGTGCCGATCGTCGGCGATCCGTTGTGCGTCGCGGCGGGCTGGCTGCGGCTCAACCCGTGGCTCGCGCTGCTGTTCATCGCGGCCGGAAAATTCGCGCGCTACGCAGCCATCGCGTACGCCGTGTCGTAACCGCGCGGGCGGTTGCGAACGGGCGCCTTCCGTGCCCATAATCGCACGCTTCGCAACAGGAATGGAATAACCGAAGGCATGGCCGAACAACTGGAAGACCAACGCCGCGAGCCGCCTGCGTTTTCGGACGTGAAGGGCTGCGAGGCGTGGATCGCCGCATTGCCGGCCGATCCCGACAAGTCGCAGGTTGCCGTCGCCGCAACCGTGCGCGCCATCGCCGGCTCGGCGCTGCCGCCCCCGACGAAACTCGAACTCTACGAAGCATTGCGGGAGCGTGTTTTTCAGGCGCAGGCCGACCGGGCAAAACGTTACGTGGGACAGCCCATCCCGTTGCCCGACGGCCTGCAGCGCGCGTGGCAGGACGTGGTCGAGTTGTGGCGGCGTCTGGGCGAGGCGTATCTCGCGCTGATCGCGGACATGGCGGGAACAGCCCCTGAACTCGCGGAACATGCGGCGCTCATCAGCCAGCGCGCGATCCGCTTTACCGGGCTCGCGATGCGGGAATGCAACCTTGCGTATCAGGCGGTTCCGGCCGGGC
>CAZMBS010000064.1:0-14574 GCA_964564295.1 uncultured Streptomycetaceae bacterium
CGGACTACAGCTTCGAATGCATCGGCAACGTGGAAGTGATGCGCCAGGCGCTGGAGTGCTGCCACAAGGGCTGGGGCGTTTCGGTGATCATCGGCGTCGCGGGAGCAGGGCAGGAGATCAAGACGCGGCCGTTTCAGCTCGTGACCGGGCGCGTGTGGAAGGGCACTGCGTTCGGCGGTGCGAAGGGCCGGCGCGACGTGCCGAAAATCGTGGACTGGTACATGGACCGCAGGATCAATATCGACGATCTCATTACCCACCAACTCGCGCTTGCCGACATCAATCAGGGGTTCGACCTCATGCATGCCGGGAAATCGATACGCAGCGTGGTGGTGTTTTGATCGTCCGTTGAGCGGATTGCGCACAGCAAATGCCCGTGCCGCTTCTGGCTGAACTGCCGTATCAACCCGACAGCGCGCGCCTGTTCGAGGCGATCGCCGATCGGCCCTGGTCGGTGTTTCTGGACAGCGGCAGCCACCATCCCGGACAGTCGCGTTACGACGTCCTTGCGGCGCAGCCGCATGTCCGGCTCGTCACGCGCGGCGCGCTCACGGAAGTGCACGCGGAAGACGGCATTTCGCTTTCGCGCGACGATCCGTTCGCGCTGGTGCGCAGGCACGTGGCGATCGATGCGGACTGCGGCGGCGATCTGCCGTTTTGCGGCGGTGCGATCGGCTATTTTGGCTACGACCTCGGCCGGCGGCTCGAACGCCTGCCCGCGCGCGCTTTCGATGCCGAGCGCATGCCGGAAATGGCAATCGGCATCTACGACTGGGCGGTCGTGGTGGACCATCACGAGCAGCGCTCGTGGCTTGCCGGGCAGGGGCGCGATCCCGACACGGATCTGCGCTGGGGCGAACTCGTGCGGCTTTTTTCGCATCCTGCGCCGGAGCGCGCGCGCGCGCCTTTCCGGATCACTTCGCCGGTTACGCCCAACATGACCCGCAGCCGCTACGGCCGCGCCTTCCGGCGCGCGATGGGCTACATCCGGGACGGCGACTGTTACCAGGTAAATCTCGCGCAGCGCTACAGCGCCGAGGCCGACGGCGACGCGTGGCTCGCGTACCAGCGGCTGCGCATCATGAACCCCGCGCCGTTTTCCGCGTATCTCGCCACTCCGCACGCGCGCATATTGTCCGCGTCGCCGGAACGCTTCCTGCGCGTGGAACGCGGCCGGGTGGAATCGAAGCCGATCAAAGGCACGCGTCCCCGGGCGGGCCACGCGCGGCTCGACGCGGAGCTCGCCGAGGCTTTGCGCAACAGCGAAAAGGATCGCGCGGAAAACGTCATGATCGTAGACTTGTTGCGCAACGACCTGTCGAAACACTGCGCGCCGGGAACGGTGAAGGTGCCGAAACTCTTCGACGTGGAAAGTTTCACAACCGTGCATCATCTGGTCAGCACGGTGACAGGCGAACTCGCGGCCGGGCGCGACGCGATCGACCTGCTGCGCGGCGCGTTCCCCGGCGGTTCCATCACCGGTGCGCCGAAATTGCGCGCGATGGAAATCATCGAGGAACTGGAGCCGCACCGCCGCGGCGTTTACTGTGGCGCCATCGGGTACATCGGCTGCGACGGCAACATGGACCTCAACATCGCGATTCGCACGCTCGTGTGCTCGCGCGGCTCGATCCGGTTCTGGGCGGGCGGGGGCCTCGTCGCGGATTCCGACGTCGATGCCGAATACCAGGAAACGCTCGACAAGGGCGCGGCGCTGCTGAAGCTGCTGCGGCAGAGCGCACCGATCCGCGAAGACGCGTCGGCCTGATGCCGCAGTCGGCACATCGTGTCGTCATCGTCGGCGGCGGCGCCGGCGGACTGGAGCTCGCCACGCGGCTCGGTGACCGGCTCGGTCGCAGGGGTCTCGCGCAGGTGACGCTCGTCGACTCGGCGCGCACGCATCTGTGGAAGCCGCTGCTGCACGAGTTCGCGGCGGGCAGCATGGACATCGACCATCACGCGCTGCCGTACCTCGCGCAGGCGCGCTGGCACCGGTTCCGGTTCCAGCGCGGCAGCATGGACGGGCTCGACCGCGCGCGCCGTGTGGTGCTGGTTGCGCCGACGTTCGACGAGGACGGCCGCGAGATCATTCCGCGACGCGAAATTCCGTACGACACGCTCGTCATCGCGGTCGGCAGCCACACCAACGATTTCGGGACCCCGGGCGCGCGCGAACATGCCATCAGCCTCGACCTGCCCGAGCAGGCGGAGCGATTTCACCAGCGCCTCGTCAACGCCTGCATCCGCGCGAACGCCCAGCGCGAGCCGCTGCGGCCGGAACAACTGAAGATCGCGATCATCGGCGCCGGCGCCACCGGCGTGGAACTCGCCGCGGAGCTGCACAAGACCACGCGCGAACTGGTCGCCTACGGACTCGACAGGATCGATCCGGAGCGCGACATGCAGCTCGCGTTGATCGAGGCCGCGCCGCGCATCCTGCCCGCGGTGCCGGAACGGTTGTCGAAGGCGGCGGAGACCTTGCTGCGCGGGCTCAACGTTCGCGTCATGACGGGAGAGCGCGTCACGGCCGTGCATGCGGATTGCGTGCACACGGCGAGCGGCGCGGCGATCCCATCCGAACTCACGGTCTGGGCGGCGGGCATCAAGGCGCCTAATTTTCTAAATACGATCAATGGCTTGGAAACCAATCACCTGAATCAGCTGGTGGTCGGCCCTACATTGCAGACGTCGCGCGACCCGGACGTCTTCGCGCTGGGCGACTGCGCGAGTTGTCCGTGGCCCGGCCACGAACGCGGCGTTCCGCCGACCGCGCAGGCGGCGCATCAGCAGGCGTCCCATCTCGCGCGCACGATCGAACGCCGGCTCGCCGGAAAGCCGCCGCAGCCGTGGAGCTACCGCGATTTCGGTTCGCTCGTGTCGTTCGGCGAGTATTCGACCGTGGGCAGCCTCATGGGGGCGCTGTTCGGCGGCACGATGTTCGTGGAGGGTCTGTTCGCGCGCATCATGTATGTATCGCTCTATCGCATGCATCTTTACGCGCTGCACGGATTCGCGAAAGTGGCATTCGATACGCTGGCGAAGATGATCACGCGGCGCACCGAGCCGCGGGTCAAGCTGCACTGAAGCGGGAATCGGGATTGCGGCCGATGCAATTGCAATGACAATTCCAGGAGGCGGTCATGGCTGAAGCAAACGTGGAAATCCAGAACGACGGTCCGTTGAAAGTGCGGGGCGTCGCGGTCTGCCGCAATTCGCGCGGCGAGCCCGTCGCGGTGACGGAAACGATGTTTCTGTGCCGCTGCGGCGCGTCGCAGAACAAGCCGTTCTGCGACGGCTCGCACAAAAAAACCGGGTTTTCGGGAAAACGCGAGCGCAGCGGCGCGCACGGCGCGACCGTGGATTACGCGGGCAGCGAAATCACCATTCACGACAACCGTTCGGTGTGCGCGCACGCGGGTTACTGCACGGAACGGTCGCCCGGCGTGTTTCGCATGAAGCAGGAGCCGTGGATCGCGCCCGATGCGGATCCCGCCGACAAGACCGTGGCGACCGTCGCATTGTGTCCGTCGGGCGCCCTCGGATACTCGATCAACCGGCTGCGGCAGCGCGCGGACGCGGGCGTGCCATGCGTCGACATCCTCAAGGATGGGCCCTACCAGGTGTCCGGCGGCGTGCGGCTCGACTGCGATCCGCCGCCGCTCGATGCGCGACGCTACACGCTGTGTCGTTGCGGCGCGTCGAAGAACAAGCCGTACTGCGACGGCTCGCACTGGGGCGCGGGCTTCAAGGACGACAGGAACTGACGCATTGCGTCGTGAACTTCGCCGCGTTGGCCGCACCCGGCGCCCCGATGTTCATGCGGGCCGGTCGATGTGCATCGCGGCGTCGAGCCAGCCGGGTTGCGTAAGGTGCTGCACGAACCAGCGCAGCGCGCGGCCCCTGTGCGCGGTGCGCCACGCGAGATACAGCGGTGCGCGCAGTTTGGGTTCCTCGGTGCGTTTCACGACGAGCCGACCCGCCGCGACCTCGCGCTCTGCGACGGCGCGAGGCAGATTGCCGATACCGAGCCCCATGCGTTGCGCGTCGAGCTTTGCCTCGAGGTCGGACACGGTCAGCGTGTCCTGACCCGACAGCAGGCCGGTCGTTCGGGGCGGCAGATTGCGCGAACTGTCCGCCACGGTGACCGCGCGGTGGCGCAGGATATCGGCGGACAGCAGGGGTTCCGTGTACCGCGCGAGCGGGTGCTCCGGTGACACGGCAAACACCCACTCGACTTCGCCGATTTCGCGCGCGGTGTACCCGCCGCCCGGGGGACTTTCGCCTGACGCGCCGATCGCGAGGTCCGCCCGCCCCGACACGATCGCATCCCAGCAACCGCCGAGCACCTCGGCGATGATCCGCAGCCGCGTGCCGCATTCCTGCAGGTAAAACGCGTGCGCGGCCGCGAGTATCGCGGTGGCCGGGATGATGCCGTCGTAGGCGATCCGCAGTTCCGCTTCCCAGCCGGTGGCGACGCGTTTCACGCGCGATTCCAGTTCTCCCGCCGCGCGCAGCAGATGCCGGCCCTCGTCGAGCAGTTCGCGTCCCGCCGCGGTGAGCTTTGCGCGGTGGCCGCGGCGGTCGAACAGCTGCACGCCGAGGTCCTTTTCGAGCTTTTGCACGGTATAGGTGATCGCCGACGGCACCCGGTGCAGCTCCGAAGCGGCGGCAGCGAAGCTGGCCTTGCGGTCTATGGCGTCGAGTACGAGCAACGCGTCCAACGACAGGCGCATCATTGCCAAGTCCTTGTTCCGAAACCAAAATTAATATTCAAAATTTCTGATCATACCGATCACAATATTTCTCTATTTGTAAAATAAATCAAGCTTTATTATGCACTTGTATATTCAACACCAGTGATCAAATTGAGATAAATGGAGGCAAAATGTTGATCGTCCGCAACAGCGCATCGCGCGGCCACGCGAACCATGGCTGGCTCGACAGCTATCACACGTTTTCGTTTGCCGGCTACCACGACCCCGCGGAAATGGGGTTCGCGGCGCTGCGGGTCATCAACGACGACCGCGTGCAGCCGGCGCAGGGTTTCGGCATGCACGGTCACCGCGACATGGAGATCATTACCTACATCCTCGATGGCGCGCTCGAACACAAGGACAGCATGGGCAACGGTTCGGTGATCCGTCGCGGCGACGTGCAGCGCATGAGCGCCGGGCGCGGCGTAATGCACAGCGAATTCAATCCGTCGAAGGACGAGCCGGTGCATCTGCTGCAGATCTGGATCGAGCCGAATGCAACCGGCGTTCAGCCGGGCTATGAGGACAGGCACTTCACCGACGCCGAAAAGCGCGGCCGGCTGCGGCTGATCGCCTCGCCGGATGGGCGCGACGGCTCCACCACCATCAACCAGGACGCATACGTCTATGCGATGTTGCTGGACAACGGCGGCGCGGTAACGCATGCGCTTGCGCCCGGCCGCAATGCGTACGTGCACGTGGCGCGCGGCGGCGTGGACGTAAACGGCCGGCAGCTGGAAAGCGGTGATGGTGCGAAGATCACGCAGGAAAGCCGAATCGTGTTCGGCGCCGCGCGGGACGCGGAAGTGCTGGTGTTCGATCTGCCGTGACAGGGCTGGAAACCGGCGAGACCAACCTTACGGCGTGATCGGCATGGACGCCGTTCGGTTCGACCGGAAGCATGCCTGAATTATTTCGTCAATTTTCATAGGAGCATGACATGAGTCAGTACCCCATCGCCGTCGTGGTCGGCAGCCTTCGGCGCGATTCCTTCAACCGCAAACTGGCAACGGCCGTTGCGAAGCTCGCGCCGCCGGAGTTTTCGTTCCGGCAGGTGAAAATCGACGACTTGCCGCTCTACAATCAGGACGACGACGGGAGCCCCGCCGAGTCCGTCAAGCGGCTGAAGAGCGAGATTACGGCGGCTCGAGGACTGCTGTTCGTCACGGCCGAATACAATCGCTCGATCCCCGGCGTGTTGAAAAACGCCATCGACCACGCTTCGCGGCCCTACGGTCAGAGCGTGTGGGCGGGAAAGCCGGCCGGCGTGCTCGGTGCGTCGGTGGGCGCGATCGGCACGGCGATCGCGCAGCAGCATCTGCGCACCGTCCTCGCGTATCTGGACGTGCCGACGCTGGGCCAGCCGGAAGCGTTCATCCAGGCCAAAGAAGGATTGTTCGATCCGGACGGCAACATCGGGCCGGACAGCCGGAAGTTTCTGCAGGACTGGATGGATCGCTACGCCGCATGGGTGAAACGGCACGCCGGCTGAACGCCGGCGACGCACTATACTGCGCGATGGCCGCGCTTTTCCAGCGGGGAAGCGGCGCGCGGCCGGACCGGAGCAAGGAATGCCCGCATGCATGAGATGAGCGCAATGCTCGCGCAGCACAGCCTCGTGCTGGTTTTCGCGGCCGTGTTCGTGGCGCAGATCGGGATTCCGATTCCCGCCGTGCCGGTGCTGATCGTCGCCGGCGCGTTCGTGGCCGGCGGCGCCTTGCACCTCGCGCCGTTGCTCGCGGTCGCGGTGGCGGCATCCCTCCTTGGGGATACGCCCTGGTATGTCGCGGGCCGGCGCTATGGCTACGGCGTGCTGCGCACGCTGTGCCGCATCGCGATCGAGCCCGATTCCTGCGTGACGCAGACCGAAAACATTTTCGAGCGCTGGGGCGCGCCTTCGCTGATGGTCGCAAAGTTCGTTCCGGGGTTCGCGACGATTGCGCCGCCGCTCGCGGGGACGATGGGTCTGTCGCTACCGCGGTTTCTCGCATTCAGCACCGTCGGTGCGCTCGGCTGGGCGCTCGCACCGGTGCTCGCGGGCATGGTGTTCCATGCCGAGGTGGAATGGGCGCTGGATCGGCTGGACAGCCTCGGTATCGGCGTCGTGGCCCTTTTCGGCGCAATCGTCGGATTGTACGCGGGCGTGAAGTCGCTCGAGCGCTACCTGCTGATCCGCTTGCTGCGCTCGGTGCGGGTTACCGCGGGTACATTGCGCGAGATGCTGCGCGCTGCGGATCCGCCGCTCGTGCTCGATGCGCGTTCCGCGATGGCCCGGCGCCTCGACCCGCGCGCCATACCCGGTGCGATTGCCGTGGATGTCGCCGCGCCGGAAGCGCGCATTTCCGAGATGCGCAGGGATCGCGACGTCGTCGTCTATTGCAGTTGACCCAACGAAGCGAGCGCGGCGCGTGTCGCCCGCCGGTTGATGGACCAGGGATTCCGCCGCGTGCGGCCGCTCGAAGGCGGGCTGGACGCGTGGATAGAGGCGGGCGGCATCGTGGAGCCGACGGATGGCCGGACGTAGGCGGGTCGCGGGCATGGTACGCTCGCGCCCGTTGCGACGACGCCGCACCCGACATGGCAGAACCCCCGAATAATCGGCACTTCACGTCCGGCCCCTGGGCACCGCTCAATCGCCCGCTGTTCCGCGCGTTGTGGATCGCCAACGTCGTCTCCAGCATCGGCACCTGGATGCACGAGGTCGGCGCGGGCTGGCTGATGGTCACGCTGAATCCGAGCCCCGTGATGGTGGCGCTGGTGCAGGCGGCGACCGCCCTGCCGATTTTCTTTCTCGCGCTGCCCGCGGGCGCGCTCGCGGACATCGTCGACCGGCGGCGCCTGCTGATCGGCACGCAGGTCTGGATGCTCGGCTGCGCAGTGCTGCTGGCGCTGCTCACGCTGTTCGACCGGGTCAGCGCGGCCGCGCTGCTCGCCATCACGTTCGCGATGGGCTGCGGCGCCGCGATGATGACTCCGGCGTGGGCCGCGTCGGTGCCGGAACTCGTGCCGCGCGAAGAACTGCCGTCCGCGATCGCGCTGTCGAGCATGGGCACCAACGTCGCGCGCGCGGTCGGTCCCGCGCTCGCGGGCGTGCTGGTGACCGCGGCGGGTCCGGCCGCGGCGTTTTTCCTCAACGCCGCATCGTTCCTCGGCATCATCATCGTGCTTGCGCGCTGGCGCCGCGCACCGCGCGCCGGCACGCTGCCCGCAGAGCGCATGTTCGGCGCAATGCGCGCCGGCGTGCGCTACGTGCGCGAAGCCCCGGCGCTGCAGTCGGTGATGGTGCGCGCCACGGTGTTCTTTGCGTTTGCCACGGCGACCTGGGCCCTGCTGCCGCTGGTGGTGACCGGTCACGGCGGCGGTGCCGATCTCTACGGCGTGCTGCTCGGCTGCATCGGCGCCGGTGCGGTGGGCGGGGCATTGGTGCTGCCGCGGTTGCGCGCGAATTTCTCCCGCGACAGGCTGGTTTACGGCGCGACGGTGCTCTACGCGCTCGCCATGGCGGCCCTCTCGTACGGCGGTGCGCGGTATGTGCTGATCCCGGCGATGCTCGCGACCGGCGCCGCTTGGATTACCGTGCTGTCGTCGTTGCACGTGAGCGCGCAGACCTCGGTGCCGGCCTGGGTGCGCGCGCGTGCATTGTCGATTTACCTCGTCACGTTTGCGGCCGGCACCACGGGCGGGGCCGTGCTGTGGGGCACGGTCGCGACCCACACGAGCGTGCCAGCGGCGCTGCTGATCGCGGCCGTGGGTGCGGTGGCCGCGGTGATTGCGACGCTGCGCTACTCGCTGGGCGGGCAGGATGCGGTGGACCGCACCGCTCCCGTGGCCTGGCCCGAGCCGCAGACGCAGGGCGAAATCGAGCCGGACCGCGGTCCGGTTCTGATCACCGTGGAGTACCGTGTCGCCATACCGCAAGCCGCGGCATTCGTGCAGGCGGCGCAGGCGCTGCGCGGCATCCGGCGCCGCGACGGCGCGCTGTCGTGGGCGCTGTACCAGGATGCGGCCGACGCGGAGCGCCATGTGGAAACGTTTCTGGTCGAATCCTGGGTTGAACATTTGCGCCAGCACCATCGCTCGACGGTCGCGGATCGTGAAGTGACCGATACGGTGCGTGCGTTCCACATCGGACCGGAGCCCCCGCGCGTGTGTCATCTCCTCGCGGCAGATTCCGCTAGAATGCCTTGAATTCATTTTCTGGGGTCGGACATGCAGGCGAACACGGCGGTCACGGGAGTTCCGATACACGATCTGCTCGCGCGCCGCTGGAGTCCGCGCGCGTTCGACGCGAACCGCAGTCCGGGTCGCGAACAGATGCTCGCGCTGCTGGAGGCCGCGCGATGGTCGCCGTCGTGCAACGGCGACGAGCCGTGGCGTTACCTGGTCTGGGAGAAGGCTTCCGATCCGCAGGGCTGGCAGCAGGCGTTCGACTGCCTGTCGGAGGGCAACCGCAAGTGGGTCAGGAACGTTCCGGTGCTCATGCTGGGTTGCGCCGGATCGGTGTTCGGCCACAACGGCAAGGCCAATCGCTGGACGCAGCACGACACCGGCATGGCGTCGCTCTCGATCGCGCTGCAGGCGCTTGCGCTCGGTCTCGCGGCGCACCAGATGGGCGGATACGACGCCGAGAAGGCGCGCGCGGCGTTCGCGATACCGGCGGAATACACGCTGATGTCGATGATCGCAATCGGGTATCAGGCCGGCCCCGAAGTGCTCGACGACGAAACGCGCGCGAAGGAACTGAAATCCCGAGCCCGCCGCCCGCTCGGCGAGAAGTTTTTCCGCGGCGCCTGGGGCCGCGGATTCGCCTGACGCAGCCGCGTCGCATACGCTGAAAAGGAGACGACATGTCCGGTGGTGCTCACATCGATCCATCCAACAAGAAAGTCGCGTTGCTGATCGCGTTGCTCGCGGCGATTCTCGCGTTCACGGAAACGTTCGGGAAAAGCGCGCAGACCGAGGCCATCAGCCGCAATATCGAGGCATCGAACCTGTGGTCGTTTTTCCAGGCGAAAACGATCCGCTCGACGACGCTGCAGACCGCGGCGGAGTCCGTCGAGCTCGATCTGCTGCGCGTGGAGGCGGGTCCCGCGAAGGCCGCGATGGAAAAACGCGCGGCGGAATGGCGCAAAACCGTCGCGCGTTACGATTCCGAGCCGGACAAGCAGGAGGGGCGCAAGGAACTCGCCGCGCGCGCGAAAGCCGCCGAGATGAAGCGCGACCGCGCGCTCGCGGCGTACCACCACTTCGAGGTCGGATCGGCGGCCGTGCAGATCGGCATCGTGCTCGCGTCCGCCAATGTGATTACCGGCGTCGCGTTCCTGCTGTGGGGCGCGATGGGCCTCGGCGTGGTCGGCATCGCGTTCGGCGCCATCGGACTCCTGGCGCCGACGGCGGTGCACCTCTTCTGAAGACGCCGCGCCGTCTGCCGCCCGCAGGCGATGGACGGCAGGCGGCACGGATCAGGCGGGCTGCTGCTCCGGCAGGTTGGTGCGGGCGGTCGTTCCCGACGGCACCGCATCGGGCACATCCTCGTTCATGAAGTTGAATTCGAGCTTGGTGCCGACAGGATCGTTCAGGAACACCTGATACCCGGCGTTCGGAATGTTCTGTTCCTGGAACTCGACCCCGAGACGCTTCAGCAACTTGCGGAAGTCCGCCGCGCCGGATGCCTTGAACGCGATGTGATCCACGCTGCCGCTGTGTTTCTCGTTTCGCGCGATCGAGCCTTCGGGAAAACGCGCGGACACGTGCAGGATCGGATCATCGCCATCGTAGAGCCACATGCCGCCGAACATGAAGTTCGGGCGGAAGCCCTTCTTGAGTCCGAGTACTTCGCCGTAAAATTTTTCGATCGCGGGCATGTCGCTTTCGCTGCAGCGAATGTTGAGATGCAAGAATCCCTTGAATTCCATATAACCTCCCGTCTGAAATATCAATAAAAACAATAAGTTATAAAAGTTCACACATCCTGCGGACTCGCGACGTCGCTCGCGTGCGCCTGGATCTCGCGCGCGGGCTTTTCGCCGCGGATGTTGCGTCCCGTCGGCAGCCACGTGCATACCGGCGCGCCCGGCGCCCAGATGGTCCGGTATTCGCCCGGGATGAAAAACTCGACGAATCGCAGTTCCACATCGCCCTCGCTGCGCAGGTAGTGGCGCTCGCGGTCGTCGTAGTAGATGAGGTCGCCCTTGCGCACGGGTATCGGGCGCTCGTTCGCGTAGGCGGTGCCGCGGCCGTCGAGCACGTACATGAAATGTTCGGCGCCCTCATGGTGATGGTTCGCGGCCACCGTGCCCGGCGGGTAGATGATCATTTCGCCCTTGATTGCCGTGGTGCCGAACAGCTTCGGCGTGACGACGTAAATGCGTTTGCGCGCGTCGTGCTGCGAATCGAGCACCGGCTCGCGCGTCCAGTCGACGATGCGAAACGGCGGCGGATTGCGCGCGAACCGGGCGTCGTGTCGTGCCGCATCGGGCACTTCGGCGTAAAGCAACGTCGCGCCGACGGTGCTTTGCAGCGTGCCGGAAAATCCCGGCTGCAGGAACACGATATGGGCATCGGTCAGCGCGTCCGCCGCATCGCCGCGCGTCAGCGTCGCGCTGCCGTCGAGCATCTGGAACCAGACGAGGCTCGATGCCGCGACCCGGATCTGGAATTCGGCGCCGGGGGCGAGCGACACGCGATCGAGGAGTATTTTGGTGTCCGCGACACGCGCGGGTGTCAGCAGGCGCTGCCGGGCCACCCGATTGCCTGCGGGCTCGGCGGGAACGGTGCTTTCGTTGACGGTAAATGCCATGGGAACTCTCGGCGGCTGCGAGGGATGCCGCTACTCTATCGTTACGGCGGTCCCGGTGCAAACCGTTGTGCGCCGACCGGGGGGCGCGTACCATGGCGGAAACCGACGGTACACCAGGGGGTACGCAACATGGCTCAAACACGGATGTCTGCTCTCATCGGGTTTCTCGCCGCGCTTTGCGCCGCATGCGCTGGCGCCCAGAGCTGGCCGGCGCGCCCCATACGCATGATCGTGCCGCTGCCCGCGGGCACCGCGAGCGACTTTCTCGCGCGCACGCTGGCGACGCCGCTCAGCGACGCGTACAAACACCAGCTCGTGGTGGACAACCGGCCCGGCGCGGGCGGGTTGATCGGCAGCACCATCGCGTCGAAGTCAACGCCGGACGGCTACACTTTTGCGATGATCGCGCCGCCGCACACGGTGGCCCCGCTGCTGCAGGCGAATCCGCCGTATCACCCGATCAAGGATTTCACGCTGGTGTCGGTCGTCGCGCTGATTCCCAACGTGCTGGTGGTCGCGCCCAATCTGCCTGCGAAGAACGTGAAGGAACTCGTGAGCCTGCTGCGCGCGAACCCCGGCAAGTACAACTACGCCTCCGTCGGCGTCGGCACGCTCGCGCATATCGCGGGCGAAATTTTCAACCGCGCCGCCGGCGTGAAGACGGTGCACGTGCCGTTCAAGGTGCTGGGCGATGCGTTTTCCGAAACCATGGCGGACCGCGTGCATTACTTCCTGTTCACGGTGCCCTCGGCATCCGGCATCGTGCGCGACGGGCGGTTGCGCGCGATCGCGACGAGCGGATCGAAGCGCTCGGTCGCACTGCCGGACCTGCCGACCCTCTCGGAAGCGGGACTGCCCGACGCGACTTCCGACGGCTGGTTCGGCATCGTCGGCCCGGCCGGCATCCCGCGCGCCGTCGTCAAGCAGTTCTCGTCCGACGTGGCGAAGCTCGTGCGCGAGCAGCGCATCCGCGATGCGTTCGCGAAGGGCGGCGCGGAGCCCGCGGCGGACTCGACACCGGAGTCGTTCGCGAAGCTGATGCAGTCCGAATACGACCGCTACGTCACGCTCATCCGCGAGGCGGGGATCCGGCAGCAGTAGGCGCGCCGTCCAGCCGCAAGACGGGCGTCAGGCCCGCCACGGCGCCACGCAATCGGGTTCGATGTCGTAGCGTGCGATCGCGTCGCTGACGGTCGACGCGGGCAGCGTTTCCTGATCGGCCAGCGCCTTCAGCGCGGCCACCGCAATGTGCGCGCGGTCCACTTCGAAGAAACGCCGCAGCCGCTCGCGCGTATCGCTGCGCCCGAAGCCGTCGGTGCCGAGCACGGCGTACGATTGCGCGAGCCACGGCCGGATCTGCTCGGCATAGGCACGCACGTAGTCGGTCGCCGCGATCACCGGCCCCGCGTGGCCCCTGAGGCTCGATTCGATCCAGGTCACGCGCGGTGGCGCCTCGGGGTGCAGCCGGTTCCAGCGTTCGGTTGCAATGCCGTCGCGCGCGAGTTCGTTGAAGCTCGTCACGCTCCAGACGTCGGAGCCGACATCGTAATCGCGCTCCAGCATCTGCGCCGCCGCGAGCGCCTCGCGCAGGATGGTGCCGCTGCCCATCAATTGCACGCGGTGTTTCCCGTTGCCGGCCGGCCTGAGGAGATATAGCCCGCGCAAGATGCCGTCTTCCGCGCCCTTCGGCATGGCGGGCTGCGGGTAGTTCTCGTTGGTGACGGTGATGTAATAGAACACGTCTTCCTGCGCCTCGAGCATGCGGGACATGCCGTTGCGGATGATCGTCACGACTTCGTAGCCGTAGGCGGGGTCGTACGACACGCAGTTCGGGATCAACGCCGCCATCACGTGACTCGAACCGTCCTGATGCTGCAGGCCTTCGCCCGAAAGCGTCGTGCGTCCGGACGTGGCGCCGATCAGGAAGCCGCGCGATCGACAGTCGGCTGCACCCCAGATCAGGTCGCCCACGCGCTGGAAGCCGAATATCGAGTAGAAAATGTAGAACGGCAGCATCGGCATGCCGTGCGCGCTGTAGGCGGTGGCCGCGGCGATCCACGACGAGATCGCGCCGGCCTCGGTGATGCCTTCCTCCAGAATCTGGCCGTTTTTCGCCTCTTTGTAGTACAGCAATTCGTCGCGATCTTCCGGCTCGTACACCTGACCGACGGACGAGTAGATCGCGACCTGCCGGAACAGCGTCTGCATGCCGAACGTGCGTGCCTCGTCGGCCACGATCGGCACGATGTGCCGGCCGACGACGGGATCCTTCAGCAATTGCGACAGTAGTTTCACGAAACTCATCGTCGTGGATTCTTCGCGGTCGTGCGAGCCTTCCAGCAACCGCGCGAGGCTCGCGGCGGACGGCGCGGGCAACGCGGCGGCCTTCGGCGCCCGCGCGGGCAGGCTGCCGCCGAGCGCCTTGCGGCGCGCGGTGAAGTAGCGCATCTCGGGCGTATCCGCGGAAGGCTTGTAGAACCGCAGCGCCCGCACGTCGTCGTCGGTGAGCGGCAGCGCGAAGCGGTCGCGAAACGCCAGCAGCGCATCGTCTTCGAGCTTCTTCGCCTGATGCGCGGTCATCTTGCCCTGGCCCCAGTGGCCCATGCCGTAGCCTTTTTTGGTCTGCGCGAGTATGACCGTGGGCTGGCCGCGCGCGGTGGACGCTGCGTGATACGCCGAGTAAATCTTCACCGGATCGTGGCCGCCGCGCCGCAGGCGGTCGATATCCGCGTCGGACAGATCGGCGACGATCGCCTGCAGCTCCGGATACTTGTTGAAAAACGCCTCACGATTGAAGCGGCCGTCGGTCGCGGCGTATTTCTGCAGTTCGCCGTCGACCGTCTCGTGCAGGCGCTGCAGAATCGCGCCTTCGCGATCGCGCGCGAAAAGCGGATCCCAGTCGGACCCCCACAGGAGCTTGATCACGTTCCAGCCCGAGCCCGTGAACAGCCCTTCGAGTTCCTGGATGATCGATCCGTTGCCGCGCACCGGGCCGTCGAGCCTCTGCAGGTTGCAGTTGAC
>CAZMBS010000065.1:0-14491 GCA_964564295.1 uncultured Streptomycetaceae bacterium
GTGGCCGCACTCGACCGTGCCGTTCTGCACCGCGTCGAGCACCTGGAGCCCCGGCACGATTTCGCCGCCCGCGAACAGCCGGATCTGGAACTTGTTGTCGGTCATTTCCGCGACGCGCTTGCAGACGATTTCGCCGGCACCGAATATGGTGTCGAGACTCTTCGGAAAGCTCGACGCCATGCGCCACTGGATCGCAGGCTGCGATTGCGCGATGGCCGGCGCGGCGATGGCGCCGGAGGCGATGCCCGCGCCCGCGCGTTTCAGAAATTGTCGACGTTTCATGTTCCCCTCCATGAAAAATGTAATTATATCAACAAGTTACCATAAACCGGGCTGTGTCGCCGCGCGCCGGCTAATCGCCGGCTATCGTCATGCGCTCGACCAGGATCGACCCGCACTGGCGCGACCCGCGGCGGATCACGTCGGTGCCGGCCGCGACGATGCCGCGAAACATGTCCTTCAGGTTGCCGGCGACCGTGATCTCCTCGACCGGATAGGCGATTTCGCCGTTCTCGACCCAGTAACCCGCGGCGCCCCGCGAGTAATCGCCGGTGACGTTGTTGACGCCCTGCCCCAGCAGTTCGGTGACGAGCAGCCCCCGGCCCATCTTCTTCAGCAGCGCATCGAAGTCCTCGCCGCTCGAATCGAGCAGCAGGTTGTGATTGCCGCCGGCGTTGCCCGTCGACTGCAGACCGAGTTTGCGTGCCGAATAGCTGCCGAGAAAATACCCCTGCACGATCCCGCCGCTCACGACGTCACGCGTCTGCGTGGCGACCCCTTCTTCGTCGAACGGCCCGCTCGCCAGACCCTTGGACACGAGCGGTGAATCGGTCACGCGTATCCACGGCGCGAATACGGCCTTGCCCATGCTGTCGAGAAGAAACGAGGATTTGCGATAGAGGCTGCCGCCCGACACCGCCGATACGTAGTGTCCGAGCAGGCTGGAGGCGATGGGCGCCTCGAACAGCACTGGCGCCTGCGTGGTCGCGATCTTGCGCGCGTCGAGCCGCCGCAGCGCGCGCTCGCCGGCGCGCCTGCCCACCGATTCCGGCGCGGGCAGGTCCTGCGGATCGCGCTTGGTTTCGTACCAGTCGTCGCGCTGCATGCCGTCGCCCTGCCCCGCGATCAGCGAGCACCAGAGCCCGTGGCGCGAAGTCGGATACCCCGCCAGAAATCCGTCGGAATTGGCGTAGATGAAATGCGACTCCTGCGTCGACACCGTCGCGCCTTCGGAGTTCGTGATGCCCGCGCCGAGCGCAAGCCCCGCCGCCTCGCACGCCCGCGCGATCTCGATGGCGCGCTCGACGTCGATGCCCCACGGGTGCCACAGGTCGAGGTCGGGAAACTCGCGCGCGAGCAGGGCCGGGTCGGCGAGGCCCGAGCAGTCGTCGGACGCGGTGTAGCGCGCGATCGCGAGCGCCGCATCCACCGCGTCGCGCACGGCTTTCGGCGACAGGTCGGAACTGCTCGCGTGCCCGCGCTGCTTGCCGATGTACGCCGTGACGCCGATACCCTTGTCGCGGTTGTATTCGATGGTTTCGACCTCGCCCTTGCGCACCGTCACGGTCTGTCCGAAGCCTTCGCTCACCTCGGCTTCCGCCGCCGATGCGCCGCGTTCGAGCGCGTGCGCGAGCGCAACGCTCGCCAGCTCCTTCAGGTGATCGTCGGTGACGGCGAAACGGCTGGACGGCATGGCGGGCGGCATCGCGAAAAAAGAGCGTTATGATAACAGCTTGCCCCGTCACACCGCCCCCATGACCACCGACACGACGCTCAGCAAGACCCGGCGCAAGAAAGCGGATGCCGCATTGCAGGACATCGGCGTCGCGCTCGTCGACCTGAGCGTGGACCAGCTCGCGCAGGTCGAACTGCCGGAATCGCTGCGCGACGCCGTGCTCGCCGCGCGGCGGATCAAGGCGTTCGGCGCGCGGCGGCGGCAACTGCAGTACATCGGCAAGCTCATGCGCAACGTCGATCCCGCGCCGATCCGCGCGCAGCTCGACGCGTGGACGGCGTCCACGCACGAACGCACCGCGCGGCTGCAGCGCATCGAGGCGCTGCGCGAGCGTCTGCTCGACGATGCGGAGGCGCTGACGGCATTCGTGAACGAACATCCCGGGGCCGACGCGCAGCAGTTGCGCATGCTGATCCGCAACACGCATCGCGAGCGCGAACAGGGCCGTCCGCCGCGCAGCTACCGGGCGATCTACCAGATGCTCCGGGATATAATCGGCGCATGACCGCGAATCACGACACCGTGCTGATCGGGCTGGTTTCGATCAGCGATCGCGCCTCGCAGGGCGTGTACCGGGACGAAGGCATACCGGCGCTCGAGACCTGGTTTCAAAGCGCGATCGCCGCACCCGCGTGGCGCACGGTGAAACGGCTGATTCCGGACGAGCAGCCCGTGATCGAGGCGACGCTGCGGGAACTGGTGGATGCCGAAGGCTGCCACCTCGTGCTCACTACGGGCGGCACCGGGCCCGCGCCGCGCGACGTCACGCCCGAAGCGACGCGCGCGGTCGGCGACCGGGAAATGCCCGGCTTCGGCGAGCAGATGCGGCAAGTGAGCCTGAAGTTCGTGCCCACGGCGATACTCTCGCGCCAGGTTGCCGTCATCCGCAAGCAGACGCTCATCATCAACCTGCCCGGTCAGCCCAAAGCCATCCGGGAAACTCTCGAAGGACTGCGGGACGAGACCGGCAAGATCGTCATCAGCGGCATCTTCGCTGCCGTGCCGTACTGCATCGATCTGATCGGCGGGCCGTATATCGAGACCAACGATGCGGTGGTGAAGGCGTTCCGGCCGAAGTCGGCGATACGGCCGAAAAAAAACTGAACCGCGCCTGACCCCGCGGGCTTCGCAACCGCCGTTTCGGCAATCTGAACAAAAATGACCAACCGCCTCGAAACCATCGAACTGGAAACCGGCAGGAACCCCACCGCGTGCGTGATCTGGATGCACGGGCTCGGCGCGGACGGCAACGACTTTGTGCCGATCGTGAACGAACTCGATCTCGCGGGCACTCAGGCGACGCGCTTCGTGTTCCCGCACGCGCCGAAAATGCCGGTGACGATCAACAACGGCTACGTGATGCGGGCGTGGTACGACGTCGCGTTCGGCGACCTGGAAGGGAAGACGAAAAAACCCGACGAAAAAGGCGTGCGCGCCTCGCAGGTGGAAATCGGCAAACTCATCGCGCACGAAGTGTCGCGCGGAATACCCGGCAAAAACATCGTGTTGGCCGGGTTTTCACAGGGCGGCGCGATCGCGCTGCAGACCGCGCTGCGCTACCCGGAGCCGCTCGGCGGCGTCATGGTGCTGTCGAGCTATCTGCCGTGCGCGGACAGCCTCGCGCAGGAGGCAACGCCCGCGAACCGCAAGACACCGATATTCATGGTGCACGGCACGCAGGATCCGGTGCTGCCGTACCCGATGGGCACGCACTCGCGCGAGCAGCTCGAAAAGCTCGGCTACGCCGTGGAATGGCACGACTACCCGATGGCGCACTCGGTGTGTCTCGAGGAAGTGCGCGACATCGGGGCGTGGCTGCGGAAGGTATTGAGAAGTTAGATGTACGACCGGCGGATTACGCTGCGCTTATCCGCCCTACGGAAATCCGCTACTTGTCGTAGCTCTCGACCCGCAGCGGCGGATTGCCGATCTCGTCGAGCCGGCCGTCCTCGGCCATGATGCCGACGAAGGCCTGCAGCGCGTGCAGCGCCGGCGGCATGCCGAAGTTGACGCAGGTATAGAGCACCACCTCCATCACCTCGCGCGGCTTCGCGCCCTGCCGCATCGCGCCGCGCATGTGGCCCTTCGCCTGCACCGATTCGCCGACCGCGAGGCAGTCGCCGACCATGCACAAGAGCCGCGTCTTGTCGTCGACGATGCCGCGCGTGTACATGCCGCCGTAGCAGAACTTCACCCACAGGTCGGCGAACTGCGGGTCCATCGCGTGCAGCCACGACAGCACGTTGAGGTGGTGCTTCGGCCGCAGCGTGAGCCCGCGGCCAACCGCGAGCCAGGTGTGGGCGTCGAGCATGGGCTGCAGGCGCGGATCGGCGAGGTCCTGCGGATGCCATTTCGCGCGCTCGGCCTCGTAGTTGCGTTTGCTGTCGGTGCCGTCGAGCGGCAACTGGGCCTTGCGGATTTCTTCCATCAGCCCGAGTTCGACGGCGACGCGATGAAACACATCGATCGCCGGATCGACCGTGGTGTGGCCGCCGTAGACCACGCACTGCAGGATGATCTCGAGGATTTCCGGCGCCGGCACTTTCGCGGCGACCGCGGCGCGCACGGTTTCCTCCAGCGCCTTGTGGCTCTTCGCCATCGTGTACTGGCCGGCGAGCACCAGCAGCCGCGTGCGCACGTCGAGCTGCGGGCGGTCGCTCATGCCGGCGATCGCGAACTCGAGCCACTGTTTCGTGAAATGTTGGTCGAGGCTGTCGCGCTGCGCGACGCGCTGTTCGAACGCGGCTCCCTGCATGCGGCGGCCGACCTCGAAGGCCTTGTCGCCGTACTTCCTGCGCAGATCGGGACCGGACATGGTGCGGACTCCTTGTATCAGTTAAAAGAGTGAAATCAGGTAAATTAATTCAATTCAAACAACAGGTTCTGTAATTCCTCGCGCGGTCACCCGGCCGGCCGGCGTTTCAGCAGAAAGGCCTGCACGCCCTCCTGCACCACTTCGCCGCGCTGGTTGACGACCTGCAACTGGCGCTTCATGACGCCGCGGTCCGCGCGCGAGGTCTCGCGCTTCTCCAGCACGGTGATGCGCGCATGGATGGTGTCGCCGGGCTTCACCGGGTTGGTGAACTTCAGGCTGTCGAAACCCAGGAACGCGATCAGCGTGTCGTCGTACAGATGCAACTGGAATATCAGCCCGGCGGCGATCGCGTACACCAGCGGTCCGTGCGCGATGCGCCCGCCGAACTGCGTGGTCCTGCAGTATTCCTCGTTGACGTGCAGCGGATTGTAATCTCCCGAAATGCCCGCGAACGCCACAATATCCGCTTCGGTCACCGTGCGCGCCGGGCTCGTGAACGCCGCGCCGATTTCCCATTCTTCCCAGTACATTCCGCGCATGCGGTTCCTTTCCCCGTGCGTTACCGGATCGCGCCCGCGGCGCGCAGGCTCGCGATGCGGGCGGGCGCAAGACCCAGCAGTCCGCCAAGCACCGCGTCGGTATGCTCGCCGAGGCGCGGCGCGGGATTCGAAATCGTGCCGTCGATGCCGTCGAACTTGATCGGATTGCCGGGCAGCCGGACCCGGCCGACATCCGGATGGTCGTACTCGACGATCATGCCGCGTTCGGCGACCGGCGCCTCGGCGAACGCGCCGCGCAGGTCGTTCACGGGCGCGGCCGGCACCTCCGCCGCACGCAGCTTTTCGAGCCAGGCGCCGACGGTATCGGTGAGCAATATGGCTTCGAGCAGCGGCACGAGCAGCGCGCGGTTCTCGAGCCGTTGCGGATTGGTGGCGAAGCGCGCGTCCTGCGCGAGCGCGGGCCGGCCGAGCACGCCGCAGAGCTTCACCCAGAAGTTCTCCTGCCGCGTGGCGATCACGATGAAACCGTCTTTCGCGCGAAACGCCTGCCACGGCACCGTGAACTCGTGCGCCGAGCCCTGCGGCTGCGGCACTTCGCCCGTGCTGAGGTAATGCGTGCCCATGTAGCTCAGCAGGTTCAGCATGCCGTCGAACATCGACGTTTCCACGCGACTGCCCCTGCCGGTGCGCTCGCGCGCGTACAGCGCCGCGAGGATCGCCTTGCACGAAAAGACGCCCCCCGAGAGATCCGCCAGCGGGATGCCCACGCGCGCGGGCGCCCGGTCCGGTTCGCCCGTGATCGACAGGTACCCGCTGATCGCCTGTATGACGAGGTCGAGCGCGGGATAGTCCTTGTACGCGCCCTGCGTCCCGAAGCCCGTCACCGAGCACTGGATGATGCGCGGATTCAGCGCCGAGAGCGTCGCGTAGTCAATCCGCAGCCGCTCGAGCACGCCCGCGCGGAAATTGTCGATGACGACATCGGACACTTTCACGAGATCGTAAAAAACCGCGCGGCCGGCGTCGGACTTCAGATTGATGACGACGCTCTTCTTGTTGCGGTTGAAGGTCAGGAACAGCGCGCTCACGCCCCGGTACGGCGCCACCGACGGAATGCGCCCGAGATCGCCGTCGGGCGTCTCGATCTTGATCACCTCGGCGCCGAGATCGGTCAGCACCTGCGCGCCGTAGGTGCCCGCGATGATCTGGCCGAGTTCCAGCACACGCACGCCGGCGAGCGGGTGATCCATGCCGTCAGAGCCCCAGTCCGCGCGCGATGATGTTGCGCTGGATTTCGGACGTGCCCGCGCCGATGGTCGCGAGCCGGGAATCGCGGAACCAGCGCTGCATCGGATACTCCATGCAGTAGCCGTAGCCGCCGAGTATCTGCAGCCCCATGTCGGATACCGCCTTGTAGGTTTCGCCGGTGTGCAGCTTGACCACGGCGGCATCGTGCCGGGTCGCGCTGCCCTGGTCCATGAGCCACGCGAACCGGTACACGAGCAGGCGCGACACATCGAGCATCACCTTCATGTCCGCGAGCTTGTGGGATATCGCCTGGAATTCGCCGATGGACTTGCCGAACTGCTTGCGCGTCTTCGCATACTGCAACGCGTATTCGAACGCCGCCGACGCGGCGCCGGTGCGCGCGGCGGAAAGGCACAACCGTTCGTACCAGATGTAGGCGTCCACCGCGCGCCAGCCCTCGCCCACGCGGCCCAGCACGGCGTCGGCCGGCACCTGCACGTCGTTGTAGTACACCTGCGTCGTGCCGATCGCGCGCTGCCCCAACGTATTGATTTTCTTGACGGAAATTCCCGGAAGCGTCGTGTCCACCAGCAACGTCGTGATGCCTTCCTGCTTTTTCGCGCCGCTCGACGTGCGCGCGACCAGCAGGCAGTAGTCGCTGATGTCCATGCCGGACGTGAACACCTTCTGTCCGTTGATCGTGTAGCCGCCCTCGCGCGCCTCCGCGCGCGTCGTGAGCGCCGCGGCATCCGAACCCGAATGCGGCTCGGTGATGCCGAAGCAGAACGACAGCTCGCCTTTCGCGACCCGCGGCAGGATCGACTGCTTCTGCGCCGGCGTGCCGTCGCGCGCGACCGCGTAGCCGCCATAGGTGAGCGTCCGGAACACCCACATGCCGAGTTCCTCGAACGCGCGGCCGCATTCTTCGAGCAGGATCGCAAGCGCCACGGCCGCGCCCCCGTCGTCCGGCGCGCTGCCGCCGTACTCGCGCGGCACGACGAGCCCGAACCAGCCGTTTTTCGCGAGCGCCTCGTACGCTTCGCGCGGCGGGTGCGCGGTTTCGTCGCAGCGTGCCGCGTACTCGGGGCTGCACACCTCGCGCAGCAATTCCTGCAGGTGACCGCGGATCGCCTCCTGCTCCGGCGTGAACGCGAAGTCCATGCGGACCTACCCGCGCGGCCCCGCGTCGAGCCGGGCGAGTTCCAGCACGCGTTTCGCGCGCTGATACATCGCGTAGTCGACAAGACGCCCGTTGACGGTGATCGCGGCGGCGGTCCCGGTTTTCTCGACCGCTTCGAATTCGGCGACCACTTTCGTGTAGTACTCGACATCGGCAGCCGGCACCGCATAGGCCTTGCGCATGGGCGCGATCTGCTTCGGATGAATCGCGGTGCGCCCGAGGTAGCCGATGCGCGCCGAAAGGACCGAATCGGCGACGAGCCCGGCCTCGTCGTTGAGGTCCGCGAATACGCCGTCGAGCGGCCACGCGCCGGCCGCGCGGGTTTCCAGCAGCACTTTCGACTTCGCATACAGCAGTTCCGGACCGTCGATCGACCAGCCGCAGCCGAGGTCTGCCTGCAGGTCGCCGTCGCGCGCGCTGCCGATACATGTGGCGACGACGCGCGGCGACGACCGGATGAGGTCGTAGCAGCGATGCACGCCCAGCGCGCTCTCGATCTGCAGGATGATCTCGACGCTGCCGGGCGGCGCGCCCGAGGACTGCTCGACGTTTCCGATTTCGGCCGCGGCCGCGCGGATTTCCTCCACGTGCTCGGCCTTCGGCAGTATCACCGCGTCGAGTCCGGGCCGCACGACCGCCGCGAGGTCGTCCGCGAGCATCCCGGTCGCCGACGCATTGGTCCGCACGTAGATGCACGGCCCCTTGGCGGAAGCCGCCTTGCCGTCGATGACCTTCGCGACCAGAGCGCGTGCTTCGGACTTTGCCGCGACCGGCACCGAGTCCTCGAGATCGAGGATCACGGCATCGGCACCGCTCTCCATGGCTTTCATCATGACCCGGTCCTTGATGCCGGGGGCAAACAGGGCGACACGTACAGGCTGCACGAATTCCTCTCAGTTCGGTATGGGGTGATTCCGGCGTACTGCTGCGGCGCGCGCCCCCCGCACGCGGGCGGGCCGGGCTACGCGGATCGCTGCATGACCTTGAATTTTGCCCAGTCGTAATCCTCGCCGCCCTCGACCATGCCCGAGGGCATCAGCAGGAACGACTTGTTGTTGACGCCCATCTCGAGGCTGTCGCGGCCATTGTAGATGCCCTCGCGCATGATGACGCCCACTTCGCCCTGCTTGTCGGGCGCCGTGGCGAGCAGGATGCCGGGATCCGCGGTACGCAATGCGTGGATGTTCGATGCCGTCGACGGCCGCCCGAGCTTGATCGGAATCGCCGCCCGGGTCACGATCTGGACGCCGACGCGCCGCTGCTGGTGCTCGTCGCGCGTCACGCGACGGATGAGGCCGACGCCCCAGTATTTCGACGTCTCGCTGTGCACGCCGATGAGTCCGCCGACCCGCACCCATTCGCTCTTGCCGTTGGGCACGATGGCGCCGTAACCGCCGTCGCTCACGTTGTCGATGATCCAGGTCTCCGCGCTCGAACCCTGGCTGAAATCGAGATCGTCGCCCGTGCTGGGATCGATCGTCTGCAGGATTTCCGTAAACCCCGGCACGACGGTGATGCTCGCCGCCGTGCGCCGCCGCTCGGATGCGCGCGTCGGCGGCTCGTCCGACCAGTACATGCGCAGGTGCCACAACACGTTGAGCACCACTTCCTTCGCGTAACTGCCGCCGAGGTTCACGTCGGCCGGCACCACCCCCGTCTCGGTGACGCTGCCGATCAGCTGATCGAGGTGCGCGATCGCCTCACCCGCACCGCAGAAACGCTGCGACGGCAGCACGTCGGCGCCCTTCGCCAGGCGAGCCGGCGGCCGGGACGCCGCGAGATCGACGCAATAATTGCAGCCCGTCGACGGCGCGCGCGCGATCACGAACGCACCGGAGAAGTGCGCGACCGCGCGTTCGGCCAGTTCCTGCCGCACCGTCGTAAGGCTGTCGGTGGACGACGCCGACAGCATGACGGCCTTCAGAAATTCCTGCTGCGCCGAGCCGCCGCCATGTTTGCCGGGATAAATCGCGACCTGCGTTCCCGCGAATCCGGCGGCTTCCGCCGTCTGGTACAGGCGGCAGATCTCGCTCCAGATCCGGGGATCGAGCGGCCCGTAGCGCATGAGCGCCCACTTGAGCTGCAGCGTCAGCGCGCGCAGGCCCCGCGCAACCAGTACCGGCAGCGTTTTTCTGATGCTGAGGCTCGTGCTTGCACTGCCTTCGCATTGCGCGACGCATTTCAGGTACGCGTCACCCATCTGCCGCCAGACGCCGAACACGCTGTTCCAGATCTTGTTTTCCTGAAACTTGACGTTGCCCTTGATCGCGAGATATTCCTGCGACAGCTTGCGCGTCGGATTTTTCGCCGCGGCGTCGATCATGTCGATCAACTCGAAGCGGCGATCGAGTTTGAATCCGTCGGTCTGGTTGATCGAATCCAGCCAATAGACGATTTCCTCGCAGCACTTTGCGGCGTCGTGCGCGGGCATCTCGTCGACGATCTCGCGAGCGCGCTTCGGATCCGCCATCGGGTGGTCTACCTTGCCACCCCCGAAAAACTTGAGCACAGCGTCCTTTCCCCGACCCGCGCCGGCCACGGTGCGAAGCCTGAAAACCCAACGAATAAGGGAATTCTAATGAATCCCGGCGCGTCCGGCCAATGCACGCGCGACAGGCGCCTGCACGGGGCTGCCCGACGACGACGGCGCGCTACTTCAGCGGTTCCTCGCCTTCCGGCCAGTTCTTGATGTAGCGCTTGAGCAGACGGTTCTCGAAGCTCGTTTCCTTGATGACGGCTTTGGCGATGTCGTGAAACGAGATCACGCCGAGCAGTTGATCTCCCTCGCGCACGGGCAGGTAACGGATGTGGTTCTGGATCATGACTTCCCGCAGGTGCTCCAGCGTGTCGTTCGGATTGCCGCACACCGGGTCGCGGACCATGAACGCGCCGGCCTGCAGATCGTTGAGGTTGCCCTGATGCGCGTCGAGCGCGCGCAGCACTTCGCGGAACGTCAGCATGCCGGTCATGCGGCCGTCTTCCATCACGACCAGCGAACCGATGTCGTTCTTCACCATCGTGCTCACGGCGTCCGAAATCCTGCCGGTGGGCGCGATGCTGTAGAGCGTGCTGCCCTTCAGGTTCAGTATGTCGCGAATGATCATGAGGGTCTCCGGCTGCGGTCGGATCCATCATAGCCCAACGACGGGCAGGCTCAAAGCGCGGCGCCGTCGCACCGTCGGCAGTGCGGCACCACAGCGGTCAGATGACGCCGCGCCGCCGCAAGTCGGCCTGCGACGCGCCGTCGTAACCCAGCGCGTCCAGGACTTGCGCGGTATGCTCGCCGAGCGCCGGTCCCAGCCAGCGCGTGCCGCCCGGCGTCTGCGCGAGTTTCGGCACGACCGCCGGAATTTTCATCGGCCGGCCGTCGGGCAGCCGCCAGGTCTCGATCATCCTGCGCGCCGCGTAATGCGCGTCGTTGACGATGTCCTCCGGATCGTAGACCCGGCCGGAGGGCACCTCCGCCTTTTCGAGGGCGTCCAGCAGAAAATCGAGGTCGTGCGCGCGCGTCCAGGCCTCGATCGCGCCGTCGAGTTCCGCGACGCGCGGCGTGCGCCCCGCGTTGGTGGCGAGCGCGGGATCGGCCGCGAGATCGCCGCGACCGATCGCTACCATCAGGCGCTTGAAAATGCTGTCGTTGTTGGCGCCGATGATGACGAACCTGCCGTCGCGCGTCGGATACGTGTTCGACGGCGTGATGCCCGGCAGCGCGTTGCCCGCGCGCTCGCGCTTGTAACCGAGCACGTCGAATTCAGGGACGAAGCTCTCCATCATGTTGAACACGGATTCGTACAGCGCCACGTCGACGACCTGTCCGCGTCCTCCGTTCGCGTCGCGGTGATGCAGCGCCATCATCGCGCCGATCACGCCGTGCAGCGCGGCGATCGAATCCCCTATGGATATGCCGAGCCGCACCGGCGGCCGGTCGGTGTAGCCCGTGACGTGCCGCATGCCGCTCATGGCTTCGGCAACGACGCCGAACCCCGGCCGGTCGCGATAGGGCCCGTCCTGTCCGTAGCCGGACAGCCGCACCATCACGAGCCGCGGATTGGCGGCCGAGAGCCGGTCCCAGCCGAGGTTCCATTTTTCGAGCGCGCCGGGGCGGAAATTCTCCACCACGATGTCGGCCTCGCGCGCGAGCCTGCGCACGATCTCCTGCCCGTCGGGCTCACGCAGGTTGATCGTGATCGAGCGCTTGTTGCGCCCCTGCACGTACCACCAGAGCGAGGTGCCGTCGACCATCTTGCGCCATTGCCGCAACTGGTCGCCGCCGTCCGGCGCCTCGACCTTGATCACATCCGCACCGAATTCCCCGAGGATGCGCGCGCAGAAAGGCCCCGCGATCAGCGTGCCGAGCTCCAGCACTTTCACGCCCGCGAGCGGGCCCCCTGCCGAATCGTTCATGAACGCATCCCGGTCTGGATCAGTCCGCCCGGATGTTGGCGGCACGCAGCACCTTGTTCCACTTGCGTTCTTCCGTCGCAACGTAGCGGGCGGCGTCCTCCGGAGAATTGCCGACCGCTTCCATGCCGAGCCCCGCAAGGCGCTCCTGCACATCCGGTGCCCGCAGGCCCTGCACGATCTGGCGGTTGAGCGCCGCGACGACCGGTTTCGGCGTCGCCGCCGGCGCAACCACGAGATACCACGCGTCCATTTCGTAGCCCTTCACACCGGCCTCGCTGATGGAGGGCACGTCGGGCCAGCCCGAGGCGCGCTTGAGCGACGTCACACCCAGCGCGCGCAACCGGCCGGCCTTGACATGACCCGCCATGATCAGCGGACTCGAAAACGACAACGGCACGCGCCCCGACAGCAGATCCGGGATGAATTCGTTCGTACCCTTGTACGGTACGTGCAGCAGATCGACGCCGGCCTGCAGCTTGAAGAGTTCTCCGGCGAGGTGCAGGGAAGACCCGTTGCCGCCGGAGGCGTACTGGAACTGGCCCGGCTTCGCCTTCGCCGCGGCGACGAGGTCCTTCACCGATGCGATACCGGCGCCCGGCGCCGCGACCAGCACCAGCGGCCCCTTCGCAACCACGGTAACGGCCACAAATTCATCGAACCGGTACGGGACTTTCGAGTACAGCGTCGGATTGACTGCATAGGCCATCGCGTGCAGCGCGAATGTGTAGCCGTCCGGCTGCGCGCGCGCGGTGAGTTCCATGGCAAGGTTGCCGCCGGCGCCGGGCCGGTTGTCGACGACGACCTGCTGATTCCACGCCTCGGACAGTTTTCCGGCCACCATGCGCGACAGCACGTCGTTGGGACCGCCCGCGGGGTACGGTACGATGAGCCGCATCGGCCGCGACGGATGCCTGTCGGCACCATGGACTTGTAGCACAGCGGCCGCGATAATCAGCCCGGCAAATCCCCCGATGATGCGCACCATGATGTTCTCCATCCCGAACGCCGCGAAGTGCCGAATGATAAGCGCGCGCGCGAGCCCGATCAAATGCGCGCCGGTCGCACCGAACCGGCGTCTGCGACAGGCGTGCGCGATTCCCGTACTGATGTTCGGACTCGCGCCGCCTGCCTTCGCGCAGGCATTCCCGGTGAAGCCCGTGCGTTTCATCGTTCCGGCGGCAGCGGGCGGCATCCACGACGTGGTCGCGCGACTGCTGAGCCAGAAACTCGGCGAGGCGTGGGGACAGCAACTGCTCGTCGACAACCGGCCCGGCGCCGGCGGCATACTCGCCACCGAACTCGGCGCGAAGGCTCCCGCCGACGGATATACGTGGCTCATGAACATCAGCGCGTTCACGACCAACCCGTATCTGCACCGGAAACTGCCGTACGACACGAATCGCGATTTCGCGCCCGTCACGCAGCTCGTGTCGTTTCCGCTGATTCTCGTCGTGCATCCGTCGCTGCCGGCCCGGTCCGTGCGTGAATTCATCGCCCTGGCGAAATCGCGTCCCGCCGAACTCAACTATGCTTCGCCCGGCGTCGGCACGACGCCGCATCTCGCCATGGAACTCATGCGCACCATGGCCGGCTTCCGCGTCACGCACGTGCCCTACAAGGGCGGCCCCGCGGGCACGGTCGCCATACTGTCGGGAGAGGTCTCCGTGTATTTCAACGCCATTCCTGTTCCGTTGCCGCACGTTCGTTCCGGGCGCCTGCGCGCGCTCGGCGTTTCCGGTCTCCGGCGCGATGCCGCGCTGCCCGATCTGCCGACCGTCGCGGAATCGGGACTGCCCGGCTACGACGTGACCGGTTGGCTCGGGCTCATGGTGCCGTCGGCCACCCCGCCGGATATCGTGACCCGCTTGAACGGCGACGTGACGCGGACCCTGCATCTGCAGGAGATCCGCCAACGCCTGGCGGCGGAAGGTGTCGACCCGGTCGTCAGCACCCCGGGCGATTTCGGCGCATTCCTCGCCGCCGAATACCGCAAATGGGGAAAAGTCGTGAGCGCCGCCGGTCTGCGGCCGGAGCAACCCTGATCATGCACTACGACATACTCATTCGTAACGGCACAATATTCGACGGCAGCGGCGCGCCCGGAACGGTCGCCGATCTCGGGATCAACGGCACGCGCATCGCGGGCATCGGCGCCGCGCTGGACGGCCGCGGATTCCGGGAAATCGACGCTGCCGGCCTCGCGGTTGCCCCGGGATTTATCGACATCAAGACCCATTCCGACTTCACGCTGCCGATCAATCCGCGGGCGGAAAGCAAGGTGCGGCAGGGCGTCACCACCGAGATCATCGGTCACTGCGGGTTTTCGGTCGCACCGTGCCTGCCGGGCAAGGTCGGGCTGCTGCGCGACTATCTGAGCCCGTCGGCACCCTGGCTGCCGTTTCGCGAGCGTACGTTTCCGGAGTATCTCGAATCGTTTCCTGCGACCGCGGTCAACGCCGGCATGCTGGTCGGCCACAACACGTTGCGCCTCATGGCGATGGGCATGGACCAGCGCGCGCCGACCGCGGACGAGTTGAATCACATCACCGCGATGCTCGAAGCCGGCCTCCGGGCGGGCGCGCTGGGCCTCTCGTCGGGGCTGTTCACGG
>CAZMBS010000066.1:0-14411 GCA_964564295.1 uncultured Streptomycetaceae bacterium
TCTCCTTGAAAGTGCGCCCCTCGAAGCAGGGCACGCTAACAACGGCCTCCGGCGGTGTCAACCGCGCCGCGGTAGTAGGGCGGGCGTACGCGCTTGTCTCGACCGCGCGAGTGTGCCAGCATCCGGCCCTGCCACCATCGCACGGAGAAACCATGACTTCCCGATTCATGCTGTGCAGCTTCAAGACCTGCCCGTGGGTGCAGCGTGCCGCGATCGCGCTGCGCGCGAAGAACATCGCCTACGACATCACCTATATCGACCGCGACAACCGGCCCGACTGGTTCCTGAAAATCTCGCCGCACGCCAAGGTGCCGGTGCTGCGCATCGGCGAAAACGACGCGTTGTTCGAGTCGAACGCGATTGCGGAGTACCTCGACGAGACCGCCGAGCCGCGCCTGCATCCCGCCGATGCGCTCGCGCGCGCGCGCAACCGCGCGTGGACGGATTTCGTGACCACGTTCGCGAGCGCGATTTCGAACACCATGTACGCCGATTCCGAGGAAGATTTCGCGCGCAACGCCGCGAAGATCGCGGGGCCTTTCGGCAAGCTCGACGAGGCGCTCGGCAAGCGCGGCAACGCCGGCCCGTACTTCAACGGTCCGAATTTCTCGCTCGTCGACTGCGCCTATGCGCCGTTCCTGCAGCGCTACACGTTCATGGATCGGCTGCGCCCGCTCGGCATCATCGAGAAATTCCCGCATCTCGCAGCGTGGCGCGATGCACTGCTCAAGTCCGCCGCGGTGAAGGCGTCGACGGTGCCCAACATCGAGGCCGTCTGGCAGGAAAATCTCATCATCCGCAAGCGCTGGCTCGCGAAGTTCGTGCCGGAAAGCGTGATCGGGGCGGCGGCGGCGTAACGCGCGCACCGGCTGCACGAAAAAAGGCCGCCTTCGCGAGGCGGCCGTTTTTCGTAGCCCGGCAGCGTGAACTCCGTTTCCGCGGCGCCGGCGCTACAACGCGCGCAGCGACTCCACGACTTTGCGCTCGATGACGATGCCCTCGCGCCGGCGCTGCTCGCGCTCGCGAAACGCGCGTTCGGACGGGATGCGAATTTCGTCCACGCCCGGCTGGCGCGGCGTCGACTTGATTTCGCGCACGAACTCGGACATCTGACTGTTGAATTCGCCGCCCGGCAGCATCGCCCGCGGATCCACCACCCAGAACAGGAACGCGTAGTCGCGCACCGCACCTTTCGCGAACGCCGCGCCCGCGAGTATGCCGAGCGCCTGGATCGCGAACGAAAGTCCGTAGCCCTTGTGTCCGCCGAACGGCGCGACGCCGCCCTTGAGCACCTCGGCCGCATCCGTCGACGCGCGTCCGAGCGCGTCGAATCCCACGCCGTCCGGCAACGGCTTTCCGAGATGCGCGTGCAGCATGACTTCGCCCCACATGAACGCGGCCGTGCCCATGTCGAAAATGACCGGGCCGTCGTCGGACGGAAATCCGAAACAGATGGGATTCGTGCCGAGCATGGGCCGCGCGGCGCCCGGCGGCAGCACGCGCGGGGACGCGCTCGACGAATGAAACGCCACGAGGCCTTCGCGCACGATTTTCTCGACGAAGTACGCGTTGCGGCCGCTGTAGTAACTGTTGTAGGCGCCGACGCTGGCCATGCCGGCCGTCTTCGCCTTGCGGATCGCGACTTCGGCCGCCCGATACGCCGCGACGTAACCGACGCTGTTGCCGCCGTCGAGAAGCGCGGACACCGGCGTCTCGTGCACGACTTTCGGCGGCGTGCGCGACATGCGGGATTTTTCATCACCGGCGATTGCAAGCAGCCGCGGCAGCCCCGCGAACTTGTAGCCGCACAGCGCGTTGTCGACGATCTGGTCGACGATGATCTTCGCCTCCTCGCCGCTGTAGCCGACGCGCAGCAGGGCGCGTTCGCCCAGCTCGACGGCTTCCGCGACGCCCAGTCGCACCGTTTCGGGGGTCTCCGGATCGAGAAACGTTTCCGCGGCCATGCGTGACCCGCTGCGCCTATTCCTGTTTGATGCCCGCAGCCCGGATGATGACGGCGTAGCGCGCGGTTTCCGCGCGGATGAGCTCGCCCATCTGTTCCGGAGTCCCCGGCCATGGATCGATGCCGAGAGTCGCCATGCGCGACTTCATCTCCGGGGTGTCGAGGGCCCGCACCACCTCCTGGTGCAGTCGCGACACGATCTCGCGCGGCGTGCCCGCCGGAGCGAGCAGGCCGTACCAGATCGACATCAGGAACTCGCCGTACCCGGACTCCTTCGACGTCGGAACGTCCGGCAGCGCCGCGACGCGCTTCTGCGACAGCACCACGAGCGCCCGAACCTTGCGGTCCTGGATCAGAGGCAGTCCCGAGGCCACCGATACGATGACCTGGTCCACCTCGCCGCTGACGGCGGCGAGCGTCGCCAGCGTCGCGCCCTTGTACGGCACGTGCACCATGTTCAGCTTTTCGGTGTACTTGAGCAGCTCGTTGGCGATGTGATTGGTCGTGCCCGCGCCGCCGGAGCCGTAATTGATTTTCCCCGGCTGCGCGCGCACGAGCGTGACGAACTGCCGCAGCGATTTCGCGGGCACCGACGGATGCACGACGAGCACGTTCTCGATTGTCGCGATGCGCGCAACCGGCGCGAAATCGCGCAGCGCGTCGAACGGCAGCTTCGCGTACAGCGCGGGACTGATCGCGATGGACGGCGACGTGATCGCGAGCATGTGACCGTCCGGCGGCGACTTCGCAAGCTGCCCGAACGCGAGGTTGCCGCCCGCGCCCGCGCGGTTGTCGGGAACGACGTTCTGGCCCAGTTGCTCGGCGAGTTTTTGGGCGATCACGCGGCCGACGATGTCGCTCGGCGCGCCCGGCGGAAACGGCAGCAGCAGCCGGATCGGTTTCGACGGGTATCCCTGCGCACCGGCGGCAGCCGCAAACGCCGCAAGCACGCCGGCGCGCGCGACTGCAAGCAGCAATCCACGAAACGAAAGGGCGGCAATCATGCGAGTTCCGGCGCGAGTTCGCGCATCACGGCGTAGAGCTGGTTCTGCGCCTCGAAACCGATGCCGGGGCGTTGCGGCAGTTTCAGATAACCGTCCTCCACCCGGGCGTCATCCGCGAATCCCGCGAAAATTCCGAATACACCGGGATAGGCCTCGCAGCCGCCGAGGCCGAAACCACCCACGATCTGGAGCGTCATCTGATTGCCGCCGTGCGGGAACACCGAAGCGCGTTTCCAGCCGTGCCGGCCCAGCATGTCCAGCGTGCGCGAGAACTGCGCGATGCCGTACGACTGCGGCACGTCGGTCTGGATGATGTCACGGTCCGCGCGCAGGCCGCCGAACCGGACCAGGTTCTCGACATCCTGCGTGGAGAAGAGGTTCTCGCCGGTGCCGATGGGCGCCGCGTAGCATGCCGCGACCTCCGCGAGCAGCGCGTATCCCAGCGGATCGGTCGGCTCCTCGAACCAGCGCAGATTGTACGGCGCGAGCGCTCTGGCGTACGCAAGCGCGCGCTCGCGGTCGAATCCCGCGTTGGCATCGACCGCAAGGTTCGCGCTGGAGCCCACGACCTTGAGCGCGGCTTCGACGCGCTTCACGTCTTCGGGTATCGGCGCGCCGCCGACCTTGATTTTCATCGTGCGATAACCCTCGTCGAGCCGCAGCCGGATCTCGTCGAGCAATTCGGCAATACCCTTGCCCGGGTGATACCAGCCGCCGCCCACGTAACACGGAATTTTCTCGATGCGCCTGCCGCCGTTATAGCGTTCCGACAGCACGCGGTGCAGAGGCTTGCCGGCGATTTTCGCGACCGCGTCCCAAACCGCCACCTCGATGGTGCCGATCGCGACGGATCGTTCGGTATGGCCGCCCGGTTTCTCGCGCTGCATCATCGCCGCAAGTAACTTTTCCGGATCGAGATTGTCCCCGGCGGCATCGACCAGGCTCGCGGGGTCCGCGTTGAGGATGCGCGGAATGAAGCGCGCGCGCATCTGCGCGCCGCAGGCGTAGCGGCCCGTTGAGTTGAACGCGAACCCCACGACCGGCCTGCCTTCGCGCACGACGTCGGTCACCACCGCGACGACCGAAGTCGTCATTTCGCTGAAATCGAACACCGCGTTGCGCATGTTCACGTTCAGCGCGACCGACGTCTCGCGGATGTCTATTATTTTCATTATAAATCCATGAGTTACATATCTTCCACCGATGTCGCTGCGTCACGGGTCGAGCTTGAGGTCCGCGCTCTTGATGGCCTTGGCGTAACGCGCGGTCTCCGACAGGATGAAGGCCGCGAATTTTTCCGGCGGACTCGTGAGCGGTTCGAACCCGCCCGCCGCCATGCGTTCGCGCGTGTCGGGCGCCGCGAGTATGCGTCCGAGATCGCCGTTGAGCCGCTGAACGATGTCGCGCGACGTGCCGGCGGGAACGAGCATGCCGTACCAGCTCATCACGAGGAAATCCGGGTAGCCCGATTCACGGGCCGTCGGCACGCCGGGCAGGATCGCGAGCCGCTCCGCGGTCAGCACCGCGAGCGCGCGCACCTTTCCGCCCTGGATCTGCGGGAGCGTCGGCGGCGCGCCGATGACCAGCATGTCGAGATGCCCGCCGATCATGGACAGCATCGCCTGACCCGATCCCTTGTACGGCACGTGCAGCATGTTGACTTTCGCAACCGACTTGAAGATCTCGCCGGCAAGATGCTGTCCGGTGCCCAGTCCGCCGGAACCGAACGTGATTTTCCCCGGATTCGCGCGCGCGACCGCGGCAAGCTCCTTCAGATTCTTCGCGGGCACCGACGGATGCACCAGCAGCACGTTTGGCACCTGTGCAACCAGCGATACCGGCGCGAAGTCCTTGACCGGATCGTAATTGAGCTTGCGATACAGATTGGGACTGATCGCGAGCGCCGTGGAACCCAGCACCAGCGTATGACCGTCCGGCGCCTGCTTCGCCGCGTACTCCGCGCCCACGTTGCCGCCCGCGCCCGGCCGGTTCTCCGGCACCACGGGCTGCCCCAGCGTTTCGACGAGCTTCAGACCCAGCAGCCGCCCGAGCAGATCGGTGGGTCCGCCGGCAGGAAACGGCAGGATGAGCCGCACGGGTTTGGACGGGTAGGTCTGCGCCCACGACGCGGTCGTTGCGCCCAGAACCAGCAGGATCACCACCATCGCGCGTGCAGTCATGCCAACATCTCCTTGTCCGGACCGACGTCCATTTTATGGTGTACCAGCGTGCCGCTTGCCGATTTCCATCGGCAGGCGCACGGACGCGCCGCTCGCGACCGCTTCCTCGATCGCCAGCGTCACCTCGAGATTCGCGCGGGCCTCCCGCGCAGTCGTCAGCGCGCACGGCCGGCCGGTCGAAAGATGGTCGAGCCACGCGCGCGTTTCGTTTGCCAGCGGCCCCCAGAAATCCCCTACCGCCCAGTCTCCAGGCGCGGAACTGCCGAGGAACGCCATGTTCACCGTGTGATCGGGAATGTAGACGTGCGGAATGCCGCGCTCGGTGTAGAGCAACTGGTCGAGATGATCGTCGTCGATGAAAAGCACGCCCTCGGTGCCGATCAATTCGATGCGGCCGCTGTAGCCCAGCGACGGGAATTTTTCCGGCAGCGCGAAGCTCACCTGGAAATTGACGAGCGCGCCGTCGGCGAGCGTCAGCACCGCCGAGGTCACGTCGTCGCAGTCGTAGCCCGCGGCGCGAATCGTGCCGGCCTTGCCGCGCGCCCATACCTCGACGACCGGGTTCGCATCCAGGTACCAGCCGAGCAGATCCACGTAATACGTGAGCGAATCCACGACCGGCGTCGCGCCCGGATTGCGGTCGAGCATCTGGAACACCTGCGCGCGCGAGTTGTAGATGCGCCCGGACATGCCCACGATCCTGCCGAGCCGCCCCTTCGCAATCTGCTCCTTCGCGGACAGGTAACGCCGCTTGAAGCGACGACTGTAACCGACATGCAGGCTGCCCCTGCCGCCCTGCACCGCCGCGAGAATATTGTCCGCATCAACCAGACTCAGCGCGAGCGGCTTCTCGACGAGAACCGACTTGCCCTGCTCCAGCGCGAGCAGCACCGGTTCGACGTGCTGGTGCTCCCCGGTGGATACAATGACCGCGTTGACCTCGGGTCGCGAAACGGCCTCGAGATTGTCACCGGAAAAAAACTGCGCGCCCGACTTCCCGGCCGCTGCGCGCGCCTTTTCGGGGTCGGAGTCCGCCAGTGCCAGGAAACGCACGGCCGGATGCCCTGCGGCCAGCTGCGCGCGCATCGAACCGATGCGCCCGGCGCCAAGGATCGCGACGCCGAGTTCCCTGCGTTGCATGGCGCCCGCCGGGGAGGACACCACGCGCTACTGCGCCGGGATCTTCGCGTCCTTGACGATCTTCGCGTAGCGCGGCGTTTCTTTCGCGATGAATTGCGCGAATTCGTCGGGCGTGCTCGACAGCGGCTCGACACCCGCCTCCACGAGGCGTTTGCGCAGGTCCGGTGAAGTGACCGCCTTGACGATTTCGGAATTCAACCGGCCGATCAGGTTGGCCGGCGTGCCGCTTGCCGTCAGAATGCCGTACCAGAGCCGGACGATGTAGTCTTCCACGCCCGCGTCCTTCGCCGACGGCACGTTCGCCAGCAACGGATGACGCTCGGTGGACAGAATCAGCAGCGCGCGCGCCTTTCCTGAATTCACCTGGCTCGCGGCCGCCGGCACCGCCATGATCAGTGCGTCGACCTCGCCGCTGATGAGTCCGATCAGCGCAAGTCCCGAGCCCTTGTACGGCACGTGCGTCATCCGGGTCTTGGTGATGCTCATGATGAGTTCGGGCGTCAGGTGCGTCGTCGTGCCCACTCCGCCGGAGCCGTAATTGAGCTTGCCCGGGCTGCTGCGCGCGAGCGCGATCAGTTCCTTGACCGACTTCGCCGGCACCGAGGGGTGGACCAGCAGCACGTTGCGGATTTCGGCCACCAGCGAAAGCGGCGCGAGGTCCTTCTGTTGATAGTTGAGCTTCGCGTACAGCGACGGCGCGAGCGCGATCACCGAAGACGTCAACACGATGGTATGCCCGTCGGGCGCCGACTTCGACGCCATTTCGAGACCCAGATTGCCGCCCGCACCCGGGCGATTGTCGGGAATCACCTGCTGTCCCATCTGCTCGCCGAGTTTCTGCGCGATCGCGCGGCCCAGCAGATCGGTGGGCCCGCCCGGCGGAAACGGCAATATGAGGCGCACGGGTTTCGACGGAAACGCCTGCGCGAACCCCTGCGCCGGGATGGCGACACCCGCCAGCGCTGCAAGCGACACGAGTGCCGCGGAAGCCAAACCTTGCATGATTCCTCCCAGAAGAAAATGCCGGGCGCACGGCAGGGACCGCCGCACGGTGCGTTGTTGTGAGCCGTGCAGCATAGCAGCGGACGATTGCCCGAAGCAACCGCGAGCGCGGCCTCAGCCCGGGAAACGCCGGTTGAGTTCCGCAATCTGGTCCGGGGTCAACAGGCGCGTCGGATGGCCTTGCAGCAGCAGATACAGCTTTGCGGTCTGTTCGAGTTCCTCGATCGCGCCCATCGCCGCGTCGAGAGTGCTTCCCGCCACCACGGGCCCGTGATTCGCGAGCAGCACCGCATGGTGCTTTCCCGCCACCCGGCGCACCGCGTCCGCGAGCGATTCATCGCCGGGCGGGTAATACGGCACCAGCGCGAGCCTGCCGACCTGCATGATCGCGTAGGCCGTGATCGGCGGCAATACGTTTTCCGGGTCGAGCCCATCGAGGCAGGACACGGCAACCGCATGCGTCGAGTGCAGATGCACCACGGCGCCAGCGGTGGCGCGTTCGCGATACATGCAAACGTGCAGGAAGGCTTCCTTCGACGGCGGATCGCCGGACACGTGATTTCCGTTCGCGTCGAGTTTCGACAGGCGCGCGGGGTCGAGCCGCCCGAGGCTCGATCTCGTCGGCGTCACGAGCCAGCCGTCGGACAGCTTCACGCTGATGTTGCCGGCGCTCCCGTGCGCGAGGCCACGGTCGTAGAGCGACGCGCCGACGATCGCGATTTCGTCACGAAGGTGATGTTCGGTCATGGCTGGACCTTCACGCCCTTCCAGAACGCGATACAGCCCGCGATGTTGCGCGCCGCCGCCTTGGGCTCCGGGTAATACCATGCCGCGTCCTTGTTGACCTCCCCGGCCACCACGACGTCGTGATACGACGCGATGCCTTTCCAGCCGCAGGTCGTATGCGTGTCGCTCGGCCGGAGAAATTCCGCATGCACCGCGTCCGGCGGAAAGTAGTGATTGTTCTCCACGATTTCGCATCGATCGCTGTCGGCGATCACCTGTCCGTTCCAGACGGCTTTCGGCATAAACTCTCCCCATTCAAGGACATATCACGCGCCAGGCCGCGCACTTCCGCTCGAACGACATTGCAGCGTGCGCCGGACTCGTCGATGGCAGGCGCGTGAAACGCAACATATGACCGTCAAGCGCCGGCAGCACGTGCCGCCGGAACGTATTCTCCGCCTTGGCGCCGTTGAAATATACCCGGGCGATGCGCCGATGTGCGCGCAAGAAGGCCGGAAAATCGTTGGGCACCTCGCGCGTGATATTCGAATCGAGGCTGCCCGCGCGCGTGCAGGACCCCAGCACGTCCCACAACGCAATCCGCGCCGCCGTCAGCGCCCGCGTTTTCGACTCGTACGGCATTGCCGTATCGAACGCAAGCAGACTCGCGACGATCGGCCAGAACGCGTTACGCGGATGCGCGTAATACTGGCCCGCCCGGAGCGACGCAACACCCGGCATGCTGCCGAGAATCAACACCGCGGCATCAACGTCGGCAATCGGCGCGAATCCGTGAACGCGTTTCATTGGCCGAGAAGCGGACGGTGGTGCCGATGTTAAGCGGTTGCAAATCGTGAATCGGCGTAGGCCGTTCGCCGCTGCCCGCCGCACGTCAACCGGCCACGGGGAGCGCCGCGAATGCCCGCGCAAAAAAATCCTCGCCGCCGAAGTTGCCGGACTTGAGCGCGAGCGCGACGGGCTTCGCACCGAGACTCGTGGTCCACGGCACGCCGGGGTCGATCTCGGGGCCGATCAGCAGCCCTTCGACACCGAGCGCGGTGACGACCGCGCCGGCAGTTTCGCCGCCCGCGACGACCAGGCGGGCGACGCCCATCTGCACGAGTTGGCGCGCGATCGCACCCATGGCCTGCTCGATCAGGCTGCCCGCCCGTTCGCGGCCGAGCGCGGCCTGCACTTTTTCGATGCCCGCGGCATCGGCGGTGGAATAGATGAGCACCGGCCGTGCGCCCAACCGCGGCCTTGCCCAGTCGAGCGCGTGGCGCACACCGTCGTCGCCGGCGGCGAGCGCGAGCGGATCGATTTCGTGCCACTCGCAACGGGCTTTCATCGCGGCAACCTGCTTTTGCGTCGCCGCCGAGCAACTGCCCGCGAGCACCGCCGCGTGGCCGTTCACGTCCGGCAACGCCGCCGCCGCGCGCACGGCGAGCAGTCCCGCGCGCCGATAGTTCTGCGGCAGGCCGAGCGCGATGCCCGAACCGCCGGTAATCAGCTTCATGTTCGCGCACGCGGTCCCGATGGCCGCAAGATGCGCGTCCGTCAGCGCGTCGACGATCGCGAACCGGCAGCCCGTGGTACGCAGCGCTCCCAGCGCGTCGCGTATCGCATCCGCGCCGCGATCCACCGTAGCGTGCTGCACCAGCCCCACCGTGCCTTTCGTCTGCCGCTGCAGAACGCGCACGAGATTCGAGTCGGTCATCGGCGTCAGCGGATGATGGCGCATGCCCGATTCCGACAGCGGCACGTCGCCGACGAACAGGTTCCCCTTGTAGACGGTGCGGTGGTTGGTCGGAAACGCGGGACAAGCGATCGTGAATGCCTCGCCGAACGCGGCGAGCAACGCGTCGGCAACGGGCCCGATGTTGCCGGCGTCGGTGGAATCGAACGTCGAGCAATATTTGAAGAAGAATTGCCGCGCGCCGGCGCGTTCGAGCCATGCAGCGGCGTCGAGCGACTGGCGCACGGCCTCCGCCGCCGGATTGGAACGCGACTTCAGTGCGACGACGACGGCGTCGGTGTCCGGTGCGGGCAGATTGCCGCGCGGCACGCCGGGCAGCACCGCCGTCGTCATGCCCTGCCGAACCAGCGTGTTGGCAAGGTCCGTGGCGCCGGTGAAATCATCGGCAATGCAGCCGAGCAGCATGGGGATTACTCCGCCCGGATGTTGGCGTCTTTCGCGACCTTCGTGTATTTCGCGACTTCCGACTGGAAAAAACGGACCGTCGTGTCGATGTCGCTGCCGACGATGTCGGCCCCCAGCGACGCCATGCGCTCCTTGATATCCGGCAACCGCAACGCGCGCAGCATTTCCTGGTTCAGCCGCGCGACGATCTCACGCGGCACCCTGGCCGGCGCCACCGCGCCGTACCAGGTCGTGATCACGTATCCCGGCACCGTCTCGCCTATCGTCGGCACGTCCGGCAGCACGGCAGCGCGTTTTTCGGTCGTGACCGCCACGGCGCGCACGCGACCCGAGCGCACGTGAGGGATGATCGCCGGCATCGTGCTGAAACTCGTCATGACCTGCCCCGCCGCAAGATCGATGGCGAGCGGCCCGCCGCCCTTGTAGGGCACCATCAGAAGATTCGTCTTCGTCATGGTCTTGAACATCTCCCCGGCGAAATGCTCGGGGCTCGCGATGCCGGAAGTTCCGTAGGTGAGTTCGCCGGGTTTCGACCGCGCGAGCGCGATCACCTGTTTTACGGTCTTCGCGGGCAGCGCCGGATTCGCCGCGAGCACGTTCGGCACGTCCGACACGACGGTGATCGGCGCGAAGTCGCGCTCGATGTCGTAACCCAGATTCCTGTACACCGGCTTGCTCATGATGTGCGCAACCGACATGAACAACAGCGTGTAGCCGTCCGCCGGCGCCTCGGCGGCCATTTTCGCGGCGAGATTGGCGTTGGCGCCCGGCCGGTTCTCGACGACAAACTGCTGCTTGAGCGACTCCGACAGTTTGGCGCCGATGGATCGCGCCATGATGTCCGTGCCGCCGCCCGGCGCGAATCCGACCAGGATGCGCACGGTCTTAGCCGGGTAGGATTGCGCCGCCAACGGCCCCGCGCACGCCGCGCCCAGCAACAACACCAACATGCCGCCCGCTGATTTCATCGGATGCTCCTCGGATCGATCCCGCCGGTAACGCGCCTGCCGCACGTGCCCCCAGTTGCCCCGGAGGCACCCGGAGAGTAGAATTTTGCCTCTATTTTCATAACATTACCGGTTAACGCGCACGAGGGCCAGCCCCGGGCCAACCCCGCGTACCGGTATCAGGACTCCCGATGAAACTGCTGGTGCTGCCGGGCGACGACATCGGCCCCGAGATTACCGAGGCCGCGCTCAAGGTCGTGCAGGGCGCGGACCGCCTGTTCGGCCTGAAGCTCGCGTTCGAAGTGACTCCGGTCGGCCGTGCCGCGCACAAGCTGCACGGCACGACGTTGCCCGACAGCGTGATGACTGCGGCGCGGGCCGCCGATGGCGTAATCCTCGGGCCCTGCGGCATGACCGACTACCCGGCGCGCGAAGACGGCGGCATCAACGTGCCGGGCATGATGCGCAAATCGCTGGAACTCTATGCGAACCTGCGTCCGGCACGCAGCCGCAAGGGTTTGCCGAAGGCGCTGCCCGGGCTCGACGTGCTTGTCGCGCGCGAAAACACGGAAGGCTTCTACGCCGACCGCAACATGTTCATGGGCAGCGCGGAATTCATGCCGACCCCGGACGTCGCGCTGTCGGTGCGCAAGATTTCGGCGGTGGCATCGCGCCGCATCGCGCGCGCGGCGTTCGAGTACGCCCGGCGGCGCGGCAAGCGCGTGACCGCGGTCGGCAAGCGCCACGTGCTGCAACTGTCCGACGGCATCTTCATCCGCGAAACGGAAGCCGTGGCGAAAGACTTTCCGGACGTCGCGTGGCGGGAAATGGATATCGATGCCATGGCGGCGGATCTTTACTCGCGGCCCGAGCGCCACGACGTGATCCTCATCACCAACATGTTCGGCGACATCCTGTCGAACGCCGCGTCCGCCATGGCCGGCGGGCTCGGACTCGCAGCGGCGCTCAACGCCGGTGACCGCCACGCCGCGGCCAACGCGGGCCATGGATCCGCGCCGGACATTGCCGGCAGGGACATCGCGAATCCGGCGGGCCTCATCCTCTCGTGCGCGATGCTGCTCGACTGGCTGGGCCGGCGCGCTGACCGGACGGACCTCTGCAATGCTTCGCGCGCCATCGAGCACGCGCTCGACGCGGCGCTCGCGAACCCCGCGCAACGCACGTCGGATCTCGGCGGCACGTCAGGCACGCGTGCGTTCGGCGCCGCGGTTGCCGCGCTGCTCGAACCCGCGGCCGAACGCGTGCCGGCCACGGTCTGACGGGAACGGAACCGATGCCGGCACCGCGTATCGCGCTGATCCATGCCACGCCGGTGGCGATCGCGCCCATCGTCGCCGCGTTTCGCGAGACGTGGCCCGAGGCGCAGACCACCAACCTGCTGGACGACTCGCTCGCCACCGATGTCGCCGCCGAGGGAAAAATCAGCGAACGCATGATCGAGCGCTTCGTCACGCTGGCGCGCTACGTGCACGGCAGCGGTGCCGACGCGATACTCTTCACGTGTTCCGCGTTCGGCACGGCCATCGAGGCCGCGCGCGCCGTGATGCCGATACCGGTGCTGAAGCCCAACGAAGCCATGCTCGACGAAGCGCTCGCCGCCGGTTCGCGCATCAGCATGATTGCGACCTTCGAGCCGAGCATTCCATCGCTGCGGGCGGAACTCGACGAGCTCGCGCGCGCGAAACACATACAGTTGAAGGTCGTGACGCGCGCGGTGCCCGAGGCACTCAAGGCGCTGCACGCCGGCAATGCCGACGAACACGATCGCCTCATCGCGAAGGCCGCCGCGGATCTCGGGCCGTGCGACGCGCTGGTTCTGGGCCAGTTTTCGATGGCAAGCGCGGCGCGGCTGATCCCCAGCCGGCCCGGGCGCAAGGTGCTCACGAGTCCGGCATCCGCGATCGCGCGGCTGCGACAGACGCTCCACGCCTGATTGCTTTCCGGAACAACAGGTTAATTCACGTCGGAGACTTCATGGTCCGATTCACGTTTTCCATTGCCACCGAGTTGTGCACGATCGTTGCGTGCAGCATCGCCGCAAGCGCCGCGTTCGCGCAGTCCAGACCCGGCGACGGCTACCCGGTCAAACCGGTGCGGCTGGTCGTGCCTTTCGTTGCCGGCGGCCCCACCGATATCCAGGGCCGCATGCTCGGCGAGAAACTCGGCCAGCGGCTCGGGCAGCAGGTCGTGATCGACAACCGCGGCGGCGCAGGCGGCAACATCGGCATGGAAATCACCGCGAAATCCCCGCCCGACGGATACACGCTCGTGATCGCGACGGTCGGCACGTGGGCGGTCAATCCGCACCTCTACAAGCTGCCGTTTGATGTCGTGCGCGATTTCGCGCCGATCCTGCAGGTGTCCACGTCGCCCGGCGTGCTGGTCGTGCATCCGTCGGTGCCCGCGAGATCGGTGAAGGAACTGGTCGCGCTCATGAAGGCGCGGCCGGGACAGTTGAACTACGGCTCGTCGGGCGTCGGCGGATTCGGCCACATCAGCGGCGAGCTCTTCACGCTGATGACCGGCACGAAAATGACGCACATCCCGTACAAGAGCTCGGCGCCCTCGCTGACCGATGTCATCGCGGGGCAGATCGAGGTGCTGTTCAACAACGCCATTTCGACCGTGCCGCACGTGCAGTCCAGCAAGGTGCGCGCGCTCGCGACCACCGGCGCGAAACGCCTCGCGGTGCTCGCGGAACTGCCGACCATCGCCGAAGCCGGCGTCGCGGGTTACGAGAACTCGTCGTGGTCCGCCCTCGCCGCACCGGCCGCGACGCCGGGTCCGATCATCGCGCGCCTGCACAAGGAATTCGCGGGAATACTCGCGGACCCCGACATCCAGAAGCGCCATGCCGACGTGGGCGCGCAGATCATTGCCGGCACGCCCGAACAGTTTCACGCCTACCTGAAGTCCGAAGTTGCGAAATTCGGCAAGCTCGTGAAGGCTGCGGGCATCAAACCGGCGGCGGGCGGGTAAACCCGCGCCGGCGCCGCGGCATTACCGCGCGCGCGACGTCAGCAGGGCCACGATGCGCGGGACCGCGGCCTCGGCCTTCTCGCGCAGCCGGTCGTCGCTGTTGTTCGCGATCGGGTGCCCGATCACGACGAATGCGTACTCGGGCAGGCCGTTCACGCCGGCCACCACGCGCGCGCTCTGCTCGAAGCGTTCCGTAATGACCGCGGCGGCGGGAATGCCCAGCCGTTCGGCTGCGATGGCGTCGTGCAGACTGCACGACGAGCAGCTGCCTCAGTCGCCGATGCCCGA
>CAZMBS010000067.1:0-14336 GCA_964564295.1 uncultured Streptomycetaceae bacterium
CCGGCATCCCGCGCGGACCGCGCGGTTCCCTGATTGCTTCAGTACCCGCATTCGATCGTGAAGGCCACGTAGGCGCGCGTGAGTTCCTTGAGATCATGCTCCAGCACGCCGGCGTTGCCGTCGAAGAGCATCTTGCGCGTCAGCGTGAACGAGCGCATCACATCCGGCTGGTGCGCGCGAATCGCCTGGTTCTCCGGGCCGGGCCGGCCCTCGCGTCGCGCCTCCTCCAGCCATCCGCGCGCCTCGGAATCGCGCAGCGTATCCGGGTCTACGTAGCTCAGGCGGGCCATGATCCATTCTCCTCGCGCACGGGGCGCATCTCGTGCTAGCCTATCGCGCTGCTCGTTCAAACGTCAAATACGACATCATGACCCCACGTTCCGTAGCCATACTCGTTGCCGCAGTGCCGCTTTTCGCCACTGCCGCGCACGCCTATCCGACGCGGCCCGTGCGGCTGATCGTGCCGCAGCAGGCCGGCAGTTCGAACGATACGCTGAGCCGCGTGCTCGCAAACGCGCTCGGCGACGCACTGGGCCAGCAGGTCGTCGTCGACAATCGCGCGGGCGTCGGCGGCATCATCGGCATGGAAATCGCGGCGACCGCGGTGCCGGACGGGCACACGCTCGCAGCCATGGCCACGGCGCAGGTCATCTCGCCGCATCTGCAGAAAAAACTCGCTTACGACACATTCCGGGATTTCGCGCCGATAACGCTCTTTGGCATCACCTACAACGTGTTCGTTGCGCATCCGTCGCTGCCTGCAACCGGCGTGAAGGAATTCATCGCGCTCGCCCGCGCCAAGCCGGGACAGATCAACATGGCGTCGGCGGGGCCGGGCTCGCAAAGCCATCTCGCGGGCGTGATGTTTTCACTCGCTGCCGGCATCAACGTGCTGCACGTGCCGTACAAGGGCGCGGGCGCCTCGGTGGGCGCGGTGCTCGCCAACGAATCACAGTTCAGTGTGACGCCCATCCCTGCGACCGTCGGGCATATCAAGTCCGGGCGCCTGAAGGCAATCGCGCTCAGCTCGAAGAAGCGTTCGCCGACCGCGCCCGACATTCCGACCTTCGTCGAGCAGGGCGTGAATTTCGAGTCGAGCGGATGGAACGGGCTCGTCGCACCGAAAAACACTCCGAAACCCGTTCTCGACAGGCTGCACGCCGTCGTGCACAAGATCGCGGCGACGCCCGCGTTCCGCGAGCAAATGGCGCGTCAGGGTGCGGAAGTGCTGATCTCATCGCCGCAGGATTTCGGGCAGTTCATCCGCAGGGAGTTCGAACTGTTCGGCCCGGCGGTCAAGGCCGCGAACCTCAAGGCCGATTGAGAACCACGCTGCCGCCTGGCGACTCCTGAGCGAGGCCCTGCCGTTACAGCGGCGTTTGGCGGCACGACAATGCGCATCGGCAGGCATCTTCTGCTGAAATCGTGCGGTGTCGTTATGACGACTGCGGCGCTGATCGTTTCTGCGCCGTCCGCCCGGCCGGCCGATCCGGATATCGGCGCAGTCGGCGCGACAACGTATCCGCGCGTATCCCGATACCTCGCGCCGCTCCGGCCGATTGCACCTGTCGCGCAGGATGGCCATCGCGGCAGGGGCTACGTCCGCAAGCCGCCCGGTGAAGGGCCGTTTCCCGCCGTGGTGTTGATACACGGCGGTCTGACCGCGCGGCCGGACGGTGCGTTGCGGCAATATCTGCTTGACACGCCGCAACCCTCCCGGTTTCTCGCAGCCGGCTACGTCGTGGCGGTCATCACCTACCGCAGCCGCGATCACGACCCGCAATCCCGCGCGTCGGCCAGCGACAGCCTTGCCGCCATCGATTTCGTGCGGCGGATTCCTAATGTCGACTCCCGCAGCATCGGCGTCTTCGGATGCAGTGGCGGCGGCGATCTTGCGCTGGAAATTGCTGCGGCGGCCGATGTCGCGGCCATAGTGCCGGAGGAACCCGCCGGCATGTTGTTCACCGGCGTATTCAATCGGGATTCCCCGAGGCGGGGAAAGCGATATACGCCGCGCGACGTGATTCCGATCACCGAGGATCCCCTGCGCTATTACACGAATCAACATCGGAGCCACACCCGGGGGAAAATCGCCGGAATACGGTCGCCGATCCTGCTGCTGCAAGGCGACCAGGATCCGCTGAATCACTTCAACGCCCTCGTATTGATCCCGGAACTGCGTGCCGCAGGCAAGAAAATCGAGGTCGTCACCTACGCCGGTGAGCCACACTGTTTTGCGTTCGACGGCGGCTGGCGCGGCGGCACCAGTCCCGGTTCCGCACTAAAGGCGTTTCAGGACATGGATGCGTTTTTGCGCAGGCATATCGCGACGCAACCTGTGGCGATCGACCGCAACATCGTTCGGCACGTTCCGCTGCCGAAGTGACGCGAGGCGCACGGGCCGCCGATTGCCGTGCCGCTGCGCGACCGGCGAAATCCGCAACAGGTCCGACATGGCAAGCACCGCCCTGGAAGAGACTGCTACACTGGCTGCAACAACACTGGAAATCCAGCAGACAGGGGGCTTCATGGATCTGGGCATCAAGGGCAGGGCAGCCATCGTCACCGGCGCAAGCCGCGGCATCGGGCGCGCGACAGCGCGGCAATTCCTCGAAGAAGGCGCACGCGTGATGATCTGCGGCCGCAACGCGGAAACCATCGAGAAGACGCGTGCCGAACTCGCCGGGCAGACCGGCGGCGAGGCGCATGCGGTGGTTGCCGACATGACGCGGGAGGCGGACATCGTGCGCCTCGTCGACACCGCGCGGCAGAAGTTCGGCACCGTCGACATCCTCGTCAACAATGCCGGCCAGATGTACTCGGGGCGGTTCGCCGTGATGACCGATGCGGGACTCAAGGAACAGTTCGAGACCAAGATCTTCGGTTTTCTGCGCGCGATCCGGCTCGTCTACCCGATCATGAAGGCGCAGCGCTGGGGCCGCATCGTCAACATCATCGGCGGCGCCGGCAAGGAGCCCGATCCCTACATGTTCGGAAGCGGCATCACCAACTCGGGCCTGCTCAACATCACCAAGTCGCTTTCCACCGAATTCGGCGAGGACAACGTGCTCGTCAACGCCGTGTGCCCCGGCTGGGTTGCGACGAATCTGTGGCAACGCAACGCCGAAGGACTCAGGCAGGAACTGCAGGCCGGAACCGAGGACGAGGCCCGCCGCCTGGCGGCGCGGAAGAACGCGATGAATCGTTTCGGAAAGCCGGAAGAACTCGCGAACGCAATCGTGTTTCTGTGCTCCGAACGCGCGAGCTACATCACCGGCGTGTCTCTGAACCTCGATGGCGGGCGGCTGAAGTCGCTGTGGTAGGCCGCTGCCGGCGGCTCACTGGCCGGCAATCCCGGCCTCTTTCACGATGCGCGCGTAACTCTCGTTCTCCGTGCGCACGAACGCGCCGAGCTGCGTGGCCGTCATGTTCAGGGGCTCGACGCCGAGCGCTGCGAAGCGCTCCCGCGACTGCGGCTCGCGCGCGATCGCGATCATCGCATCTCCGAGCCTGCGCAGCACAGGCGGCGGCGTGCCGCGCGAGGAAAACGCGCCCCACCAGCTTTCCGACACGTACCCCGGCACGCCGGCCTCGATCATCGTCGGGAGTTCCGGCGCGAGGCTCGTACGCTCGGCGCTGGTGGTCGCCAGCGCGCGCAGCTTTCCGGCACGCACGTGCGGATAGCCCACCGGCATGCTCGCGAACACCGAATGGATCTGCGCACCGAGCAGGTCGTTGACCGATTGGCCGGTGCCCTTGTACGGCACATGCAGCAGGTGCGCGTTCGCGCGCAAACGCAGCAATTCGCAGCCGAAGTGCGCGGGCGTACCGACGCCGCCGGAACCGCACGCAAGCGCATTCGGCTTCCGGCGCGCGAGTTCGAGGAACTCCTGCACCGTCTTTGCCGCCAGCGATGGATGCACGACCAGCATCTGCGGCGCGCGCGCGAGCGCGGCGACCGGGTCGAAGTCGCGCACCGGGTCGTAGCCCACGCGCTGCGCAAGATGCGGATTGATCGCCATGCTGGCAACGCTCCCCAGCAGCAGCGTGTAACCATCGGGCGGGGATTTCGCCGCGAGTTCGGTGCCGGTGCTGCCGCCGGCGCCGGGCCGGTTGTCGACCACCACCGGCTGGCCGAACTGCTCGGCCATGCGCTGCGAGATCACGCGTGCAACCAGATCCGACGACCCGCCGGCCGGAAACGCCGCGATAAAACGGATCGGGCGGTTGGGGTAGCCCTGCGCGAGTGCTGCAACGGACAACGCGAGCAGCGCCGCGGAAACGAATCCGCGCGAGACGGCACTCGGGAATCCTGCGGGCTGGATTCGGGTCATGGCTGCTTCGCGATCCCGAGATCGGTGAGTATCTCCCGTGTCTCCGCGTAATCCCGGTCGAGATGCTTGCGCAGTTCGGCGCTGCCGATGTACTCATCCACCCATTGCTCCTGCATGAGCATTTTGCGCCATTCGGGCGACGCCACGGCCCGGCGCAGCGCGGCGTCCCAGTACGCCACCTGCGCCGCGGACAGTCCCGGCGGCGCCATGATGTAGCGCGCGTTCGACACCACGGCGTCGATGCCGCTTTCCTTCCACGTCGGGATCGCGGAAAACTCGCCATCAAGCCGTTTCGGCGCCGTAACCGCGAGGAAGCGGATCTTGCCGTTGCGCCACTGCGGCGCGGCGACCGATAGTCCGCCCGTCGCGTAGTCGAGGTGCCCGCCCATGAGATTGGTGATCGATTCTCCCGCCGACGGAAACGCCACCACGCGCAGCCGCCGGATCTCCACGCCCGCGCGCTTGAACGGCAGCGCGATCGCGACGTGACTGTTGTTTCCAGGCGTGGTGCCGATCGCCACCGACAGGCTGTCGGGCGCAGCCCGCAATCGGGTCACCAGATCGTTCGCGCTTCTGAACGCCGAGTCGGCGCGCACCGACAGCACGTTGTATTCCGTATATAACTGGGCGAGCAACGTGAAGTCGGAATAATGCAGCTTGCTGCGGCCCGTGATGTGATTCGACAGCAGCGGACCCGACACCAGCAGCAGCCGGTGCGCGTCGTTCGGCGCCTGGTGCACGTAGGTGTATCCGACCGACTGTCCGCCGCCGCCCTTGTTGGAGACATTGACGGGCACGTCGACAATGCCGCCGTCCTGCCAGATTTTCTGCACGAGTCGCGCGGGTCGATCAAGCGTTCCGCCCGCTCCTGCCGGCACAACGAACTCCACGGGCCTGCCGGGTTTCCAATCCGCCGCCGGTGCGGGCAACGCGCCAGCGGCGCAGAGCACCACCGCAAGCAACCGCAACATCCGCGGAAAAAAGACGGAACGCATAGGCCCTCCTCTGAGGCTGCGAACGCTGGAGCATCATGCCCCCGTCCGTCTCGGCGGGTCAAGCGGCCGCGTCCGGCTTGGGACGAAACGTCAGGTCCCGCTACGCGCAACGCGACGAATCGCGCGCGTCGATATGCCCGCAGGCGGACTATTGCCTTTCGATCTTCGCGTCGCGCACGACGCGGACCCATTTTTCCAGCTCGGCGCGCAGGAACGCGTGAAACGCATCGGGGGTCGCGCTCGTGTCGGCATCGCCACCATCGGCCGCGAACCGGCGCCGGACCTCGGGGTCCTGCACCGAGCGCACGAGATCGCGATGCAGCCGCTGCACAACATCACGCGGCGTCGCCGCGGGCGCAAACACGCCGAACCACTGGCTCGATTCGTAGCCCGCGACGCCCGCTTCGGCGATCGTCGGAATGTCGGAAAACGCCGGCGATCGCGCTGCGTTGGTGATGCCGTAGGCCCGCAGTTTTCCGGCCCGCACGTGCTGGATGACCGCGAGCGCGTTGCCCATCATGAGCGACACCTGTCCCGACATGGTATCGACCAGTCCGGCGTTGCCGCTCTTGTACGGCACATACGTGAACTTCGGGCCCGCCAGCAATTCGAGCAACAGCATCGACATGTGCCCGTGACTGCCGTAGCCGCCGCCGGCATAGTCGATCTGCCCGGGTCGCGCCCTGCCGAGCGCGATGAGTTCCTTCATCGTCTTTGCCGGCACCGACGGATGCCCCACGAGCACCTGCGGCACGACGACCACCTTGGAGATCGGCGCGAAATCCTTGATCGTATCGAACCGCACCTTGCGGTGCGTGGCCTGCACGATGATGACCGGACTCGGCGCGATCAGGATCGTGTAGCCGTCCGGCGCGGATCGTGCCACGTGTTCGCTGCCGATCATGGAAGCAGCACCCGGACGGTTCTCGATCACGAGCTGCTGGCCGAGCAGGTCGGAGAATTTCGGCGCGAGCAGGCGCGCGGTCGTGTCCGTGCCGCCGCCCGGCGACGACGACACCACGAATCGGATCGGCTTTGCGGGATAACTCTCCTGCGCCTCGGCCGGAGCGAGCGCGCTCGCGCCGATCGCACCCAGCATTCCCAACATCACGATATTCATATTCGATTTCCGAAGATTTTCTGTCACGCGAGCACTACGCGGTGCGCTGCGCGGCGATGCGCTGCTTGAGGTACGCCTTCTCGCCGCCGGCACGCACCATGTCACGGTAGAAGCCGGGCAGCGGCTGAGCCGCGATGGTTCTGCCGGTATCGACGTTGCGGATCACGAACGTGTCGGTGTCGATTTCGAGCGATTGCCCAGTCTCGACCATTTCCACGATGCCCGGACAGATCACGGGCCACAGGCCCCCACCCACGCAATTGCTGAAAAACAGCTTTCCGAACGACTCCGCGACGATGGCGGGTATGCCAAGCGCCGCAATCGCATAGTGCGCGGGCGTCGACGAACCGCAGCCGAAGTTCTTGCCCGTGACGAGGATGTCCCCGGGTTTGGCCTTGTTGGGAAACTCCGGATCGAGCGTCTCGAGACAGTGCCTGCCCTGCTCGTGCGGCGCGAGGTGGTTGTACATCTGTTTGCGGATCAGGCCCGTGTTGATGTCATCGCGGGCGAATTTCCAGACTCTGCCGGTGATTTTCATGTTGCATTCCTCACGCATAGCGCAGTGGATTTGCGATGCGGCCCTCGATCGCTGATGCCGCGACCGTTGCCGGCGATGCAAGATAGATTTCGCCGCCGGGACCCATGCGACCTTCGAAGTTGCGCGTGATGGAAGTGATTGCCACTTCGCCCGGCGCGAGCACGCCACCGTGCAGCCCGGGGCACGCGCCGCAGTTGGCATTCGTGACGATCGCATTGGCCGCGAGCAAGGTGTCGATGTATCCCGCCTTCAGTGCCGCCATCTGGATCTCGCGCGAGCCCGGTGTCACGATGAAACGCACATCGGGATGCACCTTGCGGCCCCTGACGACCGCGGCCGCGGCCGCGATGTCCTCGAGCCGGCCGCTCGCGCACGAACCGACGTAGGCCTGGTCGATCGCCTTTCCCGCGACTTCGTCGACCGGCTTCACGTTGTCGGGCGCGTGCGGAACCGCGATCTGCGGACCGATACCCGACACATCCACTTCGTGCACGGCGTCGTAACGAAAATCCCGGTCCGTCTCGAAAACCGAGAACGCCTTCTTCGCGCGCGGCCTCACGTAATCAAGCGTGATACGGTCGGGCTGGATATATGAGGTGACGCCGCCCACCTCGGTGCCCATGTTGCAGAACGTGAAGCGCATGTCCATCGACAGCGTGTCGATGAAACCGCCTGCGAACTCGACTGCAGTGCCGTACGCACCGCGCTGACCCAGCTTGCCGTTGACATAGAGTGCCGTATCGCGTCCGTACGCGCCCGCGCCGGGTTTGCCGTCGATGCGCACCTGGGTCACCCGGGGCACTTCGATCCAGTGCCGGCCTATGGCATAGAGCGTGAGTCGGCCGCTGCCGAGCGAGGTTGCGTACATTCCGACGGCACCCATCGTCGGCCCGTGCGAATCGATCGCGATGCCGACCATGCCGGGCAGCGCGATGCCCTCCTCGCACATGACGAGATGCGAAACCCCGCGCCCGCCGTCGAAAAAACGGATGCCATGAGAGCGGAAAAAATCGCGCCAAAGCTTGTGCGCGGTGGCGTGCAGCACCGTCGGCGCGGGTGCGGCGTGATCGGACGATGCAACGATGCTGTCCTTCAGCGGCAGTTCCGTCACGCCGAGTTCTTCGAGGTCCGCGACGAGTTTTCTCGCATCCGATGCATTGACCCCGACGATCACCGAAAAGAGGTCGGGCTCGATCTCGATGAGTTCGCCGGGTTCGACCGACGCGCGTGCCGGGCGGCAACGGTTCGCAAGCATCTTTTGCAGGGCATGCAGTCCGGCCATGGAGTTCCTCCGCGATGGGACGACGAGTTTACATGCTTTGGCGCGGTACTCGCGGTTCACGTATTCTGCACGCACGTCCGAACCGCGCGAATTCCACAATATGTCACTGTCCTCCGCCGCTCGCCGACCGCCGTTCGACGCCGTCACGCGAGATATCGCGGCTTACGTGGACGGCTACCGGATCGACAGCACCGCCGCGCGCGATGCGGCGCTGCACTGCCTGCTCGACAGCCTCGGCTGCGCGTTCGAGGCGCGCGCAGTTCCCGAATGCGCCGCGATGCTGGGTCCGGTCGCGCCCGGCACGATCGTGCCGAATGGCGCGCGCGTGCCCGCGACATCCCACGTTCTCGACCCGGTCAAGGCGGCCTTCGACACCGTGGCGCTGGTGCGCTGGCTCGACTACAACGACGCCTACTATGGCGAGACCGTCATCCATCCGTCGGACTGCATCGGCGCGCTTCTGGCCGTCTCCGACTGGCGTTCGCGCACACTCCTCGGGCAGGACAGAGCTCCACTTGCGGTCGCGGATCTGCTCGACGCCACGATCAAGGCCTACGAAATCGCCGGGCAACTCGCCGTCGCCAATGCGTTCACCACCGGCATGGGCCTCGATCACGTGATCCTCGTGAAGGTTGCATGCGCGGCCGTCGTCACGCGAATGCTGGGCGGCACACGCGCCGAAATCATGAACGCGGTATCCAACGCGTGGCTCGACGGCCAAACGCTCGCGACGTTCCGGCGCGGCGCGGCGGCCGGCGCCCGAAAGTCGTGGGCGGCGGCCGATGCGGCGGCGCGCGGCGTGTGGCTCGCGCTGGTTGCAACGGCCGGCGAAATGGGGTACCCGGCCGCGCTCTCTGAAAAGACGTGGGGATTCTGTGCCGTGCACAACCGCGGCAGGCCGCTGCGCGTCGCATGGCCTTACGGAACCGCGGTCATCGAGAACGTGCAGTTCAAACTCGCGTACCCGGCCGCGTTTCACGCGCAGACAGCCGCCGAGGCCGCCATCGCCCTGCATCCGCAAGTATGCAAGCGCCTGCACGAGATCCGGCGCGTCGAACTGTGGACGCACGAGTACGCAAAGGCGCTGCTGGACCGCAACGGCGCGCTGCGCAACGTGGCCGAGCGCGACCATTCGCTGCAGTACATCGCCGCAGTCGGACTGATCACCGGCGATCTCACACCCACGGATTACACGGACGTCCGGGCCGCTGACCCACGCATCGACCGTCTGCGAGCCGCGATGACGCTCGCCGTCGATCCGCGCTTTACGCGCGGCTTTCGCGACCCGGCGCGACGCGCGAACGCCAACGCGATCCGTGTGCACTTTCGCGACGGCACGGCGACGCCGCGCATGACGGTCGAATTTCCGGTCGGGCACCCGCGGCGGCGCGCGGAAGGCATACCGCTGCTCATGCGCAAATTCGAGTCGGGGCTCGCGCGGGTTTATGCGCCAGCCCACGCACGCCGGATACACGCGCTCACGTCGAACCGCGCGCGACTTGCGGCGACACCCGTGAATGAATTGCTGGACCTGCTGCAAACCGGAACGTGAAACATCGACGAATCATCGCGCAACCACCACACCAACCCCAGCGGAGGAAACCATGGATTCGAATCGGCCGTCTGCACCGGAAGCAAGCACCACCGAACAACGTCGCGAATTTCTGCGCAACCTGACGGCGCTCGGCGCAGCCGGCGGCACCGCCGCCGTGCTGGCGCCATCGATCCATGCCGCGCCGACCGCCGGCGCGCAATTCGCGCAGGTCGATGCCACGAAACCGAAACCCAAGCCGAAGGCGCCCGCGGGACCGCCCGAAGTGGGCGACTTCAAGACGCTGCAGGAGATCGTGCTTGCGGCCAAGCGCAACCTGTCCCCGGACCTGTGGACCCATCTCACAGGCGGATCGGACTCCGAAACCACGATACGGCGCAACCGCCTTGCGTTCGAAAGCCGCGCGCTGCGGCAGCGCGTACTCGTCAACGTGAACCGCATCGATATCGCGACGACGTTTCTCGGGCAGAAGCTTGAGCTGCCGGTATTCATCTGCCCCGTCGGCGGCTACACCGGGCGCGCGCATCCGCAAGGCATCGTTGCCGTCGCGCGCGCTGCGGAAGCCGCGGGCACCACCGCCGTCGTCGCAAGCAACGTGCGCCCCGGGTTCGAAGCCGCCGCCAAAGCCGTGAAGCAACGCCTGATCCATCAGCTCTACATCACGTCCGACCGCAAGTGGGTCGCGAACCGCATCGACCGGATCAAGGCGCTCGGCTACCGCGCGCTCGCCGTGACGGTGGACCGCAACTACTACTCGCGGCGCGAACGCGACATCATCACGGGATTCGAGCGCGGCGGCGCGAACGACGACCCGAGCTTCCAGGCGAGCCTTGACTGGGCGGAAATCGACTGGATGAAGGAGTACAGCGGGCTGCCGATGATGCTGAAGGGCATAGCAACCGCCGAGGATGCCGAGGAAGCCGTACGGCACGGCATCGAGGTCGTATGGATTTCCAATCACGGCGGGCGCCAGCTCGACCAGGGCGAAGGCACGCTCGACGTGCTGGAGGAAGTCGTCCGGGCGGTGCGCGGACGCGCCGAGGTCGTCATCGACGGCGGCATCCTGCGCGGATCCGATGTCGTGAAGGCGATCTGCCTCGGCGCGCGCGCCGTCGGCGTCGGGAAACTCATGGGCTACGCGCTTGCCGGCGGCGGACAGGCGGGCGTGCAGCGCATGCTTGAACTGCTGGCGATCGAGATGCGCTCCGTCATGGGACTCATCGGCGCGACCGCGCTCGCGGACCTCGACCCCTCGCGCGTGAAACGCGCGATGCCGGTCGGTTTGCCGACGGTTACGAGCGCGTTTCCGTGGTTCGAGGAACAAGTGCGATCGTCCTGATCATGGAATCACATAACCATTTGTTTATATTGATGTTTCTGCGCCTGCCACGGCGCACGCGCAAAGGGTGCGCGTTGTGACAGAATCCGACTGAATCCGCCCCGGGGCCGGAAGTCATCAATTTCACAGGAGAAGCACCAACATGAGTTCGTCCGCGCAGGGCAGGAAGAAGAAGCCCGCCACTGAAATTTCGCCGTTGATGCGCGCCGTTGCGACGTACATCGCCGGCGCCGCGAAAAAACCGCTGCCAGCCGCGGTCGTCGAAAAAACCAAGCACCATCTGCTCGACTCCATTGCATCGATGGTCTCGGGCTCGCGACTGCTGCCCGGAAAACATGCGCTGCGCTACATCAAACTGCAGGGCGGCACGCCCGAAGCGCTGATACCGGGCTCGAAAATCGTGACGACAGTGGTCAACGCAGCGCTGGCCGGCGGCATGCTCGCGCACGCGGACGAAACCGACGATTCGCACGCGCCGTCGCTCACGCACCCGGGCTGCGGCATCGTGCCCGCCGCGCTCGCGATGGCGGAGAAGCAGCGGTCGAGCGGCACGGCACTGCTGCGGGCGGTCACGCTGGGCTACGACATCGGCACACGCGCCTCGCTCGCAATGGGCGCCTACGCGCTGGGCGCCGCCGGTCGCGACTCCCACGCGATGGGCACGATGTTCGGCGCCGCCGCCGCCGCGGGTTCGCTGGCCAGGCTCAACGCCGACGAGGTGCGGTACCTGATTTCCTATACGACGCAGCAACTGTCGGGGCAGTCGAATTACGCGCGCGACACGGAGCACGTCGAGAAGGCCTTCCTGTTCGGGGGCATGCCCGCGCGTAACGGGGCCGCGGCAGCGACCATGGTCGAATCCGGCATGACCGGCATCGACGACATGTTCACCGGCGAGCGCAACCTCTTTCTGCCGTTCGGCGACACCGCGCGGCCCGACGAGTTTGCGCGCGAGCTGGGCTCGACCTTCGAAATCATGAATACCAACATCAAGCGCTGGACCGTGGGCAGCCCCATTCAGGCGCCGCTCGATTCGCTGTCCCACCTCATCGCCGAACACAAGATCAGGGCGGCCGACGTCGAGAAATTGGTCGTGCGCGTCTCGCAGCAGGGCGCACGCACCACGAACAATCGCGAAATGCCGGACATCAACATGCAATACATGGTATCGATCATGCTGCTCGACGGCACGGCGACGCTGGAAGCCGCGCACGACATCAAGCGCATGCGCGATCCGAAAGTCATGGCGATGCGCGCGCGCGTGGAATTGATCGGGGATGCGGAACTGCAGAAACTCCTGCCGAGCCGGCAGGGCATCGTGGAGCTCACGCTGAAGGACGGCCGCACGCTGCGCCACCATACGCCCGCCGTGCGCGGCACGCCGAAAAACCCGATGCCGCGCTCCGAGGTCGACGAGAAGTGCTACAACCTGTGCGCGCCGGTGCTCGGCAAGGCCCGCGCGCGCAAGCTGTGCGACACGATCTGGGATTTGGAGCGCGTAAAGAACGTGCGCAGCCTGCGCCCGCTGCTGCGGGCCTGATCCGGGGCGGCACATGGAAACGGGACTCCGGGGCAGGACGGTACTCATCACGGGCGCCGGGCGGCGCATGGGACGGCTCGCCGCGCTGATGTTCGCGCGCGAAGGTGCGAACGTCGCGATCTGCACCAGCCGCATCGTGAAGGAACTCAACCAGGTCGCGGACGAAGTGCGCGCGATCGGCGTCGACTGCGTCGCCGAGCAATGCGACGTGACCGATGCCGCCTCCGTTGCGGCATTCGTCAAATCGGTCCACGCCCGGTTCGGCTCGGTCGACGTCGCGATCAACAACGCCGGCTTTCGCGCGGAAGGCAAATTCCTCGAGGAAGGGTTCGAGGTCTGGCAGAAAAACATCGCGGTCAACCTGCATGGTCCCTACCACGTCTGCCGCAACGTGATTCCGCACATGCTGGAGCGCCGCTGGGGGCGCATCATCAATCTCTCCGGCGTCGCGCCGTATCTCGGCGGCAGTGCCGCGAAAGCAACCGTCAAGCTCGGCATCGTGGGATTCACGCGCGGCCTCGCGCGTGAATTCATACGGCAGGGGATCACCGCGAACTGCATCGGTCCCGGCCACATCAGCAAGGACCCCGACAACATGGCCGCGCCGAACCACCCCATGGGGCGCAAGGGCAGGCCCGAGGAGGCGGTGTCGCTGATGGTGCATCTCGCGAGCGAAAATGCCGGCTACACGACGGGCCAGTGTTATCTCGTCAACGGAGGCATGTACTTCCAGTGATTGCAAACCAATCGTAAGGAGAGGCGTCATGCGGTTTTCCGTGATCTGTCGTTCGATTGCGCTGCTCGCCCTGGCGTTCGCGCCGGCGGCAGGTTCGGGCCAGGGATTTCAGCCGTCGCGTCCGCTGGAACTCATCGTGCACAATGCGCCGGGCGGCGGATCGGACATCCTCGCGCGTTTCATCGCCAATCTCATCGAGAAAGAGAAGCTCCTGCCGGTGCGCGTGGTGGTGAACAACAAGCCCGGCGGCGGGTCGGCAACGGCGATGGCGTATCTGGCCGAAAAACGCGGCGACTCGCACACGCTCGCGCTGTTTACCTCGGCATGGCTCGTCACGCCGATCCTCGCGAAGGAAGCGCGCGTCACGGTCGGCGACATGACGCCGATCGCGCGGCTCGTTACCGAATCGGCGCTGATCGTCGTGAAGTCGGATTCGCCCTACCGGACGCTCAAGGATTTCATCGACGCGGCGAAGCGCGAACCCGGCAAGCTCAAGCAGGTCGGCGGCTCGGTGCAGACGCGCGGCAACTTCGTGCGGCTGCAGTTGCAGAAGGCGACCGGCGCACAATGGTCCTATATTTCCTATCCCGGTGGCGGCGAGCGCATTTCGGCATTGCTCGGCGGGCACATGCAGTTGCTGGTTGCCGAGCCGCAGGAACTGGGCGAACACGTGCGCAGCGGCAACATGCGCGCGCTCGCCCAGATCGCCGCGAAGCGCCTGCCGGGATTTCCGGACGTGCCGACGCTTCAGGAATCCGGCTTCGACGTGCGCGCGGATGCGACGCCGCGCGGCGTGGCCGGACCGCCCGACATGCCGCGCGATGCCGCGACCTACTGGGAAAATCTGTTCGCCCGCATCGCGAAGTCGGCGGCATGGCGCAAGTATCTCGAGGAAAACCT